>JACUTZ010000052.1 GCA_014859545.1 Gammaproteobacteria bacterium
AGGGGCTAGGGGATTCTCCACAAGCTGGATACAGAATCCAGGGTCTGGCATTTGCCAGCTCCCGCTCTGCGCCTTCGCGTCCCTGCGCGAGATGATGTTTAGATCAGGAGTTTGGCGGTTCAGTATTCAGCCGCTCAGCAGCAGGCTACATCTCAAAACCGGCGGCGCGGTAGTATTCCTTGGCCTTTTCCTCGTCCTGGGGCACGCCGTTGCCTTCCTGGTACATCATTCCCAGGGTGGTCAGGGAACCCTGCAGGCCCTGGGCGGCGGCCTTTTCAAACCATTTGATCGCCTCGGCGGGGTCCTTGGGCTGGCCTTCCCCTTCCAGGTACATGAACCCCATGCCGTGCTGGGCCATGGCATGACCATGCTCGGCGGCGGCACGCATGAATTTGGCGGCTTCGCTAAGGTTTTGGCTACCGATCAGACCATTCTGATGCATGATGGCGACGCGGTACTGGGCCTCGGGGTGGCCCATTTCGGCCAGGGGTGAGAGCAATTGCATGGCGGTGCCGAAGTGCTTGCCTTCAAAGGCGGCAATGCCGCTGCTTAGCTCGATGTCGTGATCGTTCATGGGGTTCTCTCTGTCAGATGGGTTCCGGATGGGTTCTGGCAGAGATGGTGCGGGGCGTGCCGAATTTCAAGCGGCCTGCACCCCGGTGCTGATGGACAGGGCCAGTTCGTCCAGCTGCGCGGCCTGTTCCATATGGCTTTGTGCGACCTGACGTGCCTTATCCAGAGTGATCCCGAGGGCATTGAGGATGCTGGCTGGTGGGGTTTCATCGGCGGCATCACCCAGACCATAGGGCTTGAGCAGACAGTTACTCAGCAGAATCAGATTGGCATAGAGGGCATGGGGACCACTGTAGGTCTCGTTGTGGTGTTCGCGCAGGCAGACACGTAACAGCTCGGGCATCTCCCAGGCCTGCATCAGCCAGTCGCCGACCTGGGTGTGGCCGACCCCGAGGGTGCGTTTCTCGATCAGGGTGATCGGCACATCCGGATTGGCGCTGACCACCCGATTGAGCAGGAAATATTCGGGCTTGAGCAGATGACCGAGGGCAACAAAGCCAAAGTTGTGGAGCAGTCCGGCCAGATAGACCTGATCGGTCTTGATTTCCATGTGCTTGGGGAGCAGTGAGCACAGACTACGGCTGAGCAGGGCGCAGTGCATGGCGTGACGCCACAGGGTATCGAGACCCAGCGGGCCTTCCTTGGGCAGGTCGAAGGGGCGCAGGGCGCTGATCCCCAGGGCCGTGTGGATGGCGGTATCAAAGCCGAGTACCTGGGTGATCGCCTGGGCGACGGAGTTAATCTCGCCTGGGTAGTTGTAATAGGCCGAACGGGCATTGCGCAGCAACTGGGCGCTGATGCTGGGTTCGCCTTCGAGCAGATCGGCCAGGTCTTCGATACTGGCAGTGGGATCCTTGTGCAAGGCCAGTAATTGGCTGCTCAGTGGATGCATAGGGGGCAAGTCATGCAGATGATTGAGGCGCTGGCGGATCCCTTCCACCGGGCGCAACTGACGAATGCCGTGCTCACGGGCGAAGTGATCCTGGTTGACGAATGCGCTGTCATTGGCCTGAAGCATTTGGGCCGGGCTGGAAAATCGCCCCTGTGCCGAGGCGCGGTGCAGGTGCTTGAAATCCTCGCCGCTAATCTTGATGAGCAGGGTGCGACTACCGGCCTCCAGATAGATGCTGGGCTGATCCAGCAGGGCCATGTCGAGCAGGGCGGGCAGCTGGAAGGGGGCGGCCAGTGGCGGGGTGCAGCCGGTTTCGCAGCCGGGGAAAAGATGTCGGGCATGGTTGCGATCGACCGGCTCCAACTTGCGTTCCGCCAAGGCGAATAGCTGGGCGAAATTAATCACATGATTGAGTGGCAACACCGCCAGGAGTGGTCCGTGTCGATCACTGAGCAGCACGGCGCGGGCCAACTGCTCTGGAGGCACGTGGCATTGCAAGGCCGTTTGCTGCAGAGAACCGGTCGCCGTATGCGCAATCCGTTCGTATGCGATGTTGGCTTCTTGCAGATAATTTAATATGGGGTTATCGGTGCCCATGCCACTCACCTTAATTATTGGTATTAGGTAACTACTCGCCCTCCCCATGATGTATTCACACTGTAGAGGGAACTAACCGTTTCCGATGGAAGACACCTTTACCGCAAAGGCGCAAAGGTGTTCAATGGTGCATGATTACCATGCGGATCGAAGCTGCATTCTCGATCGTACGTGATAATTCCTCTTAGTATAGGTATCAAGCCGATGTTTGGTGAATGGTGTGTCCATTAACCCTTTGCGTCTTTGCGGTGAAATTTTTTTCAAAAGGTGCGAGTAGATACGGTATTAGAATACTTTATACTCTAGCTCACGTGGGGATGGGGGATGTGAGTTGAGTCACGTTTTCCGATGATATTGGTACGGAATGTCCGGGTTTGTCAATTGTTTTTTTACATTGTACTGGGGGACGCGCATGCGAGCCATGATTCTTGCCGCCGGGCGTGGTGAGCGCATGCGTCCGCTGACCGATCACACCCCCAAGCCTTTGCTTCAGGTGGGCGGCCAATACCTGATTGCCCATCACCTGCGGGCCTTGGCCGAGGCCGGTTTTCACGAGGTGGTGATCAATCATGCTTACCTGGGGGAGCAAATCGTCGCGGCCCTGGGTGATGGTCGGCGTTTTGGCGTTCAGATCCGTTATTCGGCGGAGCAGCAGGCCCTGGAAACCGGTGGCGGGATCTTCAAGGCCTTGCCGCTGCTGGGCGATGCACCGTTTTTGGTGATCAACGGGGATATCTGGTGCGATTATCCCTTGCAGCAATTGCGCAGCTGCGAGCCCACGCTGGCCCATCTGGTGATGGTGGATAATCCACCGCAGCACCCGACGGGTGATTTTGTATTGAGCAATGGCCTTTTGCACGATGGTCCCGGGGCGCGCCTGACCTTTTCCGGTATTGGCGTCTATCAGCCAGCCCTGTTCGCTGACTGTGAACCGGGTGCCTTTCCGTTGGCCCCCCTGTTGCGTGCCGCGATGGCCAGGGGCGCGGTGAGTGGTGAACACTATCAGGGGCAATGGCATGATATCGGCACCCCGCAGCGTCTGGCCGCCCTGGAGATGGCGCTGAGCCAGGGATCATGATGAGTTTGTGGAGGCTGTTTCGCTGCTTGTTGAATGCACATCACAGAAACTGGCCGATAACTCCATCATGCTCTGCACTCAGAGATAGGGGAGGGCACCAATATGACAAGTAATAGCTACGCGGTGGTGTATACCGGCATCAGCAGCCAGCAAGGCGATCGTGAAACCGTGGTGGGTAATCTGGTGCTGGAACTTAAAATCTCTGAAGCCAAGGCACGCGCCCTGCTGGATAGCCCGAATCGCATGCTCAAGCGTTTTGACAACCCGGTCGATGCACAGCGCCTGTTGGATTGTCTGGAGCGTGCCGGTGTTACCGCCAGTCTGCAATACCCACAGGTGATCGCCGATCTGGGCAAAAAGACCGAGGGTGAAAGTACCCTGTTTCGCCTGCTGGGAGGGCGGCCGCGCAGATCCGGCAATCAGTCGGTGCTCAAAAAGGCTTCCTCAAAGTAAGGGAGAATTCTTTCTCACCTCGCCACCGACGTTTTATTCAGGCAGACCCGGCTTGACCAGGAACGCCGCCTCGGCAGCGCGCTGGCGGCACTCATCCGTTTCTTCCCCATAGGCCAGCGCGACCCCCATGCGCCGACGCAGAAAGGACTCCGGTTTACCAAACAGACGTAGTTCGGTACGTGGAACCCGCATCGCCTGATCGACCCCAGCATAGACAATTCCGTCGGCTTCCACGCCCCCGTAGATCACCGCGCTGGCACCGGCATTGCGCAGCACGGTGGACACCGGCAGGCCGAGGATGGCGCGGGCATGGAGCTCAAACTCGTTCTGCCACTGGGTGACCATGGTGACCATGCCAGTGTCGTGAGGGCGAGGGGATACCTCGCTGAACCACACCTCGTTGCCACGGACGAATAACTCCACCCCAAACAGCCCGCAGCCTCCCAGGTTTTCGGTTACTTCGGCAGCGATAAGCTGGGCACGCTCCAGCGCCTTGTCGCTCATGCGCTGCGGCTGCCAGCTTTCCACGTAGTCGCCCTGTTCCTGGCGGTGTCCGATGGGGGCACAAAAATGCGTGCCGATCTGGCCCTGTTCATCCAGGGCGCGCACGGTCAGCAGGGTGATCTCGTAATCAAACCGGATCATCTCCTCGACGATGACCCGTCCCCGATCGACCCGTCCACCGGCCTTGGCATAGTCCCAGGCCCTGGCCACATCCTCAGGGGTATGTATCGTCGATTGGCCCTTGCCTGACGAGGACATTACCGGCTTGACGATACAGGGATAGCCGATCCCCGCATCGATGGCGGCCTGGAGTTCCTTGAGCGATTCGGCAAAGGCATATTTGGAAGTGGGCAGGCCCAGCTCCTCGGCAGCCAGACGACGGATCCCCTCGCGGTTCATGGTCAGTTGGGTGGCGCGGGCGGTCGGGATTACCGTGGCCAGCCCATCGGCCTCGATACGGGCCAGTTCCTCGGTGGCAATCGCCTCGATCTCCGGGACGATCAACTGTGGACGTTCCTGCTCGACCAGGGTACGCAACGCCACCGGGTCGGCCATGTCGATCACATGGGCACGGTGGGCCAGTTGGTGGCCAGGGGCATTGGCATAGCGATCCACGGCGATAACTTCCACGCCGAGGCGCTGCAAGGCGATGATGACTTCCTTGCCCAGTTCGCCGCTGCCCAGCAGCATCACACGGGTAGCAGAGGGGGAAAGTGGGGTACCGAGCTTCATGCCTGTTCTCCTGGTTGCTTATGGGCATTTTACCTGTTTCTGTTCGAGCGGTCTTGCCGGAAAAACCTCGTTTTTTATGTGCCAGCTGTCGGGCCAATACCGACATGAAAGATGGGATCGCTGTGACAGCAGCCTGTCGAACGATCCTGATGACATACCCCCGCTGGGGCAGGCAGCCTGAGGCGGTCCGATTATCCCCCTGCTTGTACCGGCCATCGCACCGATTCTGCGATTGGCCGATTGCAATGACCAACCGAGATGATTTCGGTATCTACTCGCCCCTTAAAAAAGATCTCGCCGCAGAGGCGCAGACGACTACAGGACGTAGTCGTCTGCGGTAAGATTGTCTTTGTGGACAGTAAGCCGTTATCTCCGCGGCATGAATAATCCCAAGAGGGGGGGGAGCTGTTACGTAAAAGGTAAGCTGCGCGCGGGGCAGTCCCCCGCATCCAATCAATCTTCGCGGTAGCGACACAAGTATGCCAATCTGGGCTATCCCACTGATCTGCGAAGAACCAAAATTTTTCATCCGTGGGTTTAATATACTCCGAATGTCACTATTTACTCCCCGAAAGCTTTTGGGTCTAATGCCTTGGCAGCAGGGTATCTTTTTATATTTATTGAGGAGCAAGTTAATGGGTGTACTGGTAGGCCGTAAGGCCCCGGATTTTTGTGCCAATGCCGTTTTGGGTGATGGCAGCATTGTCGATAACTTCAAACTGTCCGAACAGATCAAGGGCAAGCATGCGGTGATCTTTTTCTATCCGCTGGACTTCACCTTTGTTTGTCCTTCCGAGTTGATTGCCTTTGATCATCGCCTGGCGGAGTTCAAAAACCGTGGCGTTGAGGTAATCGGGGTCTCCATCGACTCTCACTTTACCCATAACGCCTGGCGCAATACCCCGATCAACGAGGGCGGCATCGGCCAGGTTAATTATCCCCTGGTGGCGGACATCAATCATGCCATCTGCCAGGCCTATGATGTGGAACATCCACAGGCGGCGGTGGCCTTCCGTGCCTCCTTCCTGATCGACAAGGATGGTGTGGTGCGGCATCAGGTGGTTAACGACCTGCCGTTGGGGCGCAATATCGACGAAATGTTGCGGATGATCGATGCCCTGCAGTTCACCGAAGAGCATGGCGAGGTCTGCCCGGCCGGTTGGAACAAGGGCGACAAGGGGATGAAGGCCGACCCCAAGGGCGTGGCCGAGTATCTGGCTGAGAATGCCGATAAGCTATAATCGATCTTTTGGCATGTAATAAAAAAGGCGCGACCCGCAAGGGTCGCGCCTTTTTAGTTTGGAGGAGAAGGGATAGAGTGCTAGCCCCTAGCCCCTAGCCCCTAGCCCCTAGTAACTATGCACTCCGACGCTTGGGCGCGAAGCCATCGCGCTTGCTGCGTACATGCGGGGCGCCGCCTGCAGGCTTGCTGTTGCCACCGCCAAAGCGGCGCTTGGCAGGCTGGCCACGACCCTTGCCCCGTTGTTCAAAGGGTTTGGGTTCGGGGCGGCGTGGTTCCAGGCCGTCGACGGTCTGGCGCTGGATGGGCATTCCGGTCAGGCGTTCGATCTGGGCCAGCTTGCCCCAATCCTGCGGACCGACCAGGGAGACGGCGATACCGCTGGCACCACCGCGACCGGTGCGGCCGATACGGTGGATGTAGTCTTCGGCGCTCATTGGCAGGTCAAAGTTGAATACATGACTGATGCCCTTGATGTCGATACCACGGGCGGCCACATCGGTGGCCACCAGTACCCGGCACTGGCCACGACGCATTTGATCCACGGTACGACGACGCGCACCCTGATTCATGTCGCCGTGCAGCGCGGCACTGCGATGGCCGGCCTCACGCAGGCGGGCCGACAGTTCATCGGCGGCACGCTTGGTGGCGGTAAAGACCACCGCCTGGGAAACCACATCCTGGCCCAGGTGATGGGCCAGCAGTGCATGCTTGTGGCTGAGGTCATCGGCCTGGTGCAGATGCTGGGTAATGGCGCTGTGGTTGTCCTTGACGCCATTGATCTGGATGCGCTCCGGATCCTTGAGCAGGCGCTTGGCCACATTGCGGACCTCGCCTTCCAGGGTGGCGGAGAACAGCAGGGTTTGGCGATTGGTCGGCAGGGCCGCGGCAATGCGCTCCACGTCGTCGACAAAACCCATGTCCAGCATGCGGTCGGCTTCGTCCAGTACCAGCATTTCCAGGCGGGAAAAATCCAGACGACCACTGGCGAAATGGTCGATCAGGCGGCCAGGGGTGGCGACCAGGATATCCAGCGGCTCGCGCAGCATCTTGATCTGTGGTGGATAGGGGGTGCCACCGACGATGCTGCCGGAGCGCAATTTGGTCTGGCGACCGAAGTCACGGATCGCTTCGCTGACCTGGGTGGCCAGTTCACGGGTGGGGGTCAGCACCAGTACGCGCGGGCCGTGGCCAGGCAGGGCCGGGTTGTTGATCAGGCGGTGCAGGGCGGGCAGCACAAAGGCGGCGGTCTTGCCGGTGCCGGTTTGGGCAGAGGCCATCAGGTCACGGCCGGCCAGGGCCAGCGGAATGGCTTGGTTCTGGATTTCGGTGGGGGCGGTAAAGCCCAGTTTTTGGATGGCAGCGGTCAGGCTGCTGTCAAGCATCAGGTGTTCAAAAGACAAAATAGCTCCTCTTCATCCCATCAAGGGACGAAACAGTGTGGATGAGAATGATTTCTCAATGGGGCAGAGGGCGTGCTTCAAAAAGGGAAGGCTGCGCCGCGTGTCCAGTGTGACCCGTAAGAACGGGAGGCTTGTCGCTAACAGCCCTGGGCAATGCGTATTACGGCGGGGGGTCAGAGACGATCAGGCATCCATGCAGGCTGCGGACTATACGCGAGTAGTCGACGAATAGCCACTTTTATTGCGTGGCGCGTTTGGCTGTCTGTGTGGATGACGGCCGGGCGATGATAGCTGGTGATCTTGTTCCCATGGATGGTTTACCATAGCCGCGTTTCCCACCGTTTCATTATTATCAGGAGCCTGTCATGTTTGGTGAACACCACGATCTTGTCCACGAACTCCCCGAGTATCGCGAGCAGATCCACGAACTTAAGATGAACAATAAGCATTTTGCCCGTTTGTTTGATGAGTACCACGATGTGGATCATGAGATCCGCCGCATCGAGCAGGGCGTCGAGACCCCTTCCGATGCCTATCTGGAAGACCTGAAGAAGAAGCGTCTGCATTTGAAGGACGAACTTTACGCGATGTTGAAACAGGACTAATCACCATCGAGCAGGATCTGGCGGGTAAAGGCCGGGCGCAGATAATAGCCGCGGGGATGGGTGCTGATGGTCTCGCCATGGGCACCAACGCTGCGGCAGCGGCTGCGCGCATTGGCGGCCTTGGGGCGGATCTGCAATACCGTGCCCATGCGCGCGGTAATCTCCTCCAGTCCACCCAGGCAGATCCGTTCACTCAATTCTTCCCAGTCCTGCCGCAGCAGCGTCTGCTGCGCCGGGCTTGGGCTCCATAATACCGCCCGACCGATACGCCGCTCCCCCAAGGGGATGCGCTTGTCCGCCTCAACCGGTAACCACAGCACCCGAGCCAGTTTGCGCCGCAACCAGGTTTCCTCCCAGCGCGCCTCCAACCCGTTTTCCAGGGGCACAACGCAAACATAGGTCGATTCCATTGGGCGGCCCAGGGCATCCACCGGTACGGTTTTGAGTTCGACCCCGATATGGGTGAAATCCGGTTCGGGCAGGGAGCGGGCATCGGCACCAAGAAGCTGCTCCAGCATCTGTCCGGCCCAGCCCTTGTGGCGTTGCAGGTTGTCTGGCACGGCCAGTCCACAGGCCGCTGCCAGCTCGGCCAGGCTGTGTCCGGCCAAGGCGTCGCAGCGTAGCAATAACTCCTGTTCGCTTTGCGGTGGGGGAGAGGGTAGGGTGTGCATGGGACTATGATAGCGCGATGCCCAAGTCCGCAACACCTGGCACTGGGGCTTGAACTGCTTGTCTGCTGTAACCATCTCGCTTAAATCAACCAAGGAGAATTCATGAACAAGACCATTTTGAACGATAGCAGCCTTGATCAGCTGTTTCGCCAGGCACGCAGTTATAACCGCTGGCAGGATCGCGAGGTGAGTGACGAGCAGATACGCCAGCTCTATGAATTGACCAAGTGGGGCCCGACCGCGGCCAACAGCTGTCCGGCACGACTGGTATTCATCAAGAGTGACGAGGCCAAGCAACGACTCAAGCCCTGCCTGGATGAGGGCAATGTGGAAAAATCCATGCGTGCGCCGGTGGTAGCGATCATTGGCATGGACATGGAATTTTATGAACAGTTGCCCAAACTGTTCCCGCATACCGATGCCCGCTCCTGGTTTGCCGGCAAGCCGGAGAAGATCGAGCAGAATGCCCTGCGCAACAGCTCGCTGCAGGCGGCCTATCTGATCATGGCGGCACGGGCGCTGGGATTGGATTGTGGTCCGATGTCGGGATTTAACTACCCCAAGCTGGAGGCCGAGTTCTTCCCGGGCGGCACAGTGCGTGCCAATTTCATCTGCGCCATCGGTTATGGCTCTGAGGAACAGCTCTATCCGCGTGGGCCACGCCTTGGCTTTGATGAGGCCTGCGGGATCGTTTAGCTCATTTTAGACCTGCACCCCCACTGTGCCGGGGTGCAGGTTTGAAAGGGGATCAGTCGCCGCTGCGTTGCCAGTGTCCGGATTTGCCACCCTGTTTTTCCAGTAGACGAATCCCTTCCATGCACATGCCCTTGTCGACCGCCTTGCACATGTCATAGATGGTCAGCAAGGTGATCTGCACGGCGGTGAGGGCCTCCATTTCCACCCCGGTCTGGCCGCTGGTGTGTACGGTTGCGGTGCAGTGCACGGCGTTCTGTTCCGGCTGGGGCAGCAGATCGATGCTGACCTTGCTCAGCGCCAGTGGATGGCATAGTGGAATGAGTTCGGCAGTCTTTTTGGCCGCCATGATCCCGGCGATGCGCGCCACCCCCAGTACGTCACCCTTCTTGGCCTCACCGGCAAGGATCAGTGCCAGGGTGTCGGGCAGCATCTGGATGCGACCTTCGGCGACGGCGATGCGCTGGGTGACAGCTTTTTCGCCGACATCGACCATGTGGGCCTCACCGGCCTGATTGAAATGCGTTAATGGATTCATTTTGACAGTGATTGGTGGCGATGGGCTTTCATGATAGGCTCAGAGCCCTGTTGAGGCAAACCCAGTGGAGTGTGGCGATGACCGTGCATGTCAAATTTTTTGCCAGTCTGAAGGAGCTGATGGGCTGCGATGGCGCGGCGGTGGAGATTGGCGAAATGGCCACCGTTACCGATGTGTGGCTGGCTGCCTCCGGAGGGAAGCCGATGCCGGCGAATGTGCTGGTGGCGATCAATATGGAGCATGGTGATGTGCATCAGGCAGTACACAGTGGTGATGAAGTGGCCTTCTTCCCGCCGGTGACCGGGGGCTGAGAATGAAGATCAGGGTGCAAAGCGAGCCACTCTCGCCCTGGGGCCTGTTGGCTGATTACGAGGCACAACTGATCAGCTCTCATGGGTCGGGCAAGTACGGCGCCAGTGCGGTGTTTGTCGGCAGTATGCGCGATCTCAATGAGGGGGATGCGGTGCAAGGCATGTACCTCGAGCACTATCCGGGGATGACAGAAAAGGTCTTGCAGGGCATGGCCGAAGCGATCAGCCGCGAGTGGAACTTGATCGACCTGCTGCTGGCGCACCGGGTCGGTGACTTGCATCCGGGCGAGCCCATTGTGCTGGTGGCGGTATGGAGTGCCCATCGCAAGGCCGCCTTCGAGGCCTGCCGTGCGCTGATGGAAACGCTCAAGTCCCAGGCCCCTTTCTGGAAGCGCGAACACCTGACCGATGGCAGCCAGCGCTGGGTGGAAAAAAATACTGCCGGTTACTGAGGCGTGTTCTGACGGGTAAGCCGATCCAGGAAACGCGGATCGCGCTAGTTCCCCCTCCCCTATTCTCGTCCTCCTTAGCTGCAAGGGAAGGAAACTGGGGGGGGGATGACGATTTTTAATACGATAACAGGATAATTATGAGCGATCTAAATGAAACACAATTGGCGGCGCTGAAGTTGCTGCTACAGGAACATCGTCAGCAACTGCGCGCAGATATTCGTGATGAGTTGCTGCGCAAGGACAGTGAACAATATGGCGAGCTGGCAGGCCAGGTCCATGATGCGGGCGAGGAGTCGGTTGCAGACATGCTGGTGGAGTTGAATGCGGCGGTATTGGGGCAGTCGATTCGCACCCTGCGTGAGGTCGAGGCGGCACAGCAACGCCTGGCTGAGGGGCACTATGGTCGTTGTGTGGACTGCGATGAGCCCATCCCCTTTGAGCGCCTGCGAGTCTATCCCAGCGCAACGCGCTGTCTGGTTCATCAGGAGGCTTTTGAACAGGGGGCATAATTCTTCGCCCTGCCCGGGGTTTTGCGGATATTTAGCGCTGTCCTCTAACAGGCTGTTGTTGTCTACTCATGCGTCGCGATAGGGCGTTACAAAGCCCGTCCATGGGCTTTGCCCCAAGGGGTCAGCTCTACGAGCTGTTCCAAATCGCTCCCGGCGATTTGGTAAAATCGGGCTCAAAATGCGCATTTACTACGTGTAAACTGCGCTTTTTCGCCCGCAATGCCTTCTCTCGCACTCGCCTGAGCGACAATAACAGCTTGCTAATCCCTGGCCAGCTCATGAACCTCAAATTCCATGGTGTCCAGGTCGCCGATCAGGTAACTGGCGCAGGGGCCGAGTCCGGCCACGGTGCCTGGATTGAGGTAGAGGGTTTGGCCCTGCTTGATGTTGTCGATCTGGCGGATCACCGGGTGATGGTCGTGGCCACAACAGACCAGATCCCAGTCGCCGGTGAGTGCCATGGCCTCGGCATAGTGGGGGTAATGGACCATGAAAATGCGTCTGCCAGCCAGCTCCAGGCCTGCGTCCATGCCGTGATAGTGAATCACGCTGTCCGGCTCCTGGGCCAGCATGAGCATGGCATAGGTATCGCCGGTATTGTTGCCATGGATGACGTGGACGGGTAAACCAAGCTTTTGCAGCGGGCGCAGGGCGGTGGGGGCGACCACATCACCACAATGGATGACGGCCTCGGCCCCCAGGGCCTTGGCCTCGGTGACTGCCCTGGCCAGCATGTCGCGTCGGTCGTGACTATCGGAAACGATGCATATCTTCATGCGCATAAGATAAAAGTAAAAAGGCCACGATGAAACGTGACCTTTTTATTGTCCCCATAAGCCAAATCTATCAGTTTAAAAACAGGGTTTTTCCGGGGCATGCTTGTAGCGGGTGATGCTGTCGTGGATCTCCTGGTGGGCCTCATCGACACCAACCCAGCCTTCAATCTTCACCCATTTGTTTGCCTCCAGGTCCTTGTAGTGGGCAAAGAAGTGAGCGATCTGGTTGAGCAGCATCTCGGAAATATCATCAATGCTGTGTACCTTGCGATACATCTGACAAAGTTTGTCGATTGGCACCGCCAGTACCTTGGCATCCTCACCGGATTCATCGGTCATCTTCAGCATGCCCACCGGGCGGCAGCGGATTACCGAGCCGCTGATCAGCGGGATTGGGGTGATCACCAGCACGTCGACCGGATCGCCATCATCGGACAGGGTGTGGGGGATGTAGCCGTAGTTGCAGGGATAGTGCATCGCGGTGTTCATGAAACGGTCGACGAACATCGCGCCGGTTTCTTTATCCACCTCGTATTTGACCGGGTCACTGTGGGACGGGATCTCAATGATCACGTTCACATCATGGGGCACGTCCTTACCGGGAGGGACTCTGTCGAGATTCATGCGGGGTAGACCTCTGCAATGCAAAAAGGAAAAGGCCGGTCATTATATACCGGCCTTATGCATAGATAAAAGCAGGGCAGGCTGGCTGTCAGCCTGCTCCAGGCTTACTTCACGGTGAAGGGAGCGAGTTTCTTGGCCACGGCCACATTCTTCATGCGCACGTATTTGGGCATGCCGTTCTTGTGGTAGGGCGGATAGTCTTCGCCCTGGATCAGTGGCTCCAGATAGGCGCGGCACTTGTCGGTGATGCCAAATCCGTCCTTGCTGATGAAGCTCTTGGGCATCATCTTTTCCACATTGGCCACCTTGCTCAGCGGGGCCTCGCCGACGGTCCATTTGTAGGGCTTGTCCGACTTGCGCACGATGGTGGGCATCACCGCGTTCTTGCCCTTGATGGCCAGCTCTACCGCGGCCTTGCCCATGGCATAGGCCTGCTCCACATCGGATTTGGAGGCGATGTGGCGGGCGGCGCGCTGCAGATAGTCGGCCACAGCCCAGTGATACTTGTAACCCAGGTCCTGGCGGATCATGTTGGCGACCACCGGTGCCACGCCACCGAGCTGGGCATGACCGAAGGCATCCTTGAGGCCCTGGTCGGCGAGAAACTTGCCGTCCGCATCATGTACCCCCTCGGAGACTACCACCGAGCAATAGCCGTATTGCTTGACCTTGGCATCGACGTTTGCCATGAACTTCTTGCGATCAAAGGCCACCTCAGGAAACAGGATTACCACCGGGATCTCGGTGTCCTTGTCGGAGGCCAGACCGCCCGCCGCGGCGATCCAGCCGGCATGACGGCCCATTACCTCCAGCACGAATACCTTGGTCGAGGTGGCGCACATCGAGGCCACATCGAAGCTGGCCTCGCGGGTGGAGATGGCGATGTACTTGGCGACCGAACCAAAGCCGGGGCAGTTGTCGGTGATCGGCAGGTCATTGTCCACGGTCTTGGGTACGTGGATGGCCTGGATCGGATAGCCCATCTTCTTGGATAGCTGGGAGACCTTATGGCAGGTATCGGCGGAGTCGCCGCCGCCGTTATAAAAGAAGTAGCCGATGTTGTGGGCCTTGAAGACTTCGATCAGACGCTCGTATTCGGCCTTATTGGCCTCTAGGCTCTTGAGCTTGTAGCGGCAGGAACCGAATGCGCCGGAAGGGGTATGGCGCAGTGCGGCGATGGCCGAGGCCGATTCCTTGCTGGTATCGATCAAGTCCTCGGTCAGGGCGCCGATGATACCGTTGCGACCGGCATAGACCTTGCCGATCTTGTCCTTGTGCTTGCGCGCGGTCTCGATCACCCCGCAGGCGGAGGCGTTGATGACCGCTGTCACCCCGCCGGATTGTGCATAAAAGGCATTCATCTTCTTGGCCATGCTGCTCTCCCTTGTTTCGTTCGGTTTGTTTTGCTTCGGTCTGACACGGTGGTGGTCGGCCCGCATTGCAGCGGGGAGACCGGCGCTTTGGTCAGTACGCTGTGCTCCTCAGACCTGGTGCCAAACGTGGCGACACCCGGTAGAAAAATGGACAGCCCTATCAGTCTCTCCGATATGGTTGATCGATTTTTGGCCGCGTCGGCCTGCCATCTGGATGCGCATTTTGCTTTGCGTTGCAGGGCAGGCTGCGAATAGCGACCAGCAAAAGGATTGACTTGGCTGCAAAAGTGGGATTAGCTTAAACGCTTGTACGATGCAACGGTAATGCAATTTGTGTATGCCACCATGGAAATTTTTTAGCGTGGCGCAAAAGGTTTCGTTGATGGCATCGTCAACAGGGGCAGGAGCGTGATCCCTGTGTCGGCGAATAGGCGCGCTCGGACGGATACGGGTTCAGGCCCGGAGTAAAAAGAATACCATCACGGGAGTGACATACGGCAATGAGAATCGTACTGTTGGGGGCCCCCGGTTCGGGGAAGGGGACGCAGGCCAAGTTGCTGGTGGAAAAATACAAGGTGCCACAGGTCTCCACGGGTGATCTGTTGCGTGCCGCTGTTGAAGGACACACCCCGCTCGGCCAGCAGGCCAAGGCGGCGATGGAAGCCGGACATCTGGTTGGCGATGACATTGTGCTGGGGATCATCCGCGAGCGACTCTCCGAGCCCGACGCGGTCAATGGTTTCATCCTCGACGGTTTCCCCCGCAACATCCCCCAGGCCGAAATGCTCGATACGATCCTCAATGAGATGGGGATGCCTATCGAGGGGGCCGTGCTGATCGACGTGGAACTGGATAATCTGATCCAGCGTCTGACAGGGCGGCGCACCTGTGCCTCCTGTGGGCAGATGTTCAATATCTTCACCTCGCCACCACGCATGGACGATCGCTGTGACAAGTGTGGTGGCGAGCTTCGTCATCGTGCCGATGATAATGAAGAGACCATCGGCAATCGCCTACGCATCTATGAGGCACAAACGGCTCCACTCGTGGCATATTTCCGAAAACAGGATAAACTGCATACCATTAGTGGGGAGGGGGAGATTGATGCGATCTTTGCCCGTCTTGGCGAGACCCTCAAACAGGTAGGGCAGCACAGGATGGAACAACAACGGCAGCAGAATGATGACATCTCCGTTGCGGCGCAAAAAATTGCCGCGATGATTTCAACCGACGACACACCATCCTCTGAGGAGAGCGCCACCGTGGAAACCCCAACTGATTCTGCTGCACCGGAACAGTCCAAAAAAGCTGTAGCCAAAAAAACAGCCGCCAAGAAGGCACCAGCCAAGAAGGCTCCGGTGAAAAAGGCGCCAGTGAAGAAGGCGCCGGCCAAAAAGGCACCGGTGAAGAAGGCACCAGCCAAGAAGGCCCCAGCCAAGAAGGCCCCAGCCAAAAAGGCGCCGGTGAAGAAGGCGCCGGCCAAAAAGGCGCCGGTGAAGAAGGCGCCGGTGAAGAAGGCACCAGCCAAAAAGGCGCCGGTGAAGAAGGCACCAGCCAAAAAGGCTCCGGTGAAGAAGGCACCAGCCAA
>JACUTZ010000202.1 GCA_014859545.1 Gammaproteobacteria bacterium
TAGGGGCTAGGGGCTAGGGGCGGGAGCAAACGAGCAAGGTCCTTTGCGAACTTTGCGTTCTTTGCGGTTAATGCTTTTAATGTTTTTGGGGTAAGGGGCTTGGGGTTAGGGGCTGGGGACTAAGCTCCAGCGTCCAGCGCAGTGCCCAGTAACGGCACATCAACTTGTTTTCCTTCTCTGCGTACTCTGCGCTCTCTGCGGTTAATGCTTTTGGGGTAAGGGGCTTGGGGTTAGGGGCTGCTTGCGATGGTGTATCATGGCGCGATGAATGCACAGACTTCGATATCAATGGACGAGGCACGGCAGGTACTGGGTGAGGTGTTCGGCTACGACCGTTTTCGCTCGCCCCAGGACGGGGTGATCGCCCAATTGCTGCAGGGTGGCGATGCCCTGGTGCTGATGCCCACCGGTGGTGGCAAGTCGCTGTGTTATCAAATCCCATCAATGTTGCGCGAGGGGGTGGGGATCGTGGTCTCGCCGCTGATCGCCCTGATGCAGGATCAGGTGGATGCGCTGCGCCAGAACGGGGTGCGGGCGGATTTTCTGAATTCCTCGCAAACTGCGCAGCAGCAGCGCGAGGTCGAACAGGCCCTGCAGCGCGGCGAGTTGGACCTGCTCTATGTGGCACCGGAGCGGCTGCTGATGCCGCGCACCCTGGCGATGCTGGAGGCGCTGCCGATCGCCCTGTTTGCCATCGACGAGGCCCATTGTGTTTCCCAGTGGGGGCATGATTTTCGCCCCGAATACGTGCAGCTATCGCAGCTGCATCAGCGCTTTCCCCATGTGCCGCGCATCGCCCTGACCGCCACCGCCGATCAGGCCACCCGCCTGGAGATCATCGAGCGTCTGGCGCTTGAGCACGCGCAGCAATTTATCAGCGGATTTGACCGGCCCAATATCCGCTACCGTATCGCCGAGAGTCAGGGCAGTGCGCGTGAGCAATTGTTGCGCTTCATTCGCGAGGAACACCCGGACGAGGCGGGGATCGTCTATTGCCTGTCGCGCAAAAAGGTCGAGGAAGTCGCCGCCTGGTTGCAAAAGCAGGGCCTGAAGGCCTTGCCCTATCATGCCGGCCTGAGCAACGAGCTGCGCCAGCAACACCAGCAGCGCTTCCTGCGCGAAGAGGCGGTGATCATCGTCGCCACCATCGCCTTCGGCATGGGCATCGACAAGCCGGATGTGCGCTTTGTCGCCCATCTCAATCTGCCCAAGTCCCTGGAGGCCTATTATCAGGAGACCGGTCGTGCCGGGCGCGATGGGCTGCCCGCCGATGCCTGGATGAGCTATGGCCTGCAGGATGTGATCACCCTGCGCCAGATGCAGGCCGGCTCCACCGCGCCGGAGCACATCAAGCGCATCGAACATCACAAGCTGGATGCGATGCTCGGCCTGTGCGAGCTGACCTCCTGCCGCCGCCAGGCCCTGTTGCGCTATTTCGGTGACGAGCTGCGCGAGCCCTGCGGCAACTGCGATACCTGCCTGGAACCGCCGCAGACCTGGGATGCCAGTCTTGCCGCACAAAAGGCCCTGTCCTGTGTGTATCGCACCGGCCAGCGTTTCGGGGTTAGCTATCTGGTGGATGTGCTACTGGGCAAGCAGGACGACCGTATCGAGCGTTTTGGTCATCACCAGATCTCCACCTTCGGGATCGGCAGCGAGCTGAGCCAAAGTGCCTGGCGCGACCTCTACCGCCAGCTGATCGCCCATGGCCTGCTGAGCGTGGACCTGCAGGGTCACGGGGCCTTGCAACTGAGCGAGGCCAGCCGCCCGGTGCTGCGCGGTGAACAGCCCCTGCACCTGCGCAAGATCAGCCCCAAGCCCGCCCGTGCCAAGGACAGCCGTACCAGGAGCAAACACCATCTCGGCAGTGGCGATGGGAAATTGTGGCAGGCCCTGCGCGAGTGTCGCCAGCGGCTGGCCAGTGAACAGGGGATCCCCGCCTATATGATCTTTCATGATGCCACCCTGGCCGAGATGATCGCCCAGCGTCCGGCCAGCCTGGTGGAGATGGCGGCGATCTCCGGGGTCGGCCAGCGCAAGCTGGATGCCTATGGCGAGGCCTTTCTGGATGTTTTGCAGCAATACCCGCCCGGCGATGCGGTGCCCGCCAGTGATACCGTGCTTGAGACCCTGCAGCGTTTCCGGCTGGGCATGGATGTGGCCGCGATCGCCGCCGAACGCCAGCTCAAGGCCAGCACCATCGAGGCACACCTGGCCAGCTGCATCGAGGCCGGTGAACTGAACCTGGACGAGGTACTGCCGATCCCCGAGGAAAAACTGGCCGAGATCCGTTTTGCCCTGGAACACCATAGCGATGGCAAGGCACTCAAGGGAGCCTTCGAGGCCCTGGCAGGCGAGGTCAGCTACGGGGTATTGCGCCTGGTGGCGGCAAGCATGGGTGAACGTTGATCGATACGGGCTTGAAGCAAGGCCGCAGCGTGGTTATATCTAGGCGAAGAAAAAAACCCTTTCACCGCAAAGACGTAGAGGATGAAGGGTCAAGTATTTATCAAAGACATTTTG
>JACUTZ010000203.1 GCA_014859545.1 Gammaproteobacteria bacterium
CCTTGCTCCCTTGCTCCCTTGCCCCTGTTTTTCCCTAGCCCCTAGTCCCTAGCTCTTCGCCCCCTAGCCCCTAGCCCTTCGCCCCTACTTACCTAATTCCTGCCATTATAGGCACCGGGCAGGGCCGTAAGCTGGCCCGCCAGGAAATTACTGGTGGACTGCATCTGCGCCATCATCGCATCCAGGGCGGAAAACTGGCGCATGTAGCGGGCTTCCAGCGAATCCATCCGACGGATCAGGTTCTCCCGTTCATCGCCGATGGTTTTGAGCTGCGAATCCAGGCTATCGGTACGGGCCGTCAAAAAACTATTGTCGCCGAGAAACTGATCCAGCATGGTGTTCATCTGATCGGCCACGCCACGGGAAAAGCTCATCCGGCCACGGTCGCCCAATTCCCCCCCGGCCACCTCGATACGCAGGCCCTCGGCCATACCCGCACCAATCAGGGTTTGCCCCGAACCGGTCGCCGCTCGCCCACCGATGGTACCGGCCACATCCAGCCCGGCAATACTGGCGGCACTATTGGCAGTCAGGCCAATCAGGGCGCTGGCAGTCGCATCCTTTACCGAGCTAATCGCTACCTGCGAGACACTGCCATAGCGCTCGGAGCGAAAGGTGAAGGCACCGTCCTCAAAACTTACCTTTACCGTCGTCCGCGCGGCAGAAAGATTGCCGTCGCCATTGATCTTGCTCTGCAATTCCGCCGCCAGGGCATGACCATCCTCATAGCTTGCGCGGTTCAAGGTGATCAGCCCGGACTGAATCCCGTTCACCTTAATACGAAAACTGTCGTTATCGGCTCCCACCGTCAGGCTGCTCAACTGCGCCGCCACATCCCGATACAGCCCCTGGGTGGCCAACTGGGTCACATTCACCGCATAGCTACCCGGCTGGGTATTGCTGCTGGCACCGGCATAGCGCATCAAGCTGTCCTGGCTGGAACCGGCAGCGGCAAAGATACGGGCGATATCGTCAAAATTCTGACTCAACGCCTGCTCAAGGCGCGCCTTATCCAGCGACAAAGAACCGTCGGCCTGGGTGCGAATGCCGATATCCGCCATCGAACGATAGGCCCCATCCAGTCCCGGCACCACATTGCTGATCATCCGGCGCAGCTGGTTTTCCACCCCGCGCAGGGTCGCATCGCCCTGTAACACCCCACCGGTTTGGCTGGCCGCATCATAACCGCCCAACTCCTTGAACAGCGCCGCCAGCTTGTTAAAGCCCTCGACAAATTTTTCTACCCCGCTGCTGGCCGAGGCACGATCCGCCGCCACCGTCAGCGTCGCCGGGCTGCCCGATTCAGCCTTTTGCAGGGTAATGCTCACGCCGGGAATACTATTATTCAGGGTATTGCTAGCGCTGGTCACGCGGATCCCGTCGATGTGGGCAATGGCGTCTTTCGCCTCGGTCATCTGGTTGAGATTTCGCCCCGCGCCCACCTCTGCATCCGGGTTATAGGCCAGTTGCGACAGGCCATTCATATCGGTGTTACCACCATTGGCCGGATTCTCGCTAACGCTGATCCGGATGCTGTTATCAACCCCGGTACCACGGGCGCTGAACACCAACTGATAACCATCATCCCCCTTGATGATCGAGGCGCTCACCTCGATGCCAGCATTGTTCACCGCATCGCGGATCCCCTCCAGCGACCCCTGGCCCGGCTCGATCGTCACCGTCTGGGCCGGTTTGCTGGGGTCGCCATACTGGAAGGTCAGGGTACCGGTGCCAATGCTCGCCTTGCTGTCCTCAAAGGAACCGGTGGCCAGCTTGTGTGCCACCGCCAGTTGTTCCACCTCCAACTGATAGGTGGCCGGAGTCGCGGTGCTGCCAGCCGTAGCCGAAAACAGCGATTCGTTGCTGGAGCTGGCACTGCGGCGGGCAAAAGAGTTGAAGGTGCTCACATCCAGCAGCGAGGTCTTGAACGACGACAGCGCCGATTTCAGTGAACCAATCGCCGAAAGCTGAGCCTCCACCCGCTCCTGGCGACGGTCCAGACGCTGCACCACCGGCTCACCCTCGGCGCGCACCAGACTATCCACCAAATTGCGGATATCCAGACCAGAGCCAATACCGGGGGATGAAATGCTAGCCATAAGGAAACTCCTGTGTACTTCGGGTTGCTGATTGCTTGCTGAAAACATGCAGGATCCGTGCCGAATAATGGCAGTTTAGCAAGCAATGATCTGCCTCGCCATGTTAGCGGCCGACAGGGGGGAAGCTTTAAAAGATAGGGGCAAGGAAAAAGGCAGGTACAAGGGAGCAAGGTTCAAGGGGTTAGGGGTTAGGGGCAAGGGAGCAAGGTTCAAGGGGGCAAGGAACGGCGAAGGTCAAAAGCTGGCGCGGGTGCGCCGGGAAAAGGCTTCTTGGCTTGTATCTACTCGTCCCCTTGAAAAATATCTCACCGCAGAGACGCAAAGGCGCAGAGAGAGAAAAATAGCGTGATTGCCCAGGAATATCGGTGCGGTTCCTGCGTCACCGGCACCCTACGAAATACGCCCCAGCG
>JACUTZ010000053.1 GCA_014859545.1 Gammaproteobacteria bacterium
CCCCTAACCCCTAACCCCTTGCCTCTACTGATGCTCCGCATGATATGAGGAGCGCACCATCGGGCCGCTGGCCACCCGGCTAAACCCCATCTCGCGGGCGATCTCGCCAAAGCGCTCGAATTGCTCCGGGCTGACATAGCGACGCACCGGCAGGTGATGACCCGAGGGGGCCAGGTACTGGCCCAGGGTCAGGTGGCTGCAGCCATGGGCGCGCAGGTCCTGCATTACCGCGATGATCTCCGCATCTTCCTCCCCCAAGCCCAACATCAAACCGGACTTGCTTGGTACCTCGGGGCAGCGTTCGCGAAAGCCTTCCAGCAGCTTGAGAGAGCCCTGATAGTCGGCACCGGGGCGGCACTGGCGATACAGGCGTGGCACGGTTTCCAGGTTGTGATTGAATACATCCGGCGGGGTCTCGGCCAGGATCGCCAGGGCGGTGGCCTCGCGGCCACGAAAGTCCGGGGTGAGGATCTCGATGCCGGTGCCAGGACTGTGTTCGCGTACCGCGCGAATACAGGCGGAAAAGTGCGCAGCTCCCCCATCACGCAAGTCATCACGATCCACCGAGGTGATCACCGCATAGCCCAGCCCCAGCAAACGGATCGATTCGGCCAGGTGCATGGGCTCGGCCGGGTCCAGTGGATCGGGACGGCCATGGGCCACATCGCAAAAGGGGCAGCGGCGGGTGCAGATCCCGCCCATGATCATGAAGGTGGCGGTGCCATGGGCAAAACACTCGCCCAGATTGGGACAGGCGGCCTCTTCGCAGACGGTGTGCAGCTGCTGCTCGCGCAGGATTTGTTTGACCCGCTGCACCTCCGGGTGATTCGGTGAACGGGCACGGATCCATTGGGGTTTGCGCAGCGTGGGCACACTGTGATCGACCTTGACCGGGATGCGCGCCACCTTGCTGGCACCCTTGCCGGGGCGGGGGGCTTGTATGCTCGGCTCGATAGGATCGTTCATGCGAGGGCTTCCTGATTGGGGGCGCTATCTGCGTCCGTGAAAGGTGGGGTCGCCGGGGCGGGGATGCAAGTCAGATTCAGCTGTGTCGCCAGTTTGTCGAGCAATTGTTCGCCGAGGACCGCGATGCTGGCGTCAACACCCAGCGCACGCAGTTGGGTGACTTGCAGGCCCTGATAACCACAGGGGTTGATGCGTGCGAACGGGCTCAGGTCCATGTCCACATTCAGTGCCAGGCCGTGATAACAGCGCCCATGGCGCACCCGCAGTCCCAGCGAGGCGATCTTGGCTCCGTCCACGTAGACCCCGGGGGCATCCTGGCGCGCCACGGCGGTGATTTGGTAGTCGGCCAACAGGCTGATGATGGCCAGTTCCATCTGGCTGACCAGCTGACGCACCCCCAGCCCCAGACGACGCAGGTCCAGGAGCAGGTAGATAATGATCTGGCCGGGGCCGTGATAGGTCACCTGGCCACCGCGATCCACGGGCAGGACCGGGATGCTGCCAGGGTCGAGCAGGTGTTCGGCTTTGCCGTTCAGGCCCTGGGTGAAGATCGGTGGGTGTTGCAGTAGCCAGAACTCATCGGCGCTGTCGGGGCTGCGCTGATCGGTGTAATGCTGCATCGTCTGCCAGCTGGTCTGGTAGGCTTGCAGGCCGAGATGACGGACCAGGACCGGGCGCATTACAGGGCCATCAGGACCTGTTCGCAGGCGGTCAACTCCAGGTAGATATTGTCCAGCTGTTCCCGGCTATGGGCGCGCACCGTGACCGTCACCGAGAGGTAGTTGCCGGACTTGCTGGGACGGGACTGGATCGCCGCCTCATGCAGATCCGGGGCGTGACGGCGCACGATGTCGATGACCCGTATCTCGAATTCCCCGTCATCACGGCCCATGGCCTTGATCGGGAAGTCGCAGGGAAACGCCAGCAGGGTATCAGGGAGGGTATCAGGGTTGGTCGTATTCATGCTTATTGGAACATCAACAGTACGTGGTCTTTGAGCTGCTGCCACAGCCCCCCCTTGGCCACATCCTGTAGCGCAATCAGCGGACGTTCGGCCAGTAGTTCATTACCCAGACGGATCTCCACCGCCCCCAGTTGCTGGTGCTGGCTGATCGGCGCGCTGATGGTTTGATCGAGGCGCATACTGGCCTTGAGATCACCGTACTGGCCACGGGGTACGGTGACAAACAACTCCTCGGCCAGACCCAGTGGCAGCTGTTCGGTTTCGGCCTTCCAGATCCGCATCTGCGAGAGCGGTTCGCGGGCGGCATAGAGACGGTGAGTCTCGAAGAAGCGGAAGCCGTAGTTGAGCAGTTTTTCGCTTTCCTGGGCGCGGGCACGCTCGCTGCTGGTACCCATGATCACCGAGATCAGGCGCATCTCGTTGCGCTGCGCGGAGGCGACCAGGCAATAACCGGCCGCCGAGGTATGGCCGGTCTTGAGCCCATCGACACTGTCGTCGCGAAACAGCAACAGGTTGCGGTTGCTCTGGCGGATATTGTTATAGGTGTAGCTGCGCTCCGAGTACCAGGGATAGTACTGGGGAAATTCGTGGATTAGTGCCGAGGCCAGTCTGGCCATCTCGATGGGCGTGGTGTAGAGGTTCGGATCGGGCAGGCCAGTGCTATTGGTAAACTGGGTGTGCTCCAGTCCAAGGCGGGTGGCATGGGCATTCATCAGGGTGACGAAGGCCTCCTCGCTGCCAGCCACATGTTCGGCCAGTGCCACACTGGCGTCGTTGCCGGACTGGATGATCATGCCCTTGAGCAGCTCTTCCACACTGACTGAGCTACCGGCCTCGATAAACATCCGCGAACCGGTCATGCGCCAGGCCTTTTCGCTGACCCGCACCTGATCGCTCAGGTTGATATGCCCGGCGCGCAGCTCATTGAACACGGTGTATGCGGTCATCATCTTGGTCAGGCTGGCCGGTTCCAGGCGCTGCCCGGCATTCGACTGGGCGATGATCTGACCGCTGTGGTAATCCATCAGCACATAGCCGCTGGCGGCCAGATTGGGTGGTGAGGGGATCAGTGATGGATTGGCCTGGGCCAGGCCTGCGATCAGCAGCAGGAGGAGTGAAAGGGGGAGAGTAAGTTGTTTCATAAGGCGTTCAGGGATCCGTTGCCGAGAAGAATATCAGTATTTTAACGCGTTCTGGGAGTGAAAAGTAGGGAGCGTGTTGGGGAGCGTTCATATTTGTGAAAGTGGGCACTTACCTTTTACTAATCGATGACGATGCTTGGTACCCCTATTCCCAAGCGGCTGACCTCCAGGGCCAGGCGATCCGCCTCCTCACTGCTGCGCAGCGGGCCGATGCGCACCCGGAAGATTTGCTGCCTGTCCACACTGAATTGCTGCACATGGGCCAGACCCAAATTATTCATCGCCAGGCGTGCGCGAAGGGTTTCGGCATTGTCGCGGCTGATGAAGGAGCCCAGTTGCAGATACAGGGCTGGGCCGGCAGCGGGTGCCGGGCCGATCGGGTCGGCCGGGCTGGTTGGGGTGCTGCTGGGGGGAGCGATGGGTGTGCTGGCATGCTGGGCCGGTGGCAGCGGGCTGCCCGGTTCCAGCACCCGTACCTCGACCATCGCGGTGCCATCGTTGACAAATCCCAGGCGGCTGGCGGCGGCATAGGAGAGATCGATGATGCGATTATCGTGGAAGGGCCCACGGTCATTGACCCGCACCACTACCTGACGGCCATTGCTGAGATTGGTGACCTGCACATAGGCCGGGATGCGCAGGGTCTTGTGCGCGGCGGTCATCGCGTACATGTCGTAGATCTCGCCGTTGGAGGTGGTGCGGCCATGAAATTTCTTGCCATACCAGGAGGCATAGCCCCGTTCCACGTAACCACGATTGCTGTCCAGTAGGGTGTAACGCCGACCATTGACCACATAGGTGGGTGGATTACCGGCCCGGGTCTGTTCCTCATGTCGCGGCACCGCATCGGGCAGATGGGAGAAATCCCGGTGCTCGCGCGGGCCACTGTCGCGCACCGGCGAGGACACCGGGGTGCTGCTACAGCCCTGCAGCAATAATATTCCAAGCAGCAACAAGGACGGTCCGCTCGCGGCGGTGGCGGACCGGTACATCTCAGGAATTCCCCGCCGCGCTGCGGCGTTGCTGGGTGGCATGGGCGCTGCGGATCGCCTCGCTGAGCTGATGGACTGCCATCGCATACAGCTGGCTGCGGTTGTAGCGGGTGATCACGTAGAAGTTGTGCATCGCCAGCCAGTATTCCTTTTCTTCGGGGCTGCGATCCAGGGCGATCAGCGCCAGCTGGGCATCGGCGGGCAGGTCGACCTGGGTGTTGATGCCATGGGCCTTGAGCTCGCTCTGCGCAATGCTGGGGCGTACCCCCTTGGCGATCAGTGCCTGGGGTTCCGCACCGCTGAGGGTGGCGCGGGCCACCACCGGCTGGCCGGGCTGCCAGCGGTGTTCGGCAAAGTAGTTGGCCACGCTGCCGATGATGTCGGCGTGGTTGTCCCACAGGTCGCGTCGGCCATCGCCGTCAAAATCCACCGCATAGGCGCGGAAGCTGCTGGGAATAAACTGCGGCATGCCCATGGCCCCGGCATAGGAGCCGACAAAGGCCAGTGGGTCGCGCTGTTCCTCGCGGCTCATCAGTAGAAACTGTTCCAGTTGGCCACGGAAGAATGTGGCGCGTGGTGGGTAGTCAAAGCCCAGCGTGGTGAGTGCATCAATCACCCGGTGGCGGCCCTTGTGGCGGCCGTAAAAGGTTTCCACCCCGATGATCGCGGTGATCACATGGGGGGGCACCCCGTATTCCTGCTCGGCGCGGGCCAGCAAGTCCTGGTGTTCCTGGATGAACTCGACCCCGCCGCGGATCCGTTGTTCGGTGAGGAAGATGGGACGGTAGTCGTGCCAGGGGCGGCGCTCGGCCGGGCGGGTCATCAGCTCGATGATCTCGGGCTGGTGCCTGGCCTGGGCAAACAGGGCGTGCAGCGCATCACGCTGAAACTGGTGTTTGTCCACCATCTCGTCGATAAAACCATTCAGTTCCGGGAATTGCGCTGGCAGCGCATGGACTGGGGCAGCGAGCAGCAGGGCCAGGGTGGCGGGAAACAACAGTGCTGCGATGTATTTCATGATTAACTCTTTAGTAATTTGCGATGGGTGTGGATGGACATCAGGATACCGAAACCGGCCAACAGGGTCACCATCGAACTGCCACCGTAGCTCAACAGCGGCAAGGGAACCCCGACTACCGGCAGCAATCCGCTGACCATACCCACATTGACAACAAGATAGATAAAAAAGCTCATTATCAATCCACCGCCGAGCAGACGCCCGAAGGTATCCTGGGAGCGACTGGCGATGTACAGGCCGCGCAGCAACACAAATAGATAGGTGGCGAGCAGGAACAGGACCCCCATGAAGCCGAACTCCTCGCTGAGCACCGAGAAGATGAAGTCGGTGTGGCGCTCGGGCAGGAACTCCAGGTGTGACTGGGTGCCGTTTAGCCAGCCCTTGCCGTAGAGCCCGCCTGAGCCAATGGCGATCTTGGATTGGATGATGTGATAACCGGCACCCAGCGGGTCGCTCTCGGGATTGAGGAAGGTCAGTACCCGGCTACGCTGGTAGTCGCGCATGCCGAAAGTCCATAGCAGCCAGCCCAGCGGCGCGGCCAGTACCCCCGTGTAGACCAGCAGGCGCCAGCGCATCCCGGCGAAGATCAGCACAAAGGAACCGGAACCGGCGATCAGCAGGGCGGTGCCCAGGTCCGGCTGGCGCGCCACCAGCAGGGTGGGCACCAGAATGATCAGCAGCGCGACAAACAAATGTTTGAGTGCAGGGGGTAGGGTGCGTTCGGCAAAATACCAGGCCACCATCATCGGCACCGCGATCTTCATCATCTCTGAAGGCTGGAAACGAATGACACCCAGGTCCAGCCAGCGTTGCGCGCCCTTGCCAACCACCCCGAGCAGCAATACCGCCAATAACATTGCCAGCCCGATGCCAAAGATCCAGTGGGCCCAGCGTTGCAGGGTATCCGGGCCGATCTGGGCCAGCACCAGCATCAGCCCGAAGGCCACGCCGAGGCGGATGACCTGGCGCCAGACCTGGGCCAGGTCTTCACCACTGGCGCTATAGAGCACGATCAGACCGAAACCGGCCAGTGCCAGCAGGCCCAGGAGTAACGGGGGATCCAGGTGCAGGCGGCGGAACAGGCCGTGACCATGGGAGGCATCACTAAGCAACATGGATTAGTTCTCCGGTCTAGCAAGCAGGTAGCGGTCCATCACCCGCCGGGCGATCGGTGCCGCGGTGCGTCCGCCACCGCCGCCATTTTCGACGATCAGCGCCACCGCAATCTTGGGATCATCGGAGGGGGCGTAGGCCACGAACAGGGCGTGGTCACGCAGGCGCTTGGCGATTTCCTCTTCCACATATTCCTGATCCTGGGCCAAGCCAAACACCTGGGCGGTGCCGGTCTTGCCGGCAATGCGATATTGCAGGCGATGGTTGATGCTGCGTGCGGTACCGGTCCGTTCCTCGACCGAGCGTACCATGGCACGGTCAATGCGCCACCAGTTGCCCGGATCCTGTATTGGCACCTGGTGCAGTTGGATGGGCTCGAGGTGCTGTTTCTCACCGCTGGTCGGGTCTTGTACCGCCTGCACCACGAAGGGTTGCATGTGTTTGCCTCGACTCCCCAGAGTGGCGGTGGCATTGGCCAGCTGTAGTGGCGTGGTCAGGTTAAAGCCCTGGCCGATGCTGGTGATCAGGGTCTCGCCCGGATACCAGGGTTCGCGTTTGACGCGTCGTTTCCATTCGCGACTGGGCAACAACCCGGAGGCCTCACCGCCGATATCCAGACCGGTGCGTTGGCCAAAGCCGAATTGCGCGATATAGCTGGACATGCGATCGATCCCCAGCTTCAGTGACAGGTCGTAGAAAAATACATCACAGGATTCGACGATGGCACGGGTCACTCCGATGGGGCCATGGCCCTCACGACGCCAGTCCCGGTAGCGGTGGTCGTCGCCGGGCAGGCTGAACCAGCCGGGGCAGACCACCGAGTCCAGGCTGGTGATCTCGTTCAGCTCCAGACCGGCCAGGCCAAGGATGGGCTTGGTGGTGGAGCCGGGGGGATACTGGCCACGCAGGGCGCGATTGAACAGCGGCTGGTCACGTGAATCACTGAGTTCGCGAAAACTGGCCTGGGAGATGCCATTGATGAACAGATTTGGGTCATAGCTGGGCACACTGACCAGGGCGAGTACCGCCCCGCTGCCGGGCTCGATCGCCACCAATGCGCCCCGTTCACCGGCGAAGGCGGCCTTGGCCTCCTGTTGCAGGGCCACATCGATATTCAGATAGAGATTGTGACCTGGCTCGGGCGGCTCGCGATGCAAGATCTGCAGGATCCGTCCGCGTGCATTGGTTTCTACTTGCTCGCGCCCGACCCGACCGTGTAACAGGTGTTCATGGCTGCGTTCCACACCGATCTTGCCGATGTGGCGGGTGGCGGCGTAATTGCTGGTATCGATTTGTTGCAGGTCACGTTCACTGATGCGACCTACGTAGCCCACCGTATGAGCGGTGAGATC
The DNA here is from genome assembly GCA_014859545.1 of Gammaproteobacteria bacterium. Classification (GTDB taxonomy): domain Bacteria; phylum Pseudomonadota; class Gammaproteobacteria; order Thiohalomonadales; family Thiohalomonadaceae; genus SLDE01. The sequence goes on from JACUTZ010000053.1 coordinate 7,548, forward strand.
CGCCAATGGGTAGTGGCGGGTCAGGGTGGAGTTGATTTCCACCCCGGGCAGGCGATGCAGGTTGATGCTGACAAGGGCTACCTCCTCATCGCTGAGGCGAAAGCGCAGTGGTACGGGGTTGAAGCGACGGGTACGGCGGCGTTCGTGTTCGAAACGTTCCCGGTCGTCCTCGGAAATGGGGATGAGCGTGGCCAGTTCATCCAGGGTATCGGCCAGATCGTCCACCCGTTCCTGGATGATTTCCAGGGTGAAGGTGGGAATGTTTTGCGCCAGCACCACGCCGTTGCGATCAAAGATCAGCCCACGGGTGGGGGCCACGGCCTTCAGGCTGACTCGATTATTGGTGGCCAGGCTGCTGTAGTGCTGGTGATAAACGACCTGAAGATAGGCCATGCGCAATGCCAGTACCGACAGCGCGGCCACACACAGAATCGCGGCAAAGATGGCACGATTTTGAAACAGGTGTCGCTCGCGGATGGGGTCCTTGAGCATGGTTCGACGCAGGCGCATTCAGCTGATCCGGTAGCGACGGCGTACATCCCGCAGGATGACGAACAGCCAGGGCCACAGCAACATGCTGGTGAAGGCGGGCAGCCAGTGCAGCAGGGTATCGGGCGACTGGCCGATAAAACCGCGCACCCAGATCACCAGCAACTGCTGCAGTAGCAGCAATAGCAGTACCACCAGGGATTGCTGCCAGACCGGGTAGAGGCGCAGGCGTCGATGCAGGCTGTGGGTGACCCAGGCGATCAGTGCCAGTGCGAGTGCGTATTGGCCGAGCAGGGCCCCATAGACCACATCCAGAAACAGCCCGGCCAGCCAGCCAGCGCCGACCCCGACCCGTTCCGGCAGGGCCATGCACCAATAGATCAGCACCATCGCCACCCAGGCCGGGCGCAGATGGATGGCCCAGTCGGGCAGCGGAAACAGGCTGAGCATGAGCGCCACGATGAAACTCATCAGGATGACCCCGCCACCATGCTGGAGACGACTCATGGCTTTGCTTCCTCGGGGTTTGCCGGCCAGACCAACAGCACTTCGCGGGTCTGTTCCAGCTGGGCCAGGGGGCGGGCATGGATGCTGGCGAAGGGTTCACTGGGATCACGTTCGATATGGCTGATCTCGGCGACTGGGTAACCGGCCGGAAAACGTCGGCCCAGGCCCGAGCTGACCAGCAGGTCACCGAGCTGGATATCGGCATTGTTGGGCAGGTAGAGGATTTCCATCTGCTCGGGATTGCCGGTGCCGGCGGCCAGGGTACGCAGGCCGTTGCGATTCACCTGCACCGGGATATTGTGTCGTGGGTCGGTGATCAGCAGCACACTACTGCTGAACAGCGAGGTATGGATCACCTGCCCCATGATGCCATGGGCATCGACCACTGGTTGACCGACAAACACCCCGTGATGGCTGCCCTTGTTGATCAGCAACTGGCGGCGTAGTGGCTCATAACTGACCGACATCAGTTCGGCGACCAACACCTGTTCCCACTGCCGGCTGGAGGATTGCAGCATCGCCCGCAGGCGTTGGTTCTCTTCCTCCAGCGCCGCCATGCGCAGCTGGTGAAACTCCAGTTCCTGCTGGCGTGCGCGCAGTTCGGCGTTTTGTGCAATCAGGGCTTGCTGGCTGCGCAGCGTGGTGCTGGTCCAGTCGGCCAGGCGAAACGGGAGGTTAACCGTGTACTGTAGCGGATAGATGGCGACCGAGAGGGTGGCGCGGATCCCTTGCAGGGCGGCCAGGCGGTGGTCGAGGGTCATCAGGGTCAGCGAGGCGAGTACCAGCAGGCCAAGACGAAAGCTGGCAGAGGGGCCCTGAAGAAACAGCGGTTTGATATCACACCTCGCAAAATCGGAACGACAGGGCCGGGAGCCGGAGCTTTAGTATCAATGCTCCCAGTATACCGTATCCGGCCCTGAGCTCAGCTTCAGTCGATGGTGAACAGATCACCACCGTGTTCGTCCATCAGTTCCAGGGCACGACCGCCACCACGGGCAACGCTGGTGAGCGGGTCTTCGGCGATGATCACCGGCAGGCCGGTCTCTTCCATCAGCAGACGGTCCAGGTCACGCAGCAGCGCCCCACCACCGGTCAGTACCATGCCGTGTTCAGCGATGTCGGCACCCAGCTCGGGTGGGGTTTGTTCCAGCGCACTCTTGACCGCGCCGACGATGCCGGACAGCGGTTCCTGCAGGGCCTCAAGGATTTCGTTGCTGTTGAGGGTAAAGCTGCGCGGGATCCCTTCGGCCAGGTTGCGCCCACGCACCTCGATCTCGCGGACTTCGGCGCTGGGATAGGCGGAGCCGATCTCCTCCTTGATCCGTTCGGCGGTGGCCTCACCGATCAAGGTGCCGTAATTACGGCGTACGTAGCTGATAATCGCCTCATCGAAGCGATCGCCGCCGATACGCACCGAATTGGAATAGACGATACCGTTCAGCGACAACACCGCGATCTCGGTGGTGCCACCACCGATGTCCAGTACCATCGAGCCGCTGGCCTCGCTGATCGGCATGCCGGCACCGATCGCGGCAGCCATCGGTTCTTCAATCAGATATACTTCGCGGGCGCCGGCCCCGGCCGCCGATTCCTTGATCGCGCGGCGTTCCACCTGGGTGGCACCGCAGGGGACACAGATCAGCACCCGTGGGCTGGGTTTGAAGGCCTTGAATTTGTTTTCATGCACCTTGCGAATAAAGTGCTGCAGCATCTTTTCGGTGATGGTGAAGTCGGCGATTACCCCATCCTTCATTGGGCGGATGGCGATGATGTTGCCAGGGGTACGGCCCAGCATGGCCTTGGCCTCGGCACCGACGGCGGCGATACGCTTGGCGCTGTTGGGGCCGGCCTCCTGACGGATGGCGACAACCGAGGGCTCATTCAGTACAATCCCCTCGCCGCGTACATAGACAAGGGTATTGGCGGTACCCAAATCGATAGAGATATCGTACGAAAACAAACCCTTAAAACGTCCCAACATGCCCATAATTTCTTCGCTTTCCCGGTTGCCAAGGGTCAAAGACCCGCAGATCGCGCTAATTTAGCAATCTGCGAGGCCTTTGGGCAAGGTCATATCTGTGATAAGTTCGTTCTTTTATGGAAACGAGGCCAAATCAGGCCTGTTTTGGAGTGATCCATGGCATTAAATAAAGATGATGTGCAGAACATCGCGCATTTGGCCCGCTTGGCCATCGACGAGGCGGACATCCCCGCCTATGCGCAAAACCTCTCCAACATCCTCGCCCTGGTCGAGCAGATGAGTGCGGTGGATACCAGCGGCGTGGCACCGATGGCCCATCCCCTGGAGATGGCCCAGCGCCTGCGCGAGGATGTGGTCAGCGAGGAAAACCTGCGCGAGCACTTCCAGCAACACGCCCCGGCGGTGGAAAACGGCCTGTATCTGGTGCCCAAGGTCATCGAATAAAGCGGCTCACCGCAAAATCGCAAAGTCGCAAAGTGAATTGACAAGAGGCGAATTGCGCTCCTGATTGGGCCGCAAGGCGGCAGGGGTATACTCCAAGTTGAAAATGATGTTCCCTTGCCATCTTTGCGCCTTTGCGTCTTTGCGGTGAGGTTTTTACGAATTAACCCGTATTCTGGATTGAGCATGCATACCAAAACCTTAGCCGAGTTGTCCGCTGGCCTGGCCGCCGGTGAATTTACCAGTGTCGAGCTGACCGAGCATTTTCTGGCACGTATCCGTCAGCACGATGGTCGGCTCAACAGCTTTATCACCGTCACCGAAGAGCAGGCCCTGGCCCAGGCCCGTGAGGCCGACGCGCGCCGCGCCGCCGCTCAGGCCGGTCCGCTGACCGGGATCCCCATCGCCCACAAGGATATCTTCTGTACCGACGGGGTGCGTACCTCCTGCGCCTCGAAGATGCTGGATCCCTTTATCGCCCCCTATGACGCCACCGTGGTGGCGCGTTTTCTGCAGGCCGGGATGGTGATGCTGGGCAAGACCAATATGGACGAGTTCGCGATGGGCTCGTCGAATGAAACCAGTTTCTATGGCCCGGTAAAGAACCCCTGGGATCTGGCTTGTGTGCCCGGCGGTTCCTCCGGTGGCTCGGCGGCCAGTGTGGCGGCGCGCCTGACCCCGGCGGCCACCGGCACCGACACCGGTGGTTCGATCCGCCAGCCGGCGGCGCTGTGTGGCATCACCGGACTCAAGCCCACCTATGGACGGGTCTCGCGCTACGGGATGATCGCCTTTGCCTCCTCGCTGGATCAGGCCGGACCGATGGCCGCCACGGCCGAGGACTGCGCGTTGCTGCTGGGCGCGATGGCCGGTTTTGATGAGCGCGATTCCACCTGTGCCGAGCGCGAGGTGCCCGACTACCACGCTGCCCTGGGTGGGGATCTCAAGGGTCTGCGCATCGGTCTGCCCAGGGAATATTTTGGTGAGGGCCTGGACAGTCAGGTTGCCGCCGCAGTGGAGACGGCGATCGCCGAGTACAAGAAACTCGGTGCCGAGGTGGTGGCGATCTCCCTGCCCAATACCCACCTGGCGGTGCCCACCTACTACGTGGTGGCGCCGGCCGAGTGTTCCTCCAATCTGTCGCGGATGGACGGGGTGCGCTTTGGCTACCGCTGTGAAAATCCCAAGGACCTGGAAGACCTGTACAAGCGCTCACGTGGCGAAGGCTTCGGCTCCGAGGTCAAGCGCCGCATCATGGTCGGTGCCTATGCGCTGTCCTCAGGCTATTACGATGCCTACTACCTCAAGGCACAAAAGATCCGTCAGTTGATCTCCCAGGACTTTACCGAGGCCTTCAAACAGGTGGATGTGATCATGGGTCCAACCGCGCCGAGCGCCGCCTTCCGCCTCGGCGAGAAGAAGGATGACCCGGTGGCCATGTACCTGGCCGATATCTACACCATCGCGGTCAACCTGGCTGGCCTGCCCGGCATGTCGGTGCCCTGTGGCTTTGCCGACGGCCTGCCGGTAGGCCTGCAACTGATCGGCAATTACTTTGACGAGGCCCGCCTGCTCAACGTGGCCCACCAATACCAACTGGCCACCGACTGGCATCGTCGCCTGCCGGAAGGGTTTTAAGATCTTTAGCCACAGAGGACACAGAGAACACAGAGTTTTGTGCGATGAATCAAACCGTATTTAGTCGACGTCGGTATGGGGCATAGTGCATGGTCAAAGAATCTTTCTCTGTGATCCCAGTGTCCTCTGTGGCAATTATTTTTTGAGGTTTTAATGATGGAATGGGAAACAGTTATTGGTTGTGAGATCCACACTCAGCTTGCGACCAAATCGAAGATCTTTTCCGGCGCGGCCACCGCCTACGGGGCCGAGCCCAATACCCAGGCCTGCGCGGTCGATCTGGGCCTGCCAGGCGTATTGCCGGTACTTAACAAGGAAGCGGTGCGCATGGCGCTGATGTTCGGTCTGGCGGTGAACGCCGAGATCGGCAAGCGCTCGGTATTTGCGCGCAAGAATTATTTCTATCCAGACCTGCCCAAGGGCTACCAGATCTCCCAGTTCGAGTTGCCCATTGTTGGCAAGGGCGAGCTGAGCATCGAACTGGAGGATGGCCAGACCAAGGTGGTCGGCATTACCCGTGCCCACCTGGAAGAGGATGCGGGCAAGTCCCTGCATGAGGACTTCCACGGTATGACCGGTATTGACCTGAATCGCGCCGGTACCCCTTTGCTGGAGATCGTCTCCGATCCGGACATGCGTTCCGGCAAGGAGGCATCCGCCTATATGCGCAAGATCCACGCACTGGTGACCTATCTGGGGATCTGTGATGGCAATCTGCAGGAGGGATCCTTCCGCTGCGATGTGAATGTCTCGGTACGTCCCAAGGGCCAGGCCGAGTTTGGCACCCGTGCCGAGATCAAGAATCTCAATTCTTTCCGCTTTGTGGAAAAGGCGGTGGAATACGAAGTGGCCCGCCAGATCGCAATCATCGAATCCGGCGGGAAGGTGATCCAGGAAACCCGCCTGTTCGACGCCGACAAGGGCGAGACCCGTTCAATGCGATCCAAGGAAGAGGCCAATGATTATCGCTACTTCCCCGACCCGGACCTGTTGCCGGTGATCGTCGAGGATGCGCTGATCGAACAATTGCGCCAGGGCCTGCCGGAACTGCCCGATGCCAAGAAGGCCCGTTTCATCGAGGCCTTTGGTCTGCCCGCCTATGATGCCGCTTTCCTCACCGGTTCGCGCGCCATGGCCGATTATTTTGAGCAGGTGGTGGAAAGCGCCAACTGCGAGGCGAAGATGGCCGCCAACTGGGTGATGGGTGAACTCTCCGCCGCGCTGAATCGCGCCGAGCTGGGCATCGAGCAGAGCCCGATCGGCGCCAGCCAGCTGGCCGGGTTGATCGCCCGCATCGCGGATAACACCATCTCCGGCAAGATCGCCAAGGAGGTGTTCGAGGCGATGTGGAGCGGCGAGGGCGATGCGGATCAGGTGATCGAGAAAAAGGGCCTCAAGCAGATCACCGATAGTGGCGCGATCGAGGCGATCGTCGATGAGGTGCTGGCCAATAATGCCCAGCAGGTGGAAAACTACCGCAACGCCGAGCCCGACAAGCGCGGCAAGATGATCGGCTTTTTTGTCGGCCAGATCATGAAGGCCTCCCAGGGCAAGGCCAACCCCGGTCAGGTCAACCAATTGCTTAAGTCCAAACTGGATAATTAAATCACCAACCGCAGAGGCGCAGAGTACGCAGAGGGACAGTAAGGTATAATGACCTTGTGTGATGGCACACTGAAGATTCAGGCTGGCATCATTCAATCGCCTTTCTCAGCGAACTCTGCGCCTCTGCGCCTCTGCGGTGAAAAATCCTTATGTCAGATACCCTACAACGTTTTTTGTTTGAACAGTCCCATGTGCGCGGCGAGCTGGTGCAGCTCGAGGCCAGTTGGTGCGCGACGCTGGAGCACCACGACTACCCGGAGCCGGTACGTCAGATGCTGGGCCAGGCGCTGGTGGCGGCGACCCTGCTGGCGGCAACAATGAAGTTCAATGGCTCGATCACCTTGCAGGTGCGCGGCGATGGGCCGATCTCGCTGCTGGTGGTGGACTGCAGCCCGCAGCGCCAGCCCGATGCGGAACTGCCGTCCTATCAGGTGCGCGGCATGGCTACCTGGGAAGGCGAGTTGAGTCCTGGCAATCTGCGCAGTTATTTCGGGAATGGCCAGCTGGCGATCACCATCGACCCCGGTACGGGTAGCAAGCGCTACCAGGGGATCGTGGCGCTGGATGGCGAGTCCCTGGCCGATGCCATCGATGACTACCTGGAGCGTTCCGAGCAATTGCCCACCCGGATGTGGCTGGCAGTAGACGGCGAGCGTGCCGCCGGGCTATTGCTGCAACGCCTGCCGGGTCAGGGTGCCGATGAGGACTGGCAACGACTGAGCATGCTGGCCGGGACCATCCGTGATACGGAGTTGCTGGGCCTGCCTTCCGAACAGATCCTGCATCGCCTGTTTCACGAGGAAGACCGTCGCCTCTACCCGCCACAGCCGGTGGCTTTCCACTGCCATTGTTCACGGGAACGCCTGGCCAATGCACTGCGCAGTATCGGGCATGCCGAGGTGATGGATATTGTTCACGAGCAGGGCCGGGTCGAGGCCCACTGCCAGTTCTGCAATCGCCGCTACGAATTCGATGCGGTCGATGCCGAACAGATCTTCGCCAGCGAACTGCCAGTAAAGGGCAGCGACCAGCTCCATTAGGGCCGCGCGCAGCGGCCCTTGTCAGAAAAAATTTTGGTAACTACTCGCCCTATCCATGATGTATTCACACTGTAGAGGG
>JACUTZ010000204.1 GCA_014859545.1 Gammaproteobacteria bacterium
TACCGCTCGGCCTGTTTGCGCTGGGGGCGGTCCTCTTTGCGGCTCTGCTGGCGGCGGAATTCGGCGGTCGGCAGCCGGCCACCCTGGCCCTGGATGTGGGCCTTTCCACGCTGCGACTGGTCTTGCCCCTGTTCCTGGTGTTTCAGGTGCAGGAGCTGTTTTCGCGCGAGTTTGATCGCAAGTTCTACCAGCTTAGCCTGAGTTATCCGGTCTCCCGCCTGGGCTGGTTCGGCGGGCGCTTTCTGGCGCTGCTGGCCGTCAGCCTCGGCCTGCTGCTGATCATCGGCCTGGCGCTGATGCTGCTGGTGTGGTGGGTGGGGCAGGATTATGCCCAGCCGACCCCGGTCTCGCTGGGTATGCCGCTGTGGATTGCCCTGGGCTTTATTGGTCTGGAGCTGCTGGTGCTGCTCAGCCTGGCCTGCCTGCTGGCGGTGTTTGCCTCCACCCCCAGCTTTGTGCTGATCGGCACCCTGGGCTTTATGCTGATCGCCCGCTCCTATGCGGCGGTGATCGCCCTGCTGGCGGACAGCAGCGGGCTGGTGCCCGATGCGGAGGGCTATCGCAGTGGTCTGGGGGTATTGGGCTATCTGCTGCCCGACCTGGGTGCGCTGGACCTGCGGATGATGGCGCTGTACGGGCAGATGGATTTTCTGCCCGGCGACTGGCCGCTGCTGGTGGCGATGGCGCTGAGTTACAGCCTGGCGCTGCTGGCCCTGAGCGTGTGGCAGTTTCAGCGCAAGCAGTTTGCCTGAGCGATGATGCTGCCCAGGCTTTCCCTGATTACCCTGTTGTTGGCGCTGGCGGTGTTTCTGGCGCTGGTGTCCTGGCGGGCCGAGCAGCCGCTGGCGGCCGCGCCCCTGCCCAGCCACGATCGGGTGGTGATCGCCGCGCCGGTGCTGGTCGGCCTGTATGGGGGGGATCGCTTTCTGGCCGCCAATCTGGAGACCATCCGCCTCAGCGCCACCGGGATCCACTACGGGGTGCCGGATGATTTCTATCTGATCCGCGCCCACAAGGTGGTCTCCGAACTCAATCCCTGCCACGAAAACAATTATTATCTGGCCAATGCCCTGCTGACCTGGGGCGGGGCGGTAGAGGAGGGCGGGGATATCCTGGTACGCGCTACCGACTGCCGCCACTGGGACGAGCTGCCGCCCTTCCTGTATGGCTTTAACCAATACTTTTTCAATCGCAATATCCCCGCCGCCCAGACCGCGCTGGAGCAGGCCGCCCTGCGCTCCGAGCACAATGCCGATGGCTATCGACGCCTGGCGATTACCATTGCCATCGACCAGATCGAAGACGAGAAGATCGCCCTGGAGATGTTGCGCCAGGAACGGGATCGGGCCGAGAGTGCGCGCCTGGTGGGGATGCTCAATCAGCGGGTGGAGCGCCTGGAGGGCCTGGTGCTGTTGCGCGATGCCCAGCGGGCCTACGAGGCACAAACCGGCCAGCCACTCAGCGAACCCGGCCTGTTGATCGCCGAGGGCTATCTGGCGGCATTTCCCAACGACCCCATGCGCTGGGGCTATGAATTCAAGAACGGCCAGTTCCACCTAAGACGGGTGCGAGTGGCCGGGGTGGAGGAGTGATCGGTGTCAGCACTGGAATTTAGCGGCGTCAGCAAGACCTTTCATGGCAAGGGCAAGACCATCCAGGCCCTGCAGAATGTGAACCTCAGCGTGGCCGAGGGCGAGGTGTTTGGCTTTGTCGGGCCGAATGGCGCCGGCAAGTCCACCACCATCAAGATCCTGCTGGACATTATCAACGACTACCAGGGCACGGTGCGGATCTACGGGCAGGATTCCCGCCAGGCTGAGGCCCGCAAGGGGATCGCCTATCTGCCGGAATCCCCCGCCCTGTACGAGCAGTTCACCCCGCTGGAAGTGCTGCGCATGGCGCTGCGCATGTATGGTATCCGGCACCGGGATCCGAATGCCCACTGCATGCAGTGGCTGGAGCGTTTCTCGGTGGCACAGAACGCCAAGCGCAAGATCCGTCAGCTTTCCAAGGGCAATGTGCAGCGCGTGGCGCTGGCCCATGCGCTGGTGGTACAGCCAAAGCTGCTGGTGCTGGATGAACCGCTCTCCGGGCTGGACCCGGTCGGGCGCAAGGATGTGATCGACATCCTGCAGGACTACAAGGACCAGGGCGGGGCGATCTTTTTTACCTCCCACGTCTTGCACGATGTGGAGCGCATCGCGGATCGATTCGGCTTTATCAACGACGGCGAACTGCTCACCACCCGCTCGCCACGGGAGCTGATGGCCGAGCATGCGGATCGCTTTCTGGTGCGCTACCAGAGCGAGGCGATGACCGAGGGCAAGCTGCTGCGCCCCGGCGAATACGAGCTGGAACTGGGGCAGCAGCAATTACCCGACTGGCTGGCCCGGCTTAACCGCGAGGGCGGGCATTTGGTGAATGTCTCACCGCTGGTATCGCTGGAGCGGGTGTTTTTCCGTATCCTGGAAGAGCG
>JACUTZ010000054.1 GCA_014859545.1 Gammaproteobacteria bacterium
CCAGCCCCCAGCCCCCAGCCCTCATCACTTACAGTACCGGACTGTTGATTAATAGCGCCGGGTGCGGCGGTGGAACAGGTTCAATTTGAGGCTTGTCCCGTTCGCTCAGCCACACCAGGATATCGTAGTAGCTACGGATATTTTCCACGTATTGCAGGGCCTCGCGTCCGCGTGCATAGCCGAAGCGGGTTTGGCTGTGCCAGCGGCGTTGGTGTAGCAGTGGCAGGGTTTCCTTGAGGTCTTTCCAGCTATCCGGATTACCACCCCTGCGCTGGGTGAGGACGCGCGCATCCTCCATGTGGCCATAGCCGATGTTATAGGCCGCCAGGGCCAGCCAGGAGCGATCCGGTTCGGTGATCCGTTCCGGTAGCCGTTGGCGCAGGCGGCTCAGGTAGAGTGCACCGCCGCGTATGCTCTCTACCGGATCGGTGCGTTTTACCACTCCCAGTTCACGGGCGGTATTTTGGGTCAACATCATGATCCCGCGCACCCCGGTCGGTGAGATCGCATTGGGGTTCCAGTGGGATTCCTGATAGGCGGTGGCGGCCAGCAGCCGCCAGTCCAGATTGAACTCCTCGGCGGCGTATTCAAACACTTGTTGGTATTCGGGTAGCCGTTCATGGATGTGCCGCATGAAGGTGCGGATCCCCACGTAGTCAAAATTATCCAGATGGCCGTAATAGCGTTCCAGGATCAATGCCAGGGTGCCGCTTTCTTCCAGTTCTGCCAGATAGGCATTGGCGGCCTGTTGCAGGCTGTCGTCACGAAAGCGAGGGAAGGCCCAGGCCAGCGGCTGCGGGTCGCTGATCTTAAAAGCAACCCGCAACTCGGGCATAAAGCGCTGGTTGAGGGTGAATTCATTGGAGTCGGCGATGGTATAGTCGAGCTGTTCCTGCCAGACCATGGTCAGTAATTCTTCAGTCTCGGCCTGGGGATTGTTCTGCCACTTCAGTTCCGGGTATTCGCTATGCAGGCGCTTAAGCTGTTCCTCGTGGCTGCTATTGGCGAGGATCACCAGTCGACCATTTAGCTCGGCCGGGTCGCGCGGGCGGGTACTGCCGACCCGATAGATGAGCTGTTGGCTTATTTCCTGGTAGGGCTGAGAAAAATGCAGCCAGACCTCGCGATCCTCGGTGATGGTGAGTCCGGCGGCACCCATGTCCACCACCCCCTCGGCCAGGATCGTCAAGACCGCATCCGGATTGGGGGCGATCACCAGTTGTAGTTCCACCCCCAGATGTTCAGCGAAACCACGCAGCAGGTCATACTCCAGGCCGGTGGGGCCTTGGCCTCCTTCGTAATAGGTGGTGGCGGCATTGCGGGTGACCACTAGCAATTTGCCACGCTCCTGAACCATACCGAGATGATCGATCGGCCCACTGCTGCAGCCGCCAAGGAGGCCGAGTAGGGCAGACAGTAGCAGGGCGCGGGCAGGGATGGACATAACGTAACTATAGCGTATCCCATCCACACGAGGCAGATGTTGCTGGGTTGGCGCTGTCTGGCTAGAGCGAGGCCAGCTCACGTAGCTGACAGCCACGGGTATCGCAGTACAACAGTCCGGGCTGGCTTTGCCAGTCGGGGAGTACGTGCCGCCAGGCGGTCTTGCCGTCCAGGTCGAGACGGTGCTGGGCCGGGCGATGGGTGTGACCATGGATGAGTTGTAGAAGTTCATGCTCACGCAGGGTTTGGCGTACCGTCTGCGGATTGACGTCCATGATCTGTTCGGATTTCTGGCTACTGGCCAGCTTGCTGTGTTCGCGCAGGGCGCGTGCCATGGCGATGCGCTCGGCGGGTGGTTTGGCCAGAAAATCGGCAATCCAGGCAGGATTACGTAGTTGTGCGCGCATGTTCTGGTAGTCGATGTCATCGGTACACAGAAGGTCGCCATGCATTAGCAGGGTAGGGATGCCGTAGAGATCGATGAGTACCGCATCATCGAGTAGCTGTGTGCCGCTCAGCGTACAAAAAGTTTCGCCCAGCAGAAAATCACGATTGCCATGTTGCAGATAGACCGGTACACCTTGTTGATGCAGGTTATGCAGGGCTTGAATGAAGGGCTGGCAAAAGTCGGGGATCAGATCATCCCCGAGCCAGGCTTCAAACAGATCGCCAAGGATGTACAGGGCCTCGGCCTGGCTGGCCGGTCCCTGCAAAAAGGCGAGGAATTGGCGGTTGAGTGCCGTTTGATCCTCGCTCAGGTGCAGGTCGGCAATAAACAGCGTGGCCATGGAGCGGCTTATTCGCCTTCGACCAGTTCGGCGCTTTCGATGATTACGTCCTCAATAGGCACGTCCTGGTGATAACCGGCATTGCCGGTCTGTACCCCCTTGATGCGCTCGACCACGTCCATGCCATCCACTACCTTGCCGAATACGCAATAGCCCCAGCCATCAGGGGTGGGGGCACGGTGGTCGAGGAACTTGTTGTCCTTGACGTTGATAAAAAACTGGGCCGAGGCGGAGTCCGGGTCCGGGGTACGGGCCATCGCGACGGTGCCAAGTTGGTTGGACAGGCCATTATCGGCCTCGTTCTTGATCGGTGCATTGGTGGGCTTTTCCTTCATCCCCGGTTCCATGCCGCCGCCCTGGATCATGAAGCCATTGATCACCCGGTGAAAGATGGTGCCATTGTAAAAGCCGCTCTTCACATAATTCTCAAAATTGGCGGCGGTGATCGGCGCCTTGTCGGCGAAGAGTTCCAGGGTAATGGTGCCCATATTGGTGTTGAGTTTGATCATGATGCGTCCTCTTTATTGGTATTCAGGCGATTGGCCTGCTGGATGGTGATGGTTTCCTGGGGTACGTTTTGGTGCATGCCACGGTTGCCAGTCGGGACTGCCTTGATGGCGTTGACCACATCCATGCCACTGACAACGCGACCGAATACCGCATATCCCCAGCCGCGTGCGCTCGGGCTGCTAAAGTCCAGGGCGCTGTTGTCGTTCACATTGATAAAGAACTGTGCGGTGGCGGAATGGGGGGCCGAGGTGCGCGCCATGGCGATGCTGCCGGTGCTATTGCGCAGGCCATTGTCGGCCTCGTTTTCAATCGCCGCATGGGTGGGTTTTTGTTCAAACTGTGCATCGAAACCGCCACCCTGGATCATGAATCCATCAATCACCCGGTGGAAGATCGTTCCATGATAAAAGCCCTCGTCCACATAGCGCAGGAAATTGGCCACGGTTTTGGGGGCTTTGTCCGGGTACAGTTCCAGTACAAAACTGCCCATGCTGGTTTCGATTTCAACCTGTACCGGCGTGCTTTCCTGGCTAAGGGCAAGTGGACTGATAAACAGTAGACTCAGCAAAAACAGGGAGCTAAACAGCGTTTTCATCGGCATCGCTTTGGTTATGGGGCAAACGGCCGTCCATGATAGCGAGTTTGCCGTGATGGTGGAACCGTTTGCCTACACCCTCGGACAGATTTGGGCTAACATGTGGGCCTTTCTTTAGTACGACGGAATGCATACCCATGGCCTACCGGCACAACCTTAAGGTCCATAATAATCTCAGCAAGCAAAAAGAGTCCTTCATCCCCATCGATCCGACCCGGGTGCGCATGTACGTCTGCGGGATGACGGTCTATGACTACTGCCACATCGGCCATGCACGGGTGCTGGTGGTGTTTGATGTGGTCAACCGGTATTTGCGCCGTATCTTTGGCGATGACAAGGTGACCTATGTGCGCAATATCACCGATATTGACGACAAGATCATCGCCCGTGCCAATCAAAACGCCGAGGGCATCGATAGCCTGACCGAGCGATATATCGCCTTGATGAATGAGGATGCGGATCGCCTTGGGGTGCGTCGTCCCGATCTGGAGCCCCGTGCAACCCGTTACATGGCCGAGATCATCGAGATGGTGCAGGCCCTGATCGCCCGGGGCTATGCCTATGCCGCCGCCAATGGGGATGTCTATTACGATGTCAGCCGCTTCGAAGGCTATGGCAAGCTTTCGGGCAAGAATCCAGAGGACCTGCGCGCCGGTGAGCGGGTGGCGGTCGATGAGGCCAAGCAGGACCCGCTGGATTTTGTGCTGTGGAAGGCGGCCAAGCCCGGCGAACCGAGCTGGGACTCCCCCTGGGGGACAGGGCGTCCCGGCTGGCATATCGAGTGTTCGGCGATGTCGACCAAGACCCTGGGCGAGCATTTCGATATCCACGGCGGTGGGCTGGACCTGCAATTCCCCCATCATGAGAACGAGATCGCTCAGTCCGAGGGGGCCTGTGGCTGCACCTTCGTTAATTACTGGCTGCACAATGGTTTTGTGCGGGTGGATAACGAAAAAATGTCCAAATCCCTGGGCAATTTCTTCACCATTCGTGAGGTGATGGCGCGTTACGACCCGGAGGTGATCCGCCTGTTCATCCTCAGCAGTCATTATCGCAGCCCGCTCAATTATTCCGACCAGCACCTGGACAATGCCAAGGCGGCCCTGGGCAGTCTGTATAATGCGCTGCGTGGCCTGACCCCGGCCAGTGCCGCGCAGCTCAGTGCCTATAGCGAACGATTCCTGGCTGCGATGGACGATGATTTTGCCACCCCGGATGCGATCGCCGTGCTATTCGAATTGGCCCATGAAATCCATCGTTGTCGTGCCGAGGACGCAAACAAGGCGGCCTTGCTAGCAGCAGAACTGCGTGAGCTTGCCGCGCTACTGGGCTTGTTGCAGCAAGACCCGGATGCCTATTTTAAGGGCGGGGCCCAGGCCGGACAGCTGGATGCGGCGGCGATCGACACCCTCATCGCCCAACGCCTGCAGGCCCGCCAGGACAAGGATTGGGCCGAGTCGGATCGTATCCGCGATCTGCTCAAGGCCGATGGGGTGCTGCTTGAAGATGGCCCGCAGGGCACCATCTGGCGGCGGGAGTCATAACCGGTGCCAGAATATTTCCTGGGCTGTTTGCCCGTGCTGATATTGCTGATCTTGGCCGCAGTGCTGGTCTGGCCAGTCATCCGCTGTGCCTGGCAACGGTATCAGCTGGAGCGGCGCATCCGTGCCCTGGGTGATCAGGCGATGCAGCATGTGATGCTTGACGATGGCATGGGTGGGCAGAGTTATTTCGAGTGGTTGTTGCTGACCGGTGAGGGGATCTGTCTGCTCAATACCCGACAGCACCAGGGCAATATCTTCGCCGCAGAGCGCCTGGAAAACTGGGCCCAGGTGATCGGCAGTCGTAGCCATCATTTTCGCAATCCCCTCTATGAATTGGAGCCACTGACTGCCACGCTGCGTTATCACCTGCCGGACGTTCCGCTGCAGGCGGCGGTATTGTTCAGCGGCGACTGCGCCTTTCCCAAGGGACGACCACCGGCGGTGCTGACCCGTGCCGAGTTGCCGCAAACGGCCGAGCCGCGCAATATCCCGCTGGCCCTGCAGCAGGCCTGGTCACAGCTGACGAAGAAGACACGTGCGCTGGACCCGCATACTGAGGGGCATCTGCAGCCGCATCGGGAGACCCCGGCTGCCTGGCGTCTCTGGCTGTCTATCGCTTTGGGTGGCCTGGCCTCGGGCTGGCTGGCATGGTGTCTGTGGGCCTGGTTGTGAGCAAGGTCGTTCGTATCTGGTTGCTGTTGTTGTTTCTGAGCGTAGCAGAGCTACAGGCCCGCGAGCCGGTGACCATCGGGGTACTCAGTCATCGTGGTGAGGAGGCAAGCCTGCGACTGTGGGGACGTACCGCCGATTATCTTAGCGATCATCTGCCGGCCTACCGATTCAGTATTCGCCCCTTGAGATTTGACGAAATCGACCAGGCGGTGGCCAAGGGGGAAGTGGATTTTATCCTCGTAAATCCTGCCATCTACGTCAATCTTGAGGCCAATCACCGGGTTTCCCGTATTGCCACCATGCGTAACCGCCTTGGGGATGAGGGCTATAACGTCTTTGGCGGGGTGATCTTTGCCCGTGCCGAGCGCTATGACCTCAATCAACTGGCCGATCTGCGCGGGGCCAGCCTGATGGCGGTGAACGAAACCTCGCTGGGTGGTTACATGATGGCGGTGCGTGAGTTCAAGAATGCCGGGATCAACCCTCGGCAACACCTGGGCAGTATCAATTTTGTCGGTACCCATGACCAGGTGGTGATGGCGGTGCGCGAGGGCAGGGTGGATGCCGGCACGGTGCGCACCGACATCCTGGAACGGATGCAAAGCGAGGGACTGATCGCGATGAGCGAATTTCGCATCATCAATTCCTATCGCAGCCCGAATTTTCCCTTGGCACACAGCACACAACTTTACCCGGAATGGCCGTTTAGCAAGGTCCGGCATGTCTCCAACCAGCTGGCCGGCCAGGTGGCAATCCTGCTGGTGGAAATGCCCGAGCACCATCAGGCCGCCCGGACCGGTAATTATGCCGGCTGGAGTATCCCTCTGGATTATCGCCCGGTGCATGACCTGCTCAAGGAATTGATGCTGCCCCCCTATGAAGAGGGGGGGTATTTTACCCTTGCCGATCTTTGGCGATATTACGGTTTGTGGTTGGTGCTGGGTGGGAGCCTGCTGCTGGTGCTGACGATCCTGACCACCTGGGCCTGGCGATTGAACCAGGCTTTGCGCAGTGCCAAGCGCCAGCTGGAGCAACAGCATGCGCTGATCCTGGACTCGGTGATGGAAGGGATCTTCGGGGTGGATACCAATGGCAATGCCACCTTTGTCAATCGGGCCATGGAACGACTGACCGGTTGGAGTGCCGAGGAATTGATCGGACAGAATCAGCATGCCTTGCTGCATCATACCCATGCGGATGGGCGTCCCCACCCGGTGCAGGACTGCCCGGTCTATCATGCCTTTCGTGATAACCGCGTGCATTATGTGGAAGACGATGTGTTCTGGTGCCGGGACGGCAGCTACATCCCAGTGGAATACTCGACCAATCCGATCGTCGATAGTCACGGGCGGGTCAATGGGGCGGTGGTGGTTTTTCGCGATACTTCGGCACGGAAAAAGGCGGCCGAGGAGGCACGCCAGCACCAGAATGAATTGGCCCATGTGGCTCGTCTGAGCACCATGGGTGAAATGGCTTCGGGGATCGCCCACGAGCTGAATCAACCGCTCTCTGCGATCAGTAACTATACCCGTGGTTCGATCCGCATGATGCAAAGCGGTGACTATGTGGATCATGTCCAGCTGATTGAGGTGATGGAGCGGGTAGCCATGCAGGCGGCCCGTGCCGGTGAGATTATCCGTCAGTTACGCCGCCTGGTACGCAAGGAAGATCCTGAGAGAAAGTGGGTGGAGATCAACCATCTGGTGCGTGAAGTGGCGCGATTTCTGCAGCCGGAGCTGCGTCGCGAGCGGGTGCGTCTGCTGTTGGCATTGGATGAAAACCTGCCACAGATCTGGGCCCACGATATACAGCTTGAGCAGGTATTGCTCAATCTGACACGCAATGCCATGGAGGCAATGCGGGACGTCGTGATGGAGGATCGTACCCTGATCATCAATACTTCCTGCCATGGGGAGATTCTGCAGATCCTGGTGGAAGATAATGGACACGGTATGGACGAGACCTTGCGTCAGCGATTGTTTGAACCCTTTGTCACCACCAAGGGGCAGGGGATGGGACTAGGCCTGTCCATCAGCCGTAGTATCATCGAGTCGCACAACGGCCGTTTATTGCTGGATAGTGCGCCGGGGCAGGGCACCAAATTACAGATACTGTTACCGATCAAAGCTCAGGAGCAAAAAGATGCATGAACGTGCAGTGGTACTGATCGTTGACGACGATGAGGCAGTACGCGATTCACTCTCATGGCTGATGACCTCGGTGGGTCTGACGGCGCACAGCTTTGCCTCGGCAGATGAATTGCTGGCGATCAAGCTGGATGAGTACTGTGGTTGCATGTTACTGGATATTCGTATGCCGGGGATGAGTGGCCTGGAATTGCAGGCGTTGTTGCATCAGCAGGGCATTAGCCTGCCGATTATCATGATCTCGGGCCATGCGGATGTGCCGATGGCGGTGCGGGCTCTCAAGGCCGGGGCCTTTGACTTTATCGAGAAACCCTTTAATGATCAGGCTCTATTGGACATTGTACAGCGGGCCATTGAGACCGATCGTCATCAGCGTGATGAGCTTGGCCGCTTGAGCGAATGGCGAGAACGCATGGACAGTCTGACCCCGCGCGAGCGGGAGGTGATGCGTGAGGTGGTGGCTGGCTCGCCCAACAAGGTCATTGCCACCCGTCTTGGGGTCAGCCTCAAGACAGTGGAATCCCATCGTGCAAGGGTGATGGAGAAACTGGAGGCCGGCTCGGTCTCCCAATTGGTGCGTATGTGTCTGGAATTGGATAAAGACTCAGGGTAAACCCTGACATTAATGCGTAATCATCCCAGTAGAGGGGGTGCCCCGATTTCGTCATAATCTATCGACCTCACTAGTCGTATGTGGCGATTTGGCGAGTTTTTTCTGTGGTAGTACCCTCTTATAGCCCACGCCGATTTAGGTGTGGGCTTTTTTTTATCCAATCCTCCTCTCCCTGTTTGATCCGCTCTCGCGCATGCCACGATCCCGGATATTTGCGCCATAAGTTCCTGATTAAAAGGGTAAACCATGAGGCATATGCGTAATCATCCTAGTAGTTATGAAGGACCCTTCTGGCCATAATCTATCCGTCTCACAGGTCGTATTTGGCGATTTGGCGATTTGGCGAGTTTTTTCTGTGGTAGTACCCTCTTGAACAGCCCACACCTTGTCTTAGGTGTGGGCTTTTTTTTTGCCTGGCGGATTTGGCCTGCAAATCGGGCTGTCATGTCTGTGGTGAAACACTCACAGACATGGATATTCTTCCCGTAGCAATATAGTATTTCCCCTGTAGTATATCGAATTATAAAGTGATCGCGGGGTATCGTATGGATGGTTTGACGCTGGATGAGCTGCTGGCCGAAGAGGCCCAGTTGCTGACCTTGCCATATATGGTAGTGAAACTGCTGTCGATGACGGATGATCCAGATGCTGACCTCAGTGAGTTGGCCGAGCTGGTCAGTTGTGATGCGGTGCTGAGTGCCAAGGTACTGCGCATCATCAACAGCGCCTATTATGCCCTGCCGAAAAAAATCGACTCGATCAACACGGCGGTCAATCTGGTCGGTCTGCGCCGCCTGCGTGAACTGGTGTTGGCCACCCAGGTGGGAGAGGTCTTCAAGGGTATCGCGGCGGGCAGTCTCAATGTCCGTTCCTTTTGGGAAAACAGTTATCTCGCCGCGATCCTCGCTCGCGATTTTGCCCATGCCCTGAAACTGGATGAGGATCGACTGTTTGCGGTCAGTCTGCTGCATCATTTGGGGATTATGGTGATGCTGCAGCGGATGCCGGTACAAATGGCGCGGATTATCCAGCAGGCGCGTGCCGACGAGCAGGAATTACAGGTTCAGGAATTGGCGCAATTGGGTTATACCCATGCGGATGTGGCAGCAGGCTTGATGGCGCAGTGGCAGCTTTCCGATTACTTTGTCGAGGTCTGTCAATATCACCATCGTTTTTATCAGGCACCAAACCATGCGGCCGATGCAGCCGTGATTCACCTGGCCGATGTGATGGCCCAGGAGATGAGTCCCTTGATGAGCTTGCAGGGCCTGGAAGACGAAGCCGATCTTGCCGTATACGATTATGTGACTCTGGCACCCAGTGCTGTCGATTCCCTGGCAAGGCAGGCCCTGGTTGAGCGTGCTAATGCCGGGATGTTGTTGCAGTGAGGCAATCGCTGCGAGACCTTCAACACGATAGAAAAATGCATCGGCTTTGCCGTCCAGGCATCTTACGCTGGGTGTGGGGAGACGGGGTAAACAGAATAGGGCGCAGCTAATGATGTTGAGGGCTTGAAATCTGTGCTCGTGAAATTTTTTGTCCCATAACAAGCAATAATAAACAGATACCAAAGAAGGGATACCAATGTTTTTGCCGTTTGAGCAACAACAAGCCGAGATATTGCTATACCATGTCGATTTGGCAGACCTTCATCCTCTCACAGAACAACTGAACGCCGCTGGTATCTCCAGGGTTCAGCCGCTTCGCGATCTTCAGGATATACCCCTACCAAGCGATGGACCGGTGCTGCTGGTGTTGTTGGCCGCGAATCTTGATCCTTCCCTGCTCGTCCTCTGCCGACGTTTTAGTGGCCTGATCGAACAGGGCCTATTGGGACTTGCCTGCGTGCTGGAAGAGGACGCGAGTGGCGCGGCGCTTAGTACGCTGCAACAGGCGGGTTGTCTGGATGTGCAAGTCCAATCTCATCATCGACTTGGTGATGATGGCTTGCAGCGCCTGGCGCTGGCCGCCAGGATGGTCAGTGAACGCCATCTTCGTCTGCGTGAACAACTGAACTTTCGTCAGAAACTGGCGGAACAGCGGGTGATGGAAGCCCGGCTCAATTATCTCGCCGATCATGACGAACTGACCGATCTGGCCAATCGACAGGCCTTTGAACGGGCCTTGGGCAAGGTTATCGAACAGGGGCGACACCGCCAGATCACCCACGCCTTGCTGTATCTTGACCTGGATCGCTTCAAATTGCATAACGATGCCACTGGGCATGAGGCGGGCAATGCCTTGCTGCGCCAGCTCTCCAATCTTTTGCGTCAGGCCCTGCCTGCGGAATATCTCCTGGCCAGACTGGGCTCGGACGAATTTGCCGTGCTGTTGCAAGCGACGGACGAGCAGGAAGCACGTCGCATCGCCGAACAATTACGGCAGATGGTGGCCACGATCGAACCGGATGGTCGCGAGATTGTTTACCATTTGGGCGTCAGTATCGGCCTTTCGATGATCCTCCCCGGCAGCATCGGTGCAGCCAGCCAGGCCATGGTTCAGGCCGAGCAGGCCTGTTTCATGGCCAAGGGGCGAGGGGGGAATTGTGTGCATCGCTTCAGTATGGATGACAATGCCCTGCGCGACCTGCATGAAGACATGCACTGGGCCAGTCCGATCCGCACGGCCCTGGCGAAGGATCGCCTGTTTCTGACCTATCAACCCCTGCTGACCCTGAATACCGGGATGATCAGCCATTACGAGGCGCTGGTGCGTATCCCTGCCGAACTCGGCGGTAATGAAAAATCTGCCCAATTCATGTTGGCGGCAGAGCGCCTTGGCCTGGCCACCCAGATCGATCGTTGGGTGATTGATTCATCGATCGATTTTTTACGCGATAATCTGGCCATCTCACTGGGGGTGAACCTTTCCAGCCATGCCTTTCAGGAACCGACCCTGACCGATTTGATCCAGCAAGGTCTGGAACGTACGGGGATTGCCCCGGAGCGCTTGACCTTCGAGATCACCGAAACCGCCGCGATCATGAATTTTTCCGAGACGCGCCGCATGGTGGACCACATCCGCGAGCTGGGCTGTCGTTTTGCCCTGGATGATTTTGGATCGGGCTTCAGTTCCTATCATTATCTCAAGCACTTTCCCGTCGATATGCTGAAGATCGATGGTTCCTTCGTCAGTGGCATGCGCAATGACCTGCGTGACGAAGCCATCGTCCGATCCATGATTGATATCGGCCGTAGCCTGGGCAAGGAGGTGGTGGCCGAGTTTGTCGAGGATGCCGATACCTTGCAGCGTCTGGATGCAATGGGGATTCACCACGCGCAGGGCTATTACATCGGCATGCCTACCCTTGAGGCATGTGTGTGGAAATTTGACAGGGACGATTGGCACAAGGAGTTGCAATGAGTTTTATCCGTTTTGATCCAATCGTCTTGTCGCTGCAGGATCTGCTCGAAGGGGATCTGAAACTGGCCACTCCACCGGAGATCTATGCGCGTCTGCGTCGCATGCTGGCCGAACCGGGTGTGAGTATGGTGGATATCGCCGAGGTGATTGAGGCTGATCCTGGGCTGAGCATGCGGGTGCTCAAATTGGCCAATAGCGCGTTTTTTTCCCTACCGGCCCAAGTGGCGAGTATCCTCGAGGCGATTCGTTATGTGGGCATGCAACATGTGCAGGATATCGTGCTGGCCACCGAGGTGATGCAGCGCTTTGACGCCATTCCGCCTGAACTGGTGGATATTTACCGTTTCTGGCGAGACAGTATCCGCTGTGCGGTTCTGTCTCGGCAATTGGCCGGAAGCATCAGCGGCACACCGATGCATGAGCAGATGTTTCTGGCAGGCCTGTTGCATCGTATCGGCCATCTGGTGATGTATCAGCGTATTCCTGAATTGGCGCGTAAGGCCTTGCTGGAACACCGCTGTCGCCAGCTTCCCATCTATGAGGTGGAGCGGGATCTAATGGGTTTTGATCATGCACAGCTGGGTGCAGCCCTGGCCCAGCAGTGGCAGTTACCCAAGTTGTTGTGCAGTGTGATTGCTCATCAATATTCCCCGCAAAGCGATCAGGACTATCCCGATGCCTCGGCGATGTTGGCGCTGGCAATACAGATTAGTGAGATCGGTAGCTTCGATGGCGCTGCGATAGACACCGGATTGGCACAACAGCCAGAATTGCTGCTGGGCAGTGGCCTGGCCCCGGAGGTATTGCCACTGGTGCTGAAAAAGGCCGAGTTGGATTATGAGGCCAGTCTGGCGCTGTTGTACTAGCAGAGGCTGAGAGGGCAGGGGCCTTGGCGCGCGGCACGGGATATATTCGCGTTAATTGACTAGCCCCGATCTTCGCTCGTATCCAGAGTGTTTTGCAGCAGGGTGGCGCGGGTCATCGGCCCGACCCCGCCGGGGACCGGGCTGATCCAGGCCGCCACCGCGCTGGCCGATGAAAATTCCACATCGCCCACCAGTTTGCCGCTCGCCAGACGGTTGATCCCCACGTCAATCACTACCGCGCCCGGCTTGAGCCAGTCGCCCTTCACCATCTCGGCGCGACCGACCCCCACCACCACCAGATCGGCAGCCCGTACCTTGGCCTCCAGCTCACGGGTGCGGCTGTGGCAGACGGTGACGGTACAGCCGGCCATCAGCAACTCCAAGGCCATCGGCTTGCCGACAATATTGGAGGCACCGATCACCACCGCATCCAGCCCGGCCAGGGCGATACCACTTTTTTCCAGCATGATCATCACCCCGCGCGGGGTACAGGGGCGCAGCACCGGGCGGCGTTGTGCCAGTCGCCCCAGGTTGTAGGGATGAAAGCCATCCACATCCTTGTGCGGCAGGATACGCTCGATCACCGCATCGGTATCGATATGTCCGGGCAAGGGCAACTGGACCAGGATCCCGTCTACCGCCGGATTGGCATTCAGTTCGTCGATCAGCGCCAGCAGTGCCGCCTGGCTGGTTTCGGCAGGCAGGTCATGGGCGATGGAATGGATCCCCACCTCGGCGCAGTCCTTGCGCTTGTGTGCCACATAGACCTCGGAGGCCGGATCATGACCGACCAGCACCACCGCCAGGCCGGGGGCGCGTCGGCCTGCGGCCAGGCGTGCATCCACGCGTTGTTTGATGTCCTGGCGTAGCTGCGCCGCAATGGCCTTGCCGTCGATGATCCGTGCGCTCATGGGGAAACCTGTGGGCTGGGAGAAAAGGGCGTGCATTTTCTCACGCCACAGCCGTCAAGCCAAGGCCGTAGCACATCACGCACAAGGTCTACTTGACCTTGCTGAGAATAAAACGGTATTTAGGTTGCTGGTCAGGGGGAAAATAACAACAGAAGGGTCGTCGTGATGGAATTACTCAATCAATTTTTCAGCCAGCTGAATGGCATTGTCTGGGGGCCAATGATGCTGGTCCTGATCCTGGGCACAGGCTTGTACCTTACAATCGGGATGGGATTCATGCCGATCCGTCGCCTGGGCTATGGCTTTCGCATGCTGTGGCGTGGGCGTCGTTCCACGGAGGAGGGCGACATCACACCGTTCAATGCGCTGATGACCTCGCTCTCGGCCACTATCGGTACCGGCAATATTGCCGGAGTGGCCACGGCCATTGCCATCGGTGGGCCGGGGGCGATCTTCTGGATGTGGTGTACCGCACTGGTGGGCATGGCCACCAAATATACCGAGGCGGTGCTGGCGGTGAAATACCGCGAGGTGGACGAGCGCGGCAATCACGTCGGTGGCCCGATGTATTACATCAAGAATGGCCTGGGTAAGCATTGGCGGTGGCTGGGTACGGCCTTTGCCATTTTTGGTGCGTTGGCCGGTTTTGGTATTGGCAATATGGTGCAGGCCAATTCGGTGGCCCAGGTGATGGAGGCCAATATCGGTCTGCCCAGCTGGATTAGCGGGGCGGTGATGGCGGTACTGGTGTTTGCGGTGTTGATCGGCGGTATTCAACGTATCGCCAAGGTGGCCGGCAAGCTGGTCCCGCTGATGGCGCTGATCTATGTGCTGGGTGGTTTGCTGGTGATCCTGCTCAATCTGCCTGCGGTACCTGGTGCCTTGTGGGCGATCGTGCAGTATGCCTTTACCCCGGCAGCGGCTACCGGTGGCTTTACCGGTGCAGCGGTGATGCTGGCGATCCAGATGGGGGTGGCTCGCGGGATTTTCTCCAACGAGGCCGGGCTGGGTTCTGCGCCGATAGCCCATGCCGCTGCGCGCACCAATAATCCGGTCCGCCAGGGCACCATCGCCATGCTGGGGACCTTTATCGATACCATTATCATCTGCACCATTACCGCCCTGGTGATCATGATCTCTGGTCTATGGGACAGCGGCCAGTCAGGTGCGGCCCTGTCCTCGGCGGCCTTCTCCAGTGCTCTGCCGGGGCTGGGTAGCTTTATCGTCACCTTTGGTTTGATGATCTTCGCCTTTACCACCATGCTGGGTTGGAGTGTCTATGGCGAGCGCTGTGTCGAGTATCTGTTTGGAGTAAGGGCAGTCATCCCGTTCCGACTGTTATGGGTCGCTGCGATCCCATTGGGGGCGATGGCGCAGCTGAGTTTTGCCTGGCTGGTGGCCGATACCCTGAATGCCCTGATGGCCATTCCCAACCTGATCGCGCTATTGCTGCTGAGTCCAATTGTGTTTCGTATGACCCGTGAATACTTTGCCGAGCAGGAGGCCGCTGGAATGCTTGGGCGCTAGCTGTCTGATCGGTTTGGGCAGGTGGTTGTAAACCTGTCGTTTAGCAGGCTGTTGTTGTCGCTCAGGCGAGTGCGAGAGAAGGCATTGCGGGCGAC
>JACUTZ010000205.1 GCA_014859545.1 Gammaproteobacteria bacterium
CTGGGGAGACACAAGCATTCGCGCCCGAGGCGCTCCTACAAAAGCCCTACTTCCTCCCTTTTTCTCTCCCTGCGTCTTGGCGCGAAATATTTGTGTTGGCTTAACTACAACCCCGCCTGGATCTCGCGCAGCGTCGGTACTGCCAGGCCAGCCTCGTCGGCAAAACCCAGATTACGGGCCAGGCGGGCCGGGGCGGAACGACCGGTACACACATGGGCCGGATCGCCCAGGATCCCCTCCACCATCCCCGCGATCAGTTTTTCCCTATCCAGCTCATGGCCGATCAGCTTGAACTGAATGTCCATCACCTCGTTGGCAATCTGCCGCGCCAGCGCCTGATGGGCGTTCCACAGGGTATCGACGGTGGTGCCCGGCGGCAGCAACAAACCGCTGATATTGCTGGTGAGGATATAGACATTCTTGCGTACCAGCTCAAACTCCAGCTCGGCCTCGCTGGCCAGCTCCCAGCAGGGGATCCCCAGGGATTCCATCGCCCGTTCGATCAGTGGGGCATGGTGACCATACACCGGTGAAGGCACCAACACCTTGTAGTCCTGGCCCTTCTTCTTTTCGAACCAGACCGAGATCACCGTCGGCCCCTGTAATCCATGGGCAGCCCAGTCCCGTGGCAGCAATTCGTTCTGCAGCAACACCAGTCGGTCCTGCCAGGCAGCCGGAATACGCCCCAGCACCGGGTGCAAGTCGGCCTCACCCACCGCCACCAGCACCAGCACCGGCGGGGCCAGGGCAATCGCCAGCTTGTCCATGTCGGTCTGGCGGGTCACCGGGATCACTGGATGGCCCAGCTTGAGCAGACCACGGGCAAACACCCCGGACATCTCCCCGGTACCGATCACGACAATATGGTCATTCATGTGGATTCTCCTGCGTTCACAATAGGGCGGATCTGCATGCACAGGTCCTGCTCAATGACCGCCAACAGGCGATCGATATTCGGGTGCTTGCCCGGATGTTGGCGGGCATCCTCGGTATGCTCGGCAAACAGCGCCAGCCCGACACGGGCAGCCTCGGCATGCAGCTCGCCAAAACGCTGATGCAGGGCGTAATACACCCGCAGCGAGCCCTGCTTGCCGGGCTGATTAGGGATGCGCTCCTGCAATACCTCCTGCACAGACAGTTCGATGCATTGCAAATGCTCAATGCCGGGCAAGCCGGCCAGATTTTCGGCAAAGGTCGTCATGATGGTGGGATTTCCAGTGAATTTTTATCGGCGTGCGTGTCATTTTTACCGAGTCTGTGCCAAAATTACAAACTCGATTCTCTTTCCCATACGGATCCTTGTCGACAAGCACCATGAAACCCGCAAGCTGCCCAGTGCTCCGCCCCGCTATGCGTCCAGCTAGACGTTTGGCTGTCGTGCCTGCTGCGCTGCTGCTGTGCGTCGGCTCGCTGGCCGCCGAAACCGGACACTTTCAGTGGCAGTCCCTCTCCGAGACCAGCCATGCACTACCCTGGGAACAGGGTCGTAGCCTGAGCCAGGCGCTGAGCGAGGATCTATGGTTGGGTTTTGCCCTGTCCACCCCGCTCAGACAGCAGCCCGAGCAACTCGCCAATACCATCGAGCACAGGGATGGAAAACTCACCACCCTGCAGCCCGCGCTCGCCTGGCAGGCCAGTCCACAGTGGTCCCTGGGCGCCGGTCTGGATATCCAGCGCAGCGAGCAGCATAGTGCCGCAGCACCGACAGCGATCGATGACATCGACACCACCGCGATGGCACCCGGCAGCCGCAACGATGGCTGGTATACCGGCTTTAATCTGGGGATGAGCTACAAATTCAGCGAACAAACCCGTATCGACTGGCAATACCGCACCGCTCCCAGCCTGCATGGTCGGCAAACCACCGGCCAGGAACTGGACTCGCCACTGCCCGAAGCCAGTCAGTCGGCCAGCACCTCCCTCGGATTCGCGCACCAAACGGCCGAGCGCTGGACGGTCCTGGGGCAATACACCCGTTTTGAATCCATGGTTCAATACAATAACGTGGAAGATTTGGAAGAAGGCAGCACCGAAAAAGCCTTTGCCCCGCGCAGTTGGGCACTCTCACTGGGCAGCGAATACCGCCTCGATCCCAACTGGACCCTGCGCGGTGGCATGCAATACAGCCAGGAACAAACCACCACCCTGCCCGGCGACAGCGCCCGCCTGGCCCTGGGTGCCGCCTATCGCAGCAGCAATCGCCTCAGCGTCGAAATGGCCTACACCCACGAACTAATCCGTCAGCAATCCCTTGCCATCCAGCAGGACAATCTCAGCGAGGCCGAGCGCGGCAATGGTCACAGCTTCGGTCTGGGCCTGCGCCTGTCCTTCTAAAAGCCTCCCCCCGTTCCGGCCTACATTTCATCAAGCATTCGGGTTATACTCCCCGCGCTTTCCCAAGCACGTGCCGCTGTAGCTCAGTCGGTAGAGCAACTGATTCGTAATCAGTAGGTCGGAGGTTCGATTC
>JACUTZ010000055.1 GCA_014859545.1 Gammaproteobacteria bacterium
AAAGACGACGCCATCAAAGAAAGCACCCGTGTGCCATATCGCCTGCTCAAACCGGTGAAAAGCCTTGCCTATGGCGATGCGGACAGCCAGAACATGCTTATCCATGGCAGAATGTGGATTAGCAGATAGGGCAGTGATCTGTGAGTCTGTAAATGAAGAAACAGGAGTGGAGCCTACGATGAACGCACTACCCGATGACGCCGTCACCCAGGTCAAGGCATGGCTGCTTGAACTGCAGCAACAGATCGTTGATGCCCTCACCGAGGAAGAAGGTGGCGGCGAATTTATACGTGATGCCTGGACCCGTCCGGCAGGCGAGGGTCTGGCGGGTGGTGGTATTGTGCGGCTGCTGAGCGAGGGCCAGGTGTTTGAACAGGCCGGGGTAAATTTTTCCCATGTGCAGGGGGCCAGCATGCCGGCCTCGGCCACCGCGCACCGCCCTGAGCTGGCCGGGCGCGCCTTCCAGGCCCTGGGTGTGTCGCTGGTGATCCATCCACGTAATCCCTATGTGCCGACCTCCCATGCCAATGTGCGTTTCTTTATTGCCGAGAAGGAAGGCGAGGCACCGATCTGGTGGTTTGGTGGCGGCTTTGATCTGACCCCGTATTATCCCTTCCACGAGGATGTGTTGTCCTGGCATTGTCAGGCCAAGGCCGCCTGCGATCCCTTTGGCGAAGATCTGTATACCAAGTACAAGGGGTGGTGCGATCGCTATTTCTTCCTCAAGCATCGCAATGAAACCCGTGGTGTCGGCGGACTGTTCTTTGATGATCTGAGTGAGGGCGGTTTTGAACACTGCTTTGGGATCACCCGCAGTGTGGGCGAGGCCTATATCCGGGCCTATCGGCCCATCGTTGCCGCACGCAAGGAAACGCCCTATGGCGAGCGCGAGCGGGATTTTCAGTTGTATCGGCGTGGTCGCTATGTGGAGTTTAATCTGGTCTTTGATCGCGGCACCCTGTTTGGCCTGCAATCGGGTGGACGTACCGAATCGATCCTGATGTCACTGCCGCCGCTGGTGAAATGGCGCTACAACTGGTCACCCGAAGCGGGCAGCCCCGAGGCGGACCTCTACGACAACTACCTGCACCCGCGTGACTGGCTGGGGATAAATGCATAAACCCTGACTCGCGCAGAGACGCAAAGTCGCAGGGTCGAGAAGGCAGCCATTAGCCTGATTATGCGATGTCCCTTATGTCATGGCACGGGCCTGATCATGTTATCTGCGTGCTTTCCACTGCGCCCTAGCGTCTCTGCGCGAGACCTAGTTTGTGAGATTCGGGCCAGCAGGGCATCTGTGGTAAAGTCCATGCAAACACTTCAGGACTAAGCGATGACACAAAACACCCTCTACTGGCACGACTACGAGACCTCCGGCATCGATACCCAGCGCGACAGACCGGTGCAGTTTGCCGGGCTGCGCACCGATGAGGATCTGAATGTCATCGGCGAGCCGCTGAATATCTTTTGTCGTCCCGCCCCCGACACCCTGCCCCATCCGATGTCGGCGCTGATCACCGGTATCACCCCGCAGCAGGCGCTGGAACAGGGCATGCCGGAGGACCAGTTCATCGCCCGCATCCTGCAGGAACTGGCCCAGCCCGGCACCTGTGGGGTAGGGTATAACTCGCTGCGCTTTGACGATGAGGTGACCCGCAACACCCTCTATCGCAATCTCTATGATCCCTATACCCGCGAATGGCGGGATGGTAATTCCCGCTGGGACATCATCGACATGGTGCGCGCCTGCCGTGACCTGCGCCCCGAGGGGATCGTCTGGCCACAACGCAGCGATGCGGAGCGATCCAGCTTTAAACTGGAAGAGTTGACCGCTGCCAATGGTATTGGCCACGAGCAGGCTCATGATGCCCTTTCCGATGTCTACGCCACCATCGCCATGGCGAAGCTGATCAAGGACAGGCAACCGAAGCTGTTCGAATTTTGCTACAAACTGCGCCGCAAGCAGGAGGTCAGCAAGCTGCTGGACCTTAAGGGCATGACGCCGATCCTGCACACCTCGGGCATGTATGGCAGCGACTATGGCAATACCCGCATGGTGGTGCCGGTGGCGATGCACCCGGTCAATAAAAACAGCGTGATTGTGTTTGATCTGGGACAGGACCCGAAGATCCTGCTGGAGTTGAGTGCCAAAAAACTGCGCGAACGCCTCTATACCCCGGCGGCCGAGTTGCCGGCAGGCGTGGAGCGCCCGGCGCTAAAGCAGATCCTGATCAACAAATGCCCGGTGGTGGCACCATCTTCTACCCTGGATGGGCCTGCCGCCAAGCGCCTGCAGATCGACCTGATGCGTTGCAATCAACACCGTCAGGCCTTGCTGGCGGCGCGCAAGCAGATCAACGACAAGATTGCCGAGGTGTTTGCACCCCAGCCCTTTGAAAGCAAGCACGATCCGGATCTGCAGATCTACAGCGGATTTTTTAACGATGCGGATAAGCGCAAGATGCAACAGATCCATGCCATGCCCGCATCCGAGATCGGGCAACAAAGCTGGGTGTTTGACGATGCGCGTTTGCAAGAGATGCTGTTTCGCTTCCGTGCCCGTAGCTACCCGGAAACCCTCAATGCGGAGGAACAGGCCCAGTGGCTGGAGCATTGTCGCCATCGGCTGAACGAGGGTGAACATGGACATCGCAACTTCGATGCCTTCTTTGCCGAGATCGCGCGCATCCGTGCCGAGGAAGACCTGGACGAGCGCAAGGCCTTCATCCTCGCCGAGCTGGAAGACTTCGGCAACGACCTGCGGGCCTGGTTGGGTTAAAAAACCTTTTCACCGCAAAGGCGCAAAGGACGCAAAGAAGAAATTGGCGAATACAGGTTTTCTTCGTCGATAAAGTCAGTCATCCCTATCCGGCAATCGCGCCACGAAAGATCACCATGCATGTCTTTGCGTCCTTTGCGTCTTTGCGGTTAATGGCTTTTAATCTTCCTTGTTGCGCATGAAATCGGCGGTCTTGAAGAAGGCCGCCTCCAGTTCCTTTCTTAAATCCTCCGCGATCCCGACATCCTCCATCGCCTGGCGCATGCACAGCATCCACTGATCGCGTGCGGCGCTATCGATGGCAAAGGGCAGGTGGCGCTGGCGCAGGCGTGGGTGGCCATATTTTTCGATGTACAGGGATGGGCCGCCCAGCCAGCCACTGAGGAACATGAACAGCTTCTCCCTGGAAACCCGCAGGTTTTTGGCATGCATCTGACGAATGTCCTCGGCCTCGGGCAGGCTGTCCATCAGGTCATAGAAGCGCTCGACCAGGGCGCGTAGCATCGCTTCGCCGCCGATACGCTGGTAATGGGGGTTCTCACTCATTTGCTTGTTCACTTTTAATTCGAAATGGATTGCCGATTTTATCCTCTTGGCCTGATAAAATGCAGCCATGGATATTTCTGATCTGTTTGACGGCCTGAACGAGGCCCAGCGCGAGGCAGTAGGTGCCGCGCCCGGCAATCTGTTGATCCTGGCCGGGGCGGGTAGCGGCAAGACCCGTGTACTGACCCACCGCATTGCCTTTTTGGTGCGCACCGGCCAGGCCTCCAGTTACGGCATCCTGGCGGTGACCTTTACCAACAAGGCGGCGCGCGAGATGCGTGCGCGCATCGAGGCCCTGCTGGAAACCCCCGCCAGCGGGATGTGGGTGGGGACCTTTCATGGCATCGCCCACCGGCTGTTGCGCGCCCATTGGCAGGAGGCGGGACTGCCGCAGGGCTTTGCGATCCTCGACAGCGAGGACCAACATCGCCTGATCAAGCGCCTGATCCGCGAGATGAACATTGACGACAGCCGGGTGCCGCCGCGTCAGGTGCAGTGGTTCATCAATGCCAAAAAGGACGAGGGACTGCGCCCGCAGCATCTGGAAGAGGGCTACGATTATCAGCAGAAGATGATGATCGAGCTCTACCACGCCTACGAAGAGGCCTGTCAACGCAATGGGGTGGTGGACTTCGCCGAGTTGCTGCTCAGGGCGCTGGAGCTGCTGCGCGATCATTCCGATTTGCTGGATCACTACCGCAAGCGCTTTCGCCATATCCTGGTGGATGAGTTTCAGGATACCAATACGATTCAATATGCCTGGATCCGCCTGTTGGCCGGCAAGCAAGGCCAGGTCTTTGCGGTCGGTGATGATGATCAGTCGATCTATGGCTGGCGCGGTGCCAAGGTGGAAAACCTGCAGCAGTTTCAGCGTGATCTGGCCGATGTGCAGCTGATCCGCCTGGAGCAGAATTACCGTTCCACCGCCACCATCCTGAATGCCGCCAATGCGCTGATCGCCCACAACAGCGATCGCCTCGGCAAGAACCTGTGGACCGAGGGGGTGGAGGGCGAGGCGATCCGTCTGTATACCGCCTTTAACGAACTGGACGAGGCGCGCTTTGCCGCCGAGCGCATCCAGGACTGGTGCGCGCAGGGACGGCGGCGAGATGAGGTGGCAATCCTCTACCGTTCCAACGCCCAGTCGCGGGTGCTGGAAGAGGCGATGATGCACGCGCGCATCCCCTATCGCATTTACGGCGGGCTGCGCTTTTTCGAACGCGCCGAGATCAAGGATGCGCTGGCCTATTTGCGCCTGCTGGCCAATCGTCATGATGACCCCTCCTTCGAGCGGGTGGTCAATACCCCGACCCGGGGGATCGGCAATCGCACGGTTGAGATCGTGCGAGAACAAGCCCGTGCCACCGCGGTATCGATGTGGCAGGCCGCCAGCGACATCCTCGCCAGTCAGTCCCTGCCGGCCCGCGCCAGTAATGCGCTGGCAGCCTTTCTGGCGCTGCTTAATAGCATGGATGACAACAGCCAGCAGGCATTGCTCGACGAGCGGGTCGAATATGTGATCGCTCACAGCGGACTGATTGAGTTCTTCAGTAAGGAGAAGGGCGAGAAAGGCCGTGCCCGTATCGAAAATCTGGAAGAGCTGGTCTCTGCCGCACGCCAGTTCGAGTTTGAGGATGAATGGCTGGAGGATGTCGCGCAGGGGAGTCCCGGGATGGATGAACTGAATGCCTTTCTTGCCCATGCCGCACTGGAGTCCGGCGCCACCCAGGCGACTGCCGACGAAGAGGCGGTGCAGATGATGACCCTGCACACGGCCAAGGGCCTGGAGTTTCCGCTGGTATTTATGGTGGGCATGGAAGAGGAGCTGTTCCCGCATAAGCTATCCATCGACGAGCCGGGCCGACTGGAAGAGGAACGACGTCTTGCCTATGTGGGCATCACCCGCGCGATGGAGCAACTTTATCTCAGCCATGCGGAGGTACGCCGTCTCTATGGGGAGGAGAAATATACCCGTCCCTCGCGCTTTATTCGCGACATCCCCGCGGAGCTATTGCACGAGGTCCGTATGGGTGGTGGCAGTGGCCAGCCCCATTATCGCCCCGCTGAAGCGCAAGCCGTGCAGGGGGAGTTGCATTTCGGCCAGCAGGTGCGGCATCCCAAGTTTGGGCATGGGGTGGTACTCAATAGTGAGGGTAGTGGTGCGCAGGCGCGGGTGCAGGTGAACTTTGAAGAGGTAGGAAAAAAATGGCTGGTACTGGCCTATGCCAGGCTGGAAGT
Organism: Gammaproteobacteria bacterium; assembly: GCA_014859545.1. Lineage (GTDB taxonomy): Bacteria > Pseudomonadota > Gammaproteobacteria > Thiohalomonadales > Thiohalomonadaceae > SLDE01. The sequence continues at coordinate 5,564 of JACUTZ010000055.1, forward strand.
AATCGAGTAACACAGATACGCAGTGCTAAACGTGCTGCACCCCCGCCTCGATCTGGCTGATGAGCAGATCCATTTCATCCAGCAGCTTGGTAATGCCCGCCTGGTTGGCCTTGGCAATCTCAAACTCGATGGACTGACACAGCTGGTGCAGCTCCATATAGCCAAAGTTTCCAGAACTGCCCTTGAGCGAATGGATGCTGAATTTCAGCGCGGTGAGATCCGATTGATTATGCTGCTGGCGGATCTCACTGGCGACCTTGTGCAGCCCAGCGACAAACTCCAGCACCAGATCCATAAGACTGCTGTCCCTTTCAAGTAGCGTGGAGATGAGCGGTGCACGGGCCTGGCTACTCCCTTGAGCACTGCGCAGATGTTGGGCCAGAACCTGGGCGAGTTTTTCCCGGTCAATGGGCTTGCTCATGAAGTCGTCGAACCCGGCCTGCTGACATTCTCTGGCATCGTCGGCGGTGGCATTCGCTGTCAGAGCAATGATCGTCCCGCGATAACCATTGGCACGCAATTGGCGAACCGCATCGATGCCGCTCATCACCGGCATTTGTATGTCCATGAACACCAAGTCGTAGCTGTCAGACTCGGCCATATTTACCGCCAGCTTGCCGTTGTCGGCGATGCTGACCTCGACACCGATACGCTTGAGCAACAGGCTGATCAATTTTTGGTTGTCAGGGTTATCCTCTGCCAGCAGTACCTTGCCATGCAGTTGCAGATCCTCGCTACTCTCTTGTGCGAGATGTACCGTATAGTCCGGACGACTGTAAACCAGATTATCGTCATCCAGTGGGTGGCATATCAGGCTTAGGGTAAAGCAGCTGCCAACCCCTGGGGTGCTCTCGACTGTCAGCGTGCCACCAAGTCGTTCGGCCAGCTGCCGGGACAGATATAGCCCAAGTCCGGTACCACCGAACTTGCGGGTGGTTGAAACATCGACCTGATTGAATGCCTGAAACAGATTTTCCAGCTGATCAGGACGCATGCCGATGCCGGTATCGCAGACGGTGTATGCGAGACAATGCGCGCGCTGGTCATAATCCAACCTGACCGTGACACTGCCCTGGTGGGTGAATTTGATCGCGTTGTTGCAAAGATTGATAAGAATTTGTTTGACCCGCAGGGGATCGCTTTTAAATGTCTTTGGCAGGGGAAATTGCAGATCCACATCAAAGCTGAGTTTTTTGTCCGCCGCCAGCAGTGAGATGATGGATTGGATATCATCCAAAAGTTCAAATGGGCTGACATCAATAGACTCGACCTCAAGCCGGTCTGCCTCGATCTTTGACACATCAAGGATGTCACTGATGATATTCAGTAGGTGATTGCCGCTACGGATGATGGTGCGAATCGCGTCGATACGCTCCGGGATGGATTGTTTGGTATGGAGCAGCGATTCGGAAAAACCGATAATGGCGGTGAGTGGGGTGCGGATCTCATGACTCATGTTGGCTAGAAAGGCGCTCTTGCTGCGATTGGCGGCAATTGCCTGATCGCGCGCATCGGCAAGCTGACGGGTGCGATTTTCCACGCGCTGTTCCAGCAATTCTGCAGAACGGCGCAGGGCTTCGACATCATCGCTGATCTGTTCTGCCATGCTATCGAAGGCCTGGCCGACAATGGCCACCTCGTCGTTACCGGTGATGCCGGTGCGCGCATCGATATCTCCGGCGGCGATCTTTTCGGCGGTGCTGGCCAGGATACCCAATCTGCGGGTGAGCAGATGCCCGATAAGGATGCCGACAAAGGCGATCAAGGTCATACCGGTCAGTGCAATGATAATGCCGAGATTGCGCACTCGTCGGCTGGTATCGTGCAACTGGGCATGGGAAAAGCGGATCGCCAGCTCGCCGACCTTGCCGCTTATATTGCTGATCTCGTGGCTCATCCAGCGCAGCGTCTCGGTATTGGAAAACTGGGGGAGTGGTGCACCGATGTATTCATGCTGATTGCTGACCACTACGTGGCCACGACGATCGGCCAGCAGGATCAGATTGACCTGCGGGTTGCGTACTACCTCCTCAATGTAAGGCTGTAGCTCATCATATTCGGAGGTCAGCAGGGCCACACGACTAAGGTTGCTCAGTAATTGATGGATGACCTGCTGGTTTGCCTCCAATTGCTTGGCCGTTTCGGCCTGGGAGATCTGCAGGGTGACACCCAGCACCACTGCCAGCATGATCGCCTCGAGCAGGAAGATGATCCCGGCAATGCGGAACTTGAGCGAGTGTCGCAGCCGTTGGTGGAGAGTCGTTAGCATATTAGCTTAAGGCCGCATCGAGCGAACAATGTCATAGTCCTTATCGCGGATGGCGATGAAAGGGGTGAGCTGCCCACGCGAGAGAATCGCTTTGCCACTATCCGAATCCGGCCATGCAAGGATACGACTGCGGATTAGTTCGCGGTGCTCGGCGGGTACACGGGGATGAATCGCAAACAGGGTATGCGGGATCTCCTGGCTGGTATCAACGGCCTTGAGGCTGACGTTCATGCGTCGCTCAAAAAAACGTACCGCAGGAGCGGCCGAAGCGCAGGCATCGGCCTCTTTGATCATTACCTGCTGCATGCAGGAGATATGGGAGCGGTGGTAGGTGATGTGCACGTCCAGGCCAGAGCTCAGCCCGAGTTCACGCAGACGCGCCAGGGCCAGCAGTGTCACCGCAGCGGTTTCATCGGGCATGGCCAGATGTCTGCCGCGCAGATCCTTAAAGCCTTCCACCGTGCTGTCGTCCCTGACCACCAGCACTGCGGATAATTTTTCTTCCCGTGTGGCCAGGGGTATATAGCCAAATTGGTCGGCTATTCTGATGTAATCAAAGGGTTGCACCATGGCGATGTCATACATCTGCAGATCGAGATTGTTTGAAAAGCGCTCGAAACTGGTGCTGGAGGCAAGGATGACGGGTTTGCCGACCTGCTGGCTGAGGTCATGGGCAATCGGGGCGTAGACCTCTTCGATATCGCGGGGCGCAAGGTGAGGGAATACCCCAAGTACGTACTCCGGCGCGGCGCGAAGCTGATCTGCGGTGGCCGAATTGCCAAGGCACAGGCAGGCCATGGTGATGATAGCGGCGATGCGACTCATGATGCCCTCCTTCCACAGTGTCGCCGGTATTTCACCGATTTGGCGATAGGGTGGCACCATGGTGATTTGCCCGGTGGCGTGTAGGCTGGTCCAGATCATTGACGATCGTATAGACATCATAACAGTGTGCCAACGGCCATTATGCAGTTATAAACCTGTGGGGCGGTGGGTGCTATCCGGGTTTACCCGCAGATACGGGCCAGTGCTGATCCTGGGCGGGCAGGGCCAAAGTCGTTTACGCTGGATATTCCGGCGAGCATGACGGCCTGTGGGCAAGCCCCAGAAGTACCGGGCAGAACCGTCATGAATACAGCGCAAAAGGTATAGGAACTGTGCTCAAGCACGCAGATTCGCGCCACAAAATCCATAATGGTTGAGAGCGGGTGCCAACAGACCCATATTGGCGTACAGCAGCGGGAGATGGACAGCTATGAAATCGACGCAATATCCAGCCACCATCCTGGTGGTCGATGATCACGACCTGAACCGTCGCCTGGTCACTGCGGTGCTGGGCAAGCGTGGTTTCCAGGTGCTCGAGGCCGAGCATGGCGAGCAGGCGCTGGCGATCGTCGACAGCCAGCATGTGGATCTGGTCTTGCTGGACATCGAGATGCCAGTGCTCAACGGGGTGCAGACCCTGCTCAAGCTACGTGAGATCTATTCCATTATCGACCTGCCGGTGGTGATGTTCACCGCCAATGACGAGGAAGAGCGGGTTGTGGAGCTGTTGAGCCTGGGGGCCAATGACTACGTAGTCAAGCCGTTCAAGCCGGATATCGCCACCGCACGGATCCGTACCCAGCTTTCCATCTCTGCCTTGTCCAGGCTCAAGGATGATGTGGTGCGCTTTGCCAGCCACGATCTGAAAAAACCGATGATGCTGATGGCCGATATCATCGACAGTAGCCGTGATCTCGACCTGGCCAGCCCGCAAGGCTGCGACGCCTTGCGTGACCACCTCAACATGCTGGATCGTACCAATCAGCGCATGGCCGAGGTGGTGCATGGCTTTCTCGATCAGACCCGCCGGCAGGCCGGAGAGACGATGAGTCCCGGTAAGGTCGATATCAACACCCTGATAGACGAGGTGTGCGAGTCGAATCAGGAATATGCGGACAAGAAGCAGAGCAGCGTACAGGCGCTTACCAGTCCTGCCTTGCCCACCTTGAGCCTGGATCGTTTCAAGATCCGGCAGGTGCTGGAGAACCTGATCGGTAATGCGCTCAAATTCTCCCCCCATGGTTCGCGGGTCGAGGTACACAGCCTGTGCCGGGATAATCGTATCCTGGTCCAGGTCGTCGACAATGGTCCGGGCCTCAGTCAGGATGACCTGGGCAAGCTGTTCCTGCGCGGGGTACGGCTCAGCAATCGGCCCACTGGTGGCGAAAGCAGCAGTGGACTTGGCCTGCCCCTGTGCAAGGAACTGGTGGAGTTCTGTGGTGGCCGAATCGGTGCCAGAAACAATCCGCAGGGGGGGGCGACCTTCTGGCTAGACTTTCCCTCACCTTGTGGCCAGTCCCTGGGCGATTGCAAACAGGCCTGAACACCCATCCCCTCGAGTACACCATCGTAGACGGCTCAGCCCTGTTTTTGTGCGAGCGCCTTGCTTGTCACCAAAACGATGCGGGCCTGCTTCCTGATACACCCATGTAATGACTGATTATTCAACACCTTACCTTCCTCGGTCTGGTGGCGACAGGTCTGGCATGGGCCTTGTGATGTCTGCTCATCGGGATACCGGATGCCGGATGAGGACGATGAACAAGGCACTGTTTCGTGATGCGGATGGCCACTGGCCAAATCTGTTGGTGCTGAGTTATGTGGTGGTGGCTTACCTGGGCGGCGGGGCTGGAAGAGGCCACCGACTGCTTCGGGCAAGGCCCCTTCGTGATCGAGGCCCTGGGTCAGGAACTGCGTGACGAATTCATCCGCTACAAACCTCAGGAATGGACCGTCTATCACCAGACCATTAGTGATTGGGGGCTCGAACGCTACAGCCTGCTAGGGTTAAAATTTGGTTCATCGCTCTTTACTGGGAAATTGTTCTACCCACGGCATGGTGTCGCTAGCGCGACGTGGATTGAATGCGGGGAATTCGCCCCTGCGGGTGAGGTACACTGCGAAGTCCCTCCCTGGGCTTTGTAAAAGGTGAGCTGCGCGCGGGGCAGGCCCCCGCATCCAATCAACCGTCGCGCTAGCGACACAAGTACTATCCCAGGATTGATTATCTCGCTAATTTGCGAAGAGCCTAAAATTTGCTCACACAACTCATCGGCGCGTATCGGATCGCCTCGGCGATGATCGCGATCGCTTTGGGACGGGGAAAACTCTTGCGCCAGGCCAGGGCCACATCGCGGCCGGGCACCGGGCTGACAAAGCGGCGCAGGGTGACCAGACGGTCCCCCTGCGAGACGGCGGTGGCACTACAGGGTAGTACGGTCACCCCGACCCCGCTGGAGACCATCATGCGGATGGTTTCCAGCGAGGCCCCTTCCAGGCTTTTTTGCAGGCCGGGCTGGGTATCGCTTTCATGGGCGCAGCCAGGGCAGGCATCGAGTACCTGATCACGAAAGCAATGGCCGGGACCGAGTAATAATACGGTTTCCTCATCCAGGGAGTGCTTGTCCAGCTCCTGGCGGGCCGACAGCGGGTGGCTGGTGGGCAGCAGCACCATGAAGGGTTCGTGATACAGCGGCAGGGTTTCGATGCCCGGCTCGTCAAAGGGCAGCGCGACCAGGATCGCATCCAGTTCGCCACTCTTGAGCCGGGCGCGCAGTTCGTGGGTGTAGTTTTCGCTGATCAGCAGCTGCATCTGCGGGGCACGGCTGCGTACCTCCGGGATTAGCTGCGGCAGCAGATAGGGGCCGATGGTGTAGATCGCCCCCAGCCGCAGCGGATCGCCCAGCTGGTCACGACTGGCGGTGGCCACCTCGCGTACCGCTGCCGCCTCGGCCAGGGCGCGCTGGGCCTGGGCCACTACCCGTTCGCCGACCGCCGTCAGGCTGATCTCATTGCGGGCCCGTTCAAACAGGGTAACCCCCAGATCCTCTTCCAGGCGTTTGACCGCCACACTCAGCGTAGGCTGGCTGACATGACAGGCCTCGGCCGCCTGACCGAAATGGCGTCTTTCGGCCACAGCGACGATGTAACGCAGTTCGGTCAGGGTCATGGATGGGTGCGCGCGGCAGCCAAGCGCTAGTCGTGGTGACCGATCGGGCCGTCCTTGAACAGGTAGTCCTTGAGTTCGTGATCAAAGCGGGGGTCGTGGCGGCGGATCCACTCCAGCACCATCGCCGCGTGTTCCTTTTCCTCGTCGCGATTGTGCTCGAGGATCTTGCGCAGCTCCGGATCCTTGCAGGCATCGACGCGCTGGTTGTACCAGTCCACCGCTTCCAATTCTTCCATCAGCGAGACGATGGCGCGATGCATGTCGCGGGTCTGATCGGTCAGTTCGGCGATGGGTTCGTGATAGCCTTCATTGGACATGTCATGACTCCTTATCGGTGTGGATTTGAACGAGCATCATGCGACGATGGCCCGGCTCAGGCAAGGTCATTCACCAGCGACTGGCGGATCGGCTCGGGGATCAGCAGCGCTACCGGGTAGTTGGGATGATCGATCCCCGCATGCAGCGGGGTGCCGGCCTTGGCCGCTGCACACATCTCGGCTGTCAGCTCAAAACGCATGAAGTGTACCGCCGAGGTCTTATCCTCGGTCTCACGTTCCAGATCTTCGTTGCTGATCGGACGGACCTTGTCAAAACCCTCGACTTGCAGCCACAGCGCCTTGTCGATGCCGATGAGTTTGGCGAGCATGATGCGGCGCTCGTTTTCATCGTCGTACTCGACCATGAAGGTGGCCTTCCAGTTGCTGCCATCCGGGATCAGCGGGTTGTAGACATCCAGCTCTTCCTGGATGCCCTCCTGCTCAAAGATGCGCTCGATGCGCAGCATCTCCTGCACCTGATACTGCATGGTCAGGGCATCCTCGAAATACAGCGTGGCATGATCCCCCAGCGCCAGCTGGCGGGTTTTCTTGTGCTCAATGACTCGGGCACGAAAGGCCTGGCGCTCGCGCGCGTATTGTTCCAGTGACATCAAATCAGCTGCGGTCAGTTTGCTCATGTTCACTCCCGAAAAATGATTTACCGCAGAGACGCAGAGTGCGCAGAGCAAGGCATATTTGTGCTTGGTAGTGAATGACGATCCGCTCAGATGTCATCACAGCAGAAATACCTGCTCATGCTCAGTGGTTTACTCGGCGTCCTCTGCGTCTCTGCGGTTAATGGTTTTTGTTAAATCCCATAGGCCTTGCGCAGCAGGCTGATCGGGTGTTGCGCCACCCGCCCATCGGCCAGGCCGTGTTCGATGTGGTGGCCGGCCATCGCGCAGTCGCTGCCGTAGTGATCGGCCTCGGCCTTTTGTACCCGGGTCACCACCGGCTTGACGATCTTCATCGCGTGCTCGTGGAATTCCTTCTTCACCGCATAGGTGCCGTCGTGGCCGGAGCAGCGCTCGATGATCTCGATGCTTGAGTCCGGGACCAGCGCCAGGGTTTCACGGGTCTTCTGGCCGATGTTCTGTACCCGCTGGTGACAGGCCGCGTGGTAGGCGACCTTGCCCAGAGCCTGTTTGAAATCGGTGTTCAGCTTGCCTTCCTTGTGGCGCAGCATCAGGTATTCGAAGGGGTCGTAGAAGGCCTTGGCAACCTTTTGCACCTGCTCGTCATCCGGATACATCAGTGGCAGTTCCTGCTTGAACATCAGCACGCAGGAGGGGATCAGACCGGTCAGGTCATAGCCCTCATCGACCAGCTTGGCGAGCACCGGGATGTTGTATTCCTTGGCCTCGTTGACCGCCTCCAGATTGCCCAGTTCGAGTTTGGGCATGCCACAGCAACGTTCCTTCTCGGCCAGGATCACCTCGATGCCATTGTGTTCGAACACCGCGATAAAATCCTCGCCGGGGGCCGGTTCGTTGCGGTTCATATAACAGGTGGCAAACAGCGCCACCTTGCCGCTGGTCTTGCCGGCGGGCTGGGCGACATTGGCGCTCTTGTGCCCCTTGAGGCGCTTGCGCAAGGTGTTGCTCTGGTATTCGGGTACGCGCGCATCGGCATGTACACCGAGTACCGCTTCCAGCAGCTTGCGCGCCGGTTTCATCTTGTTGGCGGCGTTGACTACCTGGGCAATCACCGGGATCCCGGCCAGCTTGCCGACCGTATCGGTGCTGGTGAGGATGCGGTCACGGGTCATCACATCGCCCTTCTGATACTTGACCGCCTTGGCGCGCAGCATCAGGTGCGGGAAGTCCAGGTTCCAGTCGTGCGGCGGCACATAGGGACACTTGGTCATGTAGCACAGGTCACACAGATAGCAGTGGTCGACCACCTTCCAGTAGTCTTCCTTTTTGACCCCGTCCACTTCCAGGGTTGGTGATTCGTCCACCAGGTCGAACAGGGTCGGGAAAGATTGGCACAGGCTCACACAACGACGGCAGCCATGGCAGATATCGAATACACGCTCCAGTTCTTTGTTGAGCGATTCCTCGTTGTAAAAGTCAGGATTCTTCCAGTCCAGGGGATGCCGGGTGGGTGCCTCAAGATTGCCTTCACGGGGTCCAGTCGGTGCGGACATTGCTGAATTCCTCCAGAGTGTCTTTACCGATTCACCAGAACAGGTCCGGCGGATGGGTAAAGACACTTGCTAGCTTAGGGTATTGGTTTGGATGGGGCGGCGGGTGCCGCCCCCGGTGTTGCAAGGGACGGGGCTTAGCCCAGTTCGTCCAGGGCCTTCTGGTAGCGGTTGGCGTGGGAACGCTCCGCCTTGGCCAGGGTTTCGAACCAGTCGGCGATTTCGTCAAAGCCTTCGTCACGAGCGGTCTTGGCCATACCCGGGTACATGTCGGTGTACTCGTGGGTTTCACCAGCCACAGCGGTCTTCAGGTTGTCGGCGGTGCTGCCAAAGGGCATGCCGGTGGCCGGGTCACCGCACTGCTCCAGGTATTCCAGATGGCCGTGTGCATGGCCGGTTTCGCCTTCGGCGGTAGAACGGAACAGGCTGGCCACATCGGCATACCCTTCCACGTCGGCCTTGTTCGCGAAGTACAGGTAGCGACGGTTGGCCTGGGATTCGCCAGCAAAGGCGTCCTTCAGATGTTGCTCGGTCTTACTTCCTTTCAGTTCCATAGGGTTCACCTCGATAGCTAGGTTACGAAAAATCGATACACGGTGTTACCGCGCCCAGTAAAGGTAGCCGAAGAAGCTAGATATGTAAAATTGATTGAAACTAAGAACGTGATAGTTAATGACTATCGATAATGACTGGGGACTGGGGACTGGGGACTGGGG
>JACUTZ010000206.1 GCA_014859545.1 Gammaproteobacteria bacterium
CCCTTGCCCCTCAACTATCCCACATCACCTCGGCATGGGCCGCGATCGCCGCCCGCAGCAGCGTGATCAGCGGCAGGGCACGCTGTGCCAGGCCCGGCTGGAAATCATCGGCATCGGGATCGGCTTGCTGCTCGGCGGCCTTGCTGGCGGCCACCGCCGCTTCCAGTCTGGCCAGTGCGTCGGGCAGTTCTTCGGGCAGCATGGCACTAGGGATGGTGCCGCTATGCCCCATCAGCTCGAGCAGTTTTTTGGCCACATCCCCGAACAGGGTGATATCGGCATGGGCGCGGGAACTGAAGGTCACCAGCATCTCAACAACTCCTGCAGGGGTCTGTCGGCAGGCCGCGACGCAGCCAGCCGGGGCCAGCGGCACTACCCGCCATACCCTCTTTAACGTTATAGACCTGGGTGAAGCCCTGGGAGATGAGATAGCGCTGCAAGTGAGTGGTGCGATTGCCGGTGCGGCAGATCAGGCCGATCGGCGCGTTGCGATTCCCATCCACCTGGCGCAGCAAATCCTCGATAAATCCATCGCCGCCACCCGGATGGCGCATGTTCAGGCGCATCACCCCCTCGGCCACCCCGGTCTGTCGCCATTCCTGCGGGGTGCGCACATCTACCAGCAGCAATTTGCCCGACTCCTGTAGTTGCCGTGCCTCCGGGGCGCTCAGATCCGGCGGTACAAAGAACATCCCCTGCGCCAGCGCCCCGTGGGACATAACGGTGATGCCAAGGACATAAATCAGACGAAACAGACTCTTCACGGCAGGAGCTCCCATATGCTAACGATGTGGCTATCTTACGTGAATTCCGAGCACATTGCTGCGGCTTGCTGGAGAACGTAGGTGACAAAATTGTTACGCATTTGTCAAGCCTTATGCACACCTGCCCTCAACACGAAAAGTGGCCCAGATGGTTAGTAAGCACTCACGCTTCATCTATCGCAGAAAAAATCATAACTGCATGATAAGTATAGTGTTTTATTGCCATGTTGCCGTTTTGTGCAATCCAACGCAGGGCACGCCAGAATGCGCCCTGCAGGCCCACCCCAACCGTTCATCCACAAACTTATCCACAGCTTCTGTGGATAAATGGCCATATGCCGGACACAAAAAAGGGCAGCCCTGAGGCTGCCCTTTTGAGTTCGGTACAACGCCGGATCAGGCGTAGGTGTCGATCAAACGCTGGCTGCTCTGCTGACCGTCTTCACTACGGGCCTGCGGCTGCTCGTTGCTGGTCTCCATGCTCGGCTCGACCGGATTGGCGCTGGCCGCCTCGTTCTGCACCGGGGTGCGCAGCTCCTGCTGGGTCTGTGGGTAGAGCGGTGCCAGCGAGGACTGCTGGGTACTGGGATTGGTATTGATCATCACGGACTCCCTTGTGGGTTCCTGAACAAAGATAAGCCAAGTCTAGCAGAATCAAGCGCAAACGCCAGTTTTCGCGACAAGGGGGTTGTGGCCAACAAAAGACCTTTCACCGCAGAGGCGTGACTGTATGAGTCCACAACATGATTGAACACCTCTGCGTCTTTGCGCCTCTGCGGTGAAACCCGTTTTTTTGTCTGGCCCTGGCCCCATGCCAAGGTGTTGCCTGGGCCTTGCATGATGCACTTGCCCTACCCCGTTTACTTGAGCAGGTTCCTGAGGTTGGCCAGGTGGGCCCGCCCACGCTCCTGGCGAACCTCCGGGGCCACCGCCACCCCGCGCCCTTCCCATTCCAGGTCATCCTGGGGGAGTTCCTCCAGAAAACGGCTGGGTTCGCAGCGCACCAGCTCGCCACCCCTGCGACGGCGCTGGGCGAGGGTGATGGTCAGGCTGCGCTGGGCGCGGGTGATCCCCACATAGGCCAGGCGGCGCTCCTCCTCGATGTTCTCCTCCTCGATGGAGACCCGGTGCGGCAGCAACTCCTCTTCCATGCCGACCAGAAACACATGGGGGAATTCCAGCCCCTTGGCCGCATGCAGAGTCATCAGACGCACGCTGTCGCCGCCCTGCTCCTCGTTTTGCCGATCCAGGATATCCATCAGGCTGATCCGCGCCACCATCTCGTCAAGTCCTTCGATCTGGTTTTCCTGGTCATCCAGCATGCGCTGCAGCCAGCCCAGCAGCTCCTCCACATTGGCCATCCTGCGCTCGGCCTGCTTGAGGTCCTTGCTGTTGTCGTTGAGCCACAGCTGGTAGTCGATCTCGCGCACCAGATCCCGCGCCGCCACCACCGGGTCACCACGGCGGGCACGATCGGCGATCCCCACCAGCCACTCGGCAAACTGGTTAAGCCGAACATGGGCGCGCTCGCTCAGCCGCTGCTTTAGCCCCAGCTCAAAACAGGCGGCAAACAGGCTGATCCCCCGCCCGCTGGCATAGTTACCAAGCTTTTCGATGGTGCTGGCCCCCAGCTCACGGCGCGGGGTGTTGACCACCCGCAGGAAGGCGCTGTCATCGTCCGGGTTCACCAGCAG
>JACUTZ010000207.1 GCA_014859545.1 Gammaproteobacteria bacterium
TGATGATAGCCTGTTTCAGTTTCTCTACCGAGCCAAGCATGACCGGTTTTTCTATCATCGCCTCACCACGTAGGTGATCCATCAACCGGTAGGGGTCGAGATTGAGGCGTTCGAGGATAGGTGGTGCGGCGTCGTTAATAGAGCCACGTTTGCCTTCACGGATTTCTCTACCGGCCCAGTCGACGAGTTCCAGATAGTCGGAGAGGGTGAAGCCGATACTGTTGGGGTGTGGGTCTTGGCGTTGTGAGACCAGCTTCATTAAGGGGATTGGGATGGATGGTGCCTCACCTACCGGCTTTGTCTGCTTCGGTGCCAGTTCGCGTATACGTTGCTGGATGGAGGTGAAGTCAGATCCTTCCGGTGTCTCTGCCATCTTGGCTCGTACCGGGTTGAGGTCGACGTAGCTCATACAGGCGAGTACGGCGGCATCATCGAGTAGGGCTTGGCTTTTGAAGCGACTTTCCCAGTAGTGACCGGTGCAGTTGTCCTCATGGTTGGCCCGCTTTGCTAGGAATTCATTCAAGCTGCGCATGAACCAGGAGATATCCATTAGGCGCTCACGCCAAGTCTCAATGATTTCCTCGGCCTTCAGATTCTCTGCCTGACTGGTGGTTTCACCGCGTCGGTAGCGAGCGACCAGCACCGGCACACTGTAGAGCTTTTCCCATTGTTCAATGACTTGCCCTGTATCCCACTTTTTAGCAACTGTCTGGTTGATGCGCAATACCAGATGATAGTGGTTGGACATGATGGCATAGGCACAGATGTCGATGGCAAAGGCATCAGCCAGCTCACGCAGGCGCTCGGTGACCCAGCTTTTGCGGTGCTCATAGTTCTTGCCGGTGAGGGCGTCTTCGCCACAGAGGAAGGCGCGGCGGACGCAGCGGGATATGATGTGGTAGTAGGGCGTGGCTTCAGGGCAAATGAGTTGGTTTCTGGCGCGGGTCATGGGTTTCTTCCTTGAAAATAAGTTCCAACTTGTTTCTATTCTAGTTGTGTGAAATGTTCAGTCAAGAAAACGACAGCAGCTTCTTTCATCGATGGTGCTATTTTCTATGGAAAGATTCAGGAATCTTGAAATGGATACCTTTACAGTTAGTGACCTGCGTGGGCGTACTGGCGATCTGATCCGCATTGCGTTGGAGGGGAGGCTGTCCTTGGTTACCTGCCACGGTAAGCCGGTATTGTGGCGGTGCCTTTTGATGACGCCGTGCTTAAAAGTGGTGTGCATGTGGTTGTAGTCGTTAAGCTTTTTGATGAGGAGCATATTTCACTGGGTAAGGCGGCCCGCATGGCGGATATGAGTGTTGCAGAGTTTATGGGACATTTGGCGAGCCTGAATATCCCGGTGGCTCGGCCGAAGCAAAAGGAATTGGAGCAGGAGCTTGCCGCATTCGGCTGAGTTGAGTCATCGGTGGCAAGTTTTCGCTCAGACTGCCGCCCCTTTTTGGTAGGGATTTCTACGTTGAATGAGCAGCTGATGCATGAAATCAACCGTGCAACATCTTGGTTGACGGAGAACCATCAGGACATTATGGGAAATTACAAAATAATGGGGTCATTCAGAGTAGACCCATCATGGCCTTGAGGCTTTTTTCTATGGCACGCATTTCCTCTACTGTGAGCATGGTCAGTGGGCCATCACCAAAACGAGAGCTGTCGATGGCGCGAGCTTGCTCTACCGCGGCGTAGCAGGTTTTTTTTAGCCTGTCACGTGCGGTAATCTCAATGCGCAGCGGGGCGAATTTCGGGCGAAACTGGGTGGTCAGCGGTACAACAAGCACTGTCGTTAAGCCACAGGCCAAAATCGCGTCATCTTGCAGGATGATCACCGGGCGGAGCTTTCCCAGTTCGGCCCCCTTGTTTGGATTGAGGCGAGCGACCCAAACTTCACCCCTCTTCATTGATTCGCCGGATATTAGCGCCACCACTTTCCCCCCGGGTCAATGCCAGCAGCCGACTCTTTGGCAATCAAGGAGTCTAGCCCCTCATCCACTAGGTCTTCCGCGATCTCACGTGCTTCCTGTTGGCTATCAGGATCAGCGGCTAGGGCCTTGGCCGCTGCAACCATTTCTGCCATGAAGCGCTCCCGTTCATGGCGCTCTATGTATTCAACAATGGCCTCGCGCACCACCTCGGAGCGGGCGCGGCCTTCCAACTGTGCCTCGTGGCTGAGTTGTGCTTCGATTTCGTCGGACAAGCGCAGGCTGATAGTCGGCATGGAAGCCCCCTGTAATACCATTCGTAATACAAATGGTAGTTCGCTCTTCGATTCAACTCAAGCCTAAGGAGGTCATGTGATGAATGAACACCAATTTCCAGCCAGGCAGGATAAGGTGATGGCTGTCCTGTCGTATTCTGGGATAAGGTGATGGCTGTCCTGTCCTGTCTAAGGAGGTCATGTGATGAATGAACACCAATTTCCAGCCAGGCAGGATAAGGTG
>JACUTZ010000208.1 GCA_014859545.1 Gammaproteobacteria bacterium
CTAGTCCCTAGTCCCTAGTCCCTAACTAGTCCCTGGCCACGCCTATGGCATCGGGTCATTCTCACTGCTTCCCGGCAAAGGGCGCAACAACTGCGCTTCCAGCTCGGCGAGGCGTTTTTCCATCGCCTCCAGCTTGGCGCGACTGCGCGCCAGTACCTGGCTTTGCACCGCAAACTCTTCGCGGGTGACCAGATCCAATTTGCTTAGCTGGGCGTGCAGGATGCTGCGCGCATTTTTTTCCAGATCGTCTTTTAGTTGCTGCGCGCCCGGTGGCAGTGCTGCGGCCAGTTTCTGGCTGATTTCATCGATGAAGTTGTTTTGCATGGTCTGGCCCGTATTGCGTGAATGGCTTAGAAGTGTAACGCGGCAAGCCCGATGCGTCGACTTGCGGGATTAAATGCACAAGCCCGTATCGTGCGGGAGATGCGGTGTGGGATCTGCATCATCCCGGTTCAACCGAAACACGGCGTGCACCGTGCTGGTGCCATGAGCATTTCCTGAATTAGTGCAACTGAACCATGTGTTCATGTAAGTTATTGAAATTAGTTGAATTAAAAAACTGGCACGGTATGTGCTGAGTGAACAACAAGTCCAGCGCTAACAAGCCATGGGCGTAACCAGCAAACGAACCCTGCGACATTATTTTGAAGAGGTAATTACCATGAAGATGAAGCGTTTGGCAGTTTCCACCCTTGCCGCCTCCGTATTGAGCATGGGCGCCATGGTGTCCACCGCACAGGCAGAAATGGAAGTCTCCGCCGAGGTAGGCGTTGCCAGCATGTACCTGTGGCGTGGCCTGGACCTGGGTGGCGGTGCAGCTGTCTCCGGTGACCTCAGCGTCAGCGCCAGCGGTTTCTATGCCGGCCTGTGGACCTCCTCCGGCGATGCCGGCATGGGCACCGAGTATGATGTCTACCTGGGCTATGCCACCGAGTTCGGTGATTTTGGTATCGATGTGGGTTATGCCACCTATGCCTATCCTGAGAGTGATGTGGCGCTGGGTGATGTGGCCGAAGCCATCGTCGGTCTGAGCTATGGTCCTGCCAGCCTGACCTACTTCCATGGCCTGGCTGATATTGAAGACTACTGGTATGCCAACCTGGCGGTGGATGTGGGCAGCTTTACCCTGGCCTATGGCCTGCATGAGGACGACCTGGCCCATGTGGATGTCACCTATGGCTACAACGACAATGTCAGCTTCACCTTGAGCAAGGTGGTGGACAATGTCAGTGACACCTACAACGATGAGATGAAGTTCATGGTTTCTGCTAGCCTGCCGATTAAGTTTTAATAGGACGAACTAGCGTTCGCAAAGACGGATCTTTGCAACAGCAATGCCCGCTGTCTTACGACAGCGGGCATTGTTTTTTCTGCCATCCTATAGTGGTCTCCATATTCCCGACATCGCCAACCGACTACGTCCTGTCGTCCTCTGCGGTGAACATCTTTCAGTGCACTACTTTGGTGCGCAATCCGCCCCCGCCCGCCAGTTTGGTGCAGCAGTTTTGGGATTTCCCCCAGAGCCGTATTGCAAGCACCTGATATTTATTCATTTTTTATTTCTGGCACGGCTAATGCAAAAGACAACTTGAGGGTAAGCAATATCTTCAGATTTGCAAGCATCGGCCTGGGGCCGGTGACAAAGAACACCGCAGTCATTGTGGTTTGATTGGCCGGGTCCGGCCTGAGACGGAGGATAGATTCGATGAAAATGGTTACTGCAATCATCAAGCCCTTCAAGCTCGACGATGTGCGCGAAGCACTATCGGACATGGGTGTACAGGGTATTACGGTTACCGAGGTCAAGGGCTTCGGGCGCCAAAAGGGGCATACCGAGCTGTATCGCGGCGCCGAGTATGTGGTGGATTTTCTGCCCAAGGTAAAGGTCGAGGCAGCGGTGGCGGACGACGTGGTCGATCAGTTGATCGAGGCTATTTCCAAGGCGGCGAACACCGGCAAGATTGGCGACGGCAAGATCTTCGTCACCGGTCTGGAACAGGTTGTACGCATCCGTACCGGCGAGTCCGGTCCAGAAGCACTGTAACCCCGTTGAGAGGATAGAGACATGAACGAAATACTCGAAGTACAGTACGCCCTTGATACATTTTATTTTCTGATCTCGGGCGCATTTGTAATGTGGATGGCGGCGGGCTTCTCGATGCTCGAGGCGGGCATGGTGCGCGCCAAGAACACCGCCGAGATCCTGACCAAAAACATCTCCCTGTTTGCCATCGCCTGTATCATGTACATGCTGGTGGGTTACAACATCATGTACAGCGAAGGGATCAGCTCGATCATCCCTGGTCTGAGCTTCCTGATCGGCGGTGACAATACGGTTGCCGATGTGGTGGGTAGTGATGGGGAAATCTATTACTCCAACATGTCCGACTTCTTCTTCCAGGTCGTGTTCGTGGCCACCGCGATGT
>JACUTZ010000056.1 GCA_014859545.1 Gammaproteobacteria bacterium
CCCCTAGCCCCTAGCCCCTAGCCCCTAGCCCCTAGCCCCTAGCCCCTAACCCCTGACCCCTAGCCCCTTGCCCCTTGCCCCTTGCCCCTTGCCCCTTGCCCCTTGCCCCCAGTCCCTAGCCCCCAGTCCCTAGCCCCCAGTCCCTAGCCCCCTGCCCCCTTGCCCCTGCCTTTCCCCTAGCCCCTAACCCCCAGTCCCGTTAGAATGCCTGCTTACTCCATCGCCGGTACCGTGATACGCCTTATGGACAGCCATATCGATCCGCAAGCCTTTGTTCGCTGGTTTCGCAACTCTTCGCCCTATATCAATGCCTTTCGTGGCCGCACCTTTGTGGTTGCCTTTGGCGGCGAGGTGATCGCCGAAGAGCAGTTTGCTGGCTTGGTACATGACCTGGCCCTGCTCACCAGCCTGGGGGTACGTCTGGTACTGGTGCACGGGGCACGCCCGCAGATCGAAGAACGTCTGCAAGCGAGAGACATCGAGCTGCAGTATGTGAATGGTCTGCGCGTCACTGACGAAGCGGCACTGGCCTGCGTGATCGAGGCCGCCGGGGTGGTGCGGGTCAGCATCGAGGCGCTGCTGTCGATGGGACTGGCCAACTCACCAATGGCCGGGGCCGATATCCGGGTAGCCTCAGGCAACTTCATGACCGCCCAGCCACTGGGGGTGCGCGATGGGGTCGATTACTTGCACACTGGTGAGGTGCGCCGACTGGATACGGTAGCGGTCAATCGCCTGCTCGACAGTGGCTCCCTGGTATTGCTCTCGCCGCTGGGCTACTCGCCCACCGGTGAGGTGTTCAACCTCAGTGCCGAGGACGTGGCCACCGCAGCGGCTGTCCAGCTCCAGGCCGACAAACTGATCTACCTGATCGATGGGGATGGCCTGAATGCCGAGGCCCAGGGCCTGATCCGTCAGCTCAGCCTGCCCGAGGCACAGCAATATATCCAGGACCACCCGGAACTGCCGGACAGCATGGGCCGCAGCCTGTTCAGTACCATCTATGCCTGCAGCAAGGGCGTGGCACGCGCCCACCTGATCAATCGACATGTGGATGGTTCCCTGTTGATCGAATTGTTCACCCGCGACGGCATCGGCACCCTGATCAGTGCCGAAAGCTATGAGGACATTCGCCAGGCCAGCATCGAGGATGTGGGCGGCATTCTGGAACTGATCACCCCGCTGGAAAATGAAGGGGTACTGGTTCGCCGTGGCCGCGAACGCCTGGAAACCGAGATCGATCACTTCACCGTGCTGGAACGCGATGGCACGGTGATCGCCTGCGCCGCGCTGTATCCCTTCAGCGAGGATAGCTGCGGTGAACTGGCCTGTATGGCGGTACACCCGGATTATCGCAAGCAGGGCCGTGGTGATGAGCTGCTCGAATACCTGGAGCGCAGCGCCCGGTCACTGGCGATCACGCGCCTGTTCGTGCTGACCACCCGTACCGCACACTGGTTTCTGGAACGCGGCTTCAAGGCCGCCAACCTTAACGACCTGCCGATGGCCAGGCGACAGATGTATAACTACCAACGCCGCTCCAAGGTATTCATCAAGGAACTCTAACGTGTCGGCAAACAAACCAAAAAATCAGCGCCCGCTGCTGAAGTGGGCGGGCAACAAGTATCCGATTATCGATATCGTATTGGCATCACTACCGAAAGGAAAACGCCTGGTCGAGCCCTTTGTTGGCTCGGCGGCGGTGTTTTTCAATGCCCGTTACGAGCGCTACCTGCTCAGCGACAGCAATGGGGATCTGATCAATCTCTATCGCCTGCTGAAGCAGCATGGTGACCGGTTTATCGACTACGCCCGATCATTGTTTGAGCCCGACAACAATCGTGCCGAGGTCTATTATCTGCTGCGCGATGAATTCAACCGACAGCACGACGATCCCGATGATCCGATGCGTCGCGCGGCACTGTTTTTATATCTAAATCGGCACGGCTATAACGGTCTATGCCGTTATAACGCCTCGGGGGGATATAACGTCCCCTTTGGCCGACGCAGCAGTGTTTATTTCCCCGAAGCCGAGATGCGTTTTTTCATCAGCATTGCCGCACAGGCCATCTTCCAGCAGCAGGATTTTGCCCACTGCATGCGCCACAGCAAGCCGGGCGATGTGATCTACTGCGATCCGCCCTATTTACCGCTGTCGGCCACCGCCAATTTCACCGCCTATCACCGCGACAGCTTTGGCCTGCATCAGCAGGCCCAACTTGCACAACTGGCAAAGGATTGTGCTGCACGCGGCATCCCGGTATTGATATCCAATCACGACACCCCCCTGGCACGCGAACTCTATGCGGATGCCCAGCTACAGACCCTGCAGGTACAACGCAACATCAGTTGCAAGGGGGATGGTCGCGGCAAGGCCAGTGAACTGCTCGCACTGTTTAAGGACTAACAAGCTCAGACGGACATTTACGCCACCCCCGACTAGGATATGATGAGGAACACCCTCAAAGCAGCCAATTCATGGAAGACATTTTTCTCGCCCGCCAACCGATCTACAACCGCCAACTCAATGTGGTCGGTTATGAGCTGCTGTATCGGGACAATGAGCAGGATAGTGCCAACTTCAGCGATGGTTCACGGGCCTCATCGCAACTGATCATCAATACCTTCATTGGTCTTGGCCTGGAAAATATTGTCGGCAGCAGCCCTGCCTATATCAATCTCAGCGAAGACTTTTTCCTCCAGCAACAACCCATTCCCATGACCAGCGAGCAGATCGTGCTCGAGCTGCTGGGTAATCATCTGCCGACCCCACAGGTCATGCGCAACCTGGCCGATCTGGTCGCCCGCGGCTATCGCATTGCCCTGGATGATTTTGTCTACACCCCCGAACTGGAACCGCTGATCCGACTTGCCCATGTGATCAAACTGGATCTCGGAAAATTGGGACCCGAACAATTCACTACACAGGTCGAGATCTGCCGACGTTTTCCGCTCAAACTGCTGGCCAAGAAGGTGGAAAGCGCCGCCGATATGGATTTTTGCAGTGCGCTGGGGATGGATTACTTTCAGGGCTACTTTTTCTGCAAACCGCAGCTGATGCGCGGTCGCTCGGATCCGGCCAATCGCAGTGTGATCCTGCAGTTACTGAATGAACTGCAGAAACCCGATATCGAGATCCGTGAACTGGAGAATACCATTGTCCAGGATGTGGCACTGACCTACAAGCTGCTGCGCTATCTGAATTGCGCCACCTACGCATTGCGCCGGGAGATCGACTCGGTCTACGACGCCCTGATGCTGATCGGCACCCATGCGGTGAAGAAATGGGCCACCCTGTTGCTGCTGAACAGCCAGCGTGAAGACAAGCCCCGTGAGTTGATCACCGTGGCGATGATCCGGGCACGCATGTGCGAGTTACTGGCAGAACGACATCAACTTGGCAAGCCCGAGATGGCTTTCACCGTGGGATTGTTTTCCACCCTGGATGCGCTGATGGATACCCCGATAGAAGAGTTACTCGATACCATTTCCCTGAACAGCGAGATCAAGTTTGCCATTCTGGCACAGGAAGGAAGATTGGGTGGGATACTCAAGCAGGTACTCAGCTATGAATGCGGCGATTGGTCCAAGCTGGATACCCAGCATGCAGGCAACAACGATCTGACCTCTGCCTACCTGAATGCGGTCAGCTGGGCCGCTGAAAATTCCCGCGCCATGTCCGCGACATAAATAGCGTTGCGCTCGCTGTCGTTACTATTTGCCGGCACGGATCAAACCGCCCAGACCCTTTTTCTCCAACGCCGCCCCCAACATCCGCCGGATCGCCTTGGGATCGTCCATTTCCAGGGCCTGTTGCAACAGGGTCTTGGCACTGCGGCGGGAAAAACTGCGCAACACCCATTTGATACGCAGTAGGCTTGAGGCGCTCATACTCAGACTGTTCACCCCTAGCGCAAGCAACATCAGCGCTGCTGCCGGGTCGCCGGCCATCTCACCACACACGCTCACCGGGACACGGTGCGCCTTGGCTCCCTGCACCACCATTTGCAGGGCACGCAGTACCGATGGGTGCAGGGAGTCATAGAGGTCGGCCACCCGTGAGTTATTGCGATCCACGGCCAGCAGGTACTGGGTCAGGTCATTACTGCCGACAGAGAGAAAGTCGACCCGTTTACACAGCGGCTCGATTTGGTAAATCAGCGATGGCACTTCAACCATCGCACCAATCATTGGCATGGATATGTCCAAGCCCTCTTCCAGCAGTTCCTGGTGTGCACGACGGATCAGCTTAAGGGATTCATCCACCTCGGAAATGGTGGTGATCATCGGCAGCAACAACTGCAGATTGTTCAAGCCCTGATTGGCCTTGAGCATGGCGCGGATTTGAACCAGAAATATCTCAGGATGGTCAAGGGTAATGCGGATCCCGCGCCAACCCAGGAAGGGGTTGTCCTCTTCAATGGGGAAATAGGACAGGGCCTTGTCCCCCCCCACATCCAGGGTGCGCATGGTAACCGGGTTGGGGGCAAAGGCCTCCAGCACCTGGCGATAGACCTGACGCTGTTCCTCCTCACCGGGAAAACGATCACGCATCATGAAGGGGAACTCGGTTCGATACAGACCGACACCCTCGGCACCGCTGTTTAGCGAAGGACCGATATCCGAGAGCAGACCGGTATTCGCCAGCAGGGAGATCCGCACCCCGTCACGGGTGATGGCATCCTGATCACGCAGGCCCTGCAGGTCTTCCGTAAGCTCCTGCTCTTCGCGCTGCAGGCGGCGGAACTCCTTTTTGACCCCCACTGGCGGATTGATGAATACGCGCCCCGAATAGCCATCGGCAATCAGCTCAAGACCATCGATGCGGGTGATTGGCAACTCATCCACCCCGAGTACCGCCGGCAGTCCCAGGGCGCGCGCAAGAATGGCCGTGTGCGAGGTGCTGGAACCGCGTACCGATACGACCCCGACCAGACGTTTGGCGGGTACCTCGGCCAACATCGAGGCGGTGATCTCCTCACCGACCAGAATGGTACTCTTGGGATAACCGGTGCTGTGCTGTCTTTTGGGTTGCAATTGCAATAACAGGCGACGACCCAGATCCCGCAGGTCATCGGCCCGCTCACGCAGATAGGCATCCTCCATGTCGTTAAAGACACGAATATGCTCCCCCAGGGTATCGCGCAGCGCGCCCGGTGCCCAGTTGCCCGTGGCGATGCGCTCCAGGGTTGCACTAATCAGGCTGTCGCTATCGAGCATCAGCAGGTAGGCATCAAACAGGGCCGCGTCGGCAGCAGAAAGACTGCTGCTGATATTGTCCACCATACGCCGGATCTGCTCACGAACCTGGGCGACCGCCTTCAGAAAGCGTGCCTGTTCTGCGGCGATATCCTCGATCACCCGGTTGGGCACAGCGGTGATATCCGCCTCCACATGGATCACGACCGCCCGACCGATGGCCACCCCCGGTGCACCGGGCTTACCGGTAAGAGGATGTCGCTCGATGCGCTTGTCACCGTTCAGACCGTTGATCCCGCCACTGGCCTCCGCATGGGCAATCGCCCCGGCCAACTGCGCCGCAATGGTCACCAATAGGGTAACCAGGTCCTCATCGTAACGATGTTCGGCGTGCTGTTGCAGGACCAGCACCCCCAACACCTGGCGATGATGGATGATCGGCACCCCCAAAAAGGCGTGATACCACTCTTCACCGGTCTCGGAAAAATAACGGTAGCGGGGATGATCCGGTGCATTGCCAAGATTGACCGGCTCGGCGCGTTGCGCGACCAGCCCGACCAATCCCTCTTCAAAACTCAGGCGCACATACCCAATGGATTCGGGAAGCAGGCCATCGCTGGCCATCAGCACCAATTCACCGGAGTCGTGATCGACCAGGTAGACCGAACACACATCCACTTCCAGACCGGATTTGACGCGCTCGACGATGATCGCCAGCGCCTGCTCCAGGTCGCGGGCAGCGTTCACCTCCTGTGTGATGCTGCGCAGGATATCGAGCATAAATGGATTCCGCCTTTGTTGGCCATATCAGAACAGAACGGAGACTACCTCAGCTGCGTACAAGCCTCCGAGGATGCCGATTTTTTCTTTTCAGGAAACAAACTGTGTTCCAATTCCCGCAAGGCCTTTTCGTAGACCCGACGCTTGAAAAAGACGATCTCTTCCAGGGGATGCCAATAGGAGACCCAACGCCATTCTTCAAACTCCGGTTTGTCGCTCATATCCAGACGCACCGCCGCATCCTCGGCCAACAGGCGCAGTAGAAACCAGCGCTGCTTCTGGCCAATACAGACCGGACGATTCTGAAAACGGATATAGCGGCGCGGCAAGCGATAGCGCAGCCAACCACGGGTACTGGCGACGATCTCCACCTGTTCGGGAAGCAGGCCGACCTCTTCGTGCAATTCACGAAACAGGGCTTGCTCGGCGCTCTCGTGGCGCTTGATGCCCCCTTGGGGAAACTGCCAGGAACGCTGACCATAGCGGCGCGCCCACAACAGCTGACCCTCCTGATTACACAGGATGATTCCTACATTTGCCCTGAAACCTTGGGAATCAATCACTTATCCAGCCCGTTTGCTTGCCGCCCAATTACCTGCCAGATTGATTCTTCCACAAACCCGGCTGTTTGAGCAAATCCAGTGCAATTGCTAGGCAAAAATCAGGGGCTTGCCTCGTCCTGTCCCGCCTCAATCCAGTGGATCAAGGCCTCCCATTGGCGACGATCACGCTGAATATGGTTGCCACGCCATTCGAACACCCCCATCCCCTCTTCGGAGGATTGCACATAATTCTGGGTATCCCGCAAATAGGCCACAAAGGGGATGTGCAGACTGTCGAGAAAGCGCTCCAGCGATTGGTAGACCTTGGTATTGGTACGTACCCGATTGGCCACCACCCCAACCCGAATCGCTCGTGCCCGCACCTTGGCCACCAACAACAGATCACGGATAAAATGCGAGGCCGCATGGATATCGATGGGTGAGGGCAACACTGGCACGATGATGGTATCGGCCTCACGCACCATTTCGATCAGCGGCATGCCGTGGATCCCGGCCGGTGGGTCCAGGATCAGACGTTCGGTTTCCGCCGGTAGACGCATTTGCCAACTACGGGTGGCCCCGCTCGCCGGCTTGCGAAAGGCCGCCACCCCGTGAATCGGGAAACACGCGTCACTACGCAGGGTCAGCCACTGCATGCTGGAACCCTGTGGGTCATAGTCCAACAGGGCCGCCACCCGCCCCTGGGAGGCATAGTAACTGGCCAGATTGGTGGCAAGGGTCGTCTTGCCGCAGCCGCCCTTGGCATTGATCACCAATACCCGACGGATCGCGCGCCCACGCACCGCCGTCGGCGACAGGCTGGGCTGCGCAACATGCTCCATCTTGCCTGTACTGTTCTGATCCACCAAATGCATCGAACGACCTATTCCCGAGGGCTTGGGTACGGCACAGAGACCATACCGAGTGAATGCCTAGTTTAGCATACGATACAGCACCTTACTGGCAATCACTAAAGCAAAAGCTCATCTCATGCCGCCGCCGCTGCCAGCATCGCCGTGCAGCCGCTTACCCGATACCGCACGATCACGTATCATACCCACACTGCATTCTTTGGGAGAAACCACCTTGAGCCTGGCCATTTTTGATCTGGATAATACCCTGCTGGGCGGCGACAGCGACTACCTGTGGGGCCGCTTCCTGGTGGAGCAAGGCATCGTCGATGCGGCTCATTATGAAGGTGAAAACCAGCGTTTTTACAATGAATACAAGTCCGGGCAGCTGGACATCCATGAGTTCCTGCGCTTTAGCCTCAAGCCCCTCAGCGAGCACGATCTACCCAGGCTGCAAGACTGGCATCGCCAGTTCATGGCCGAGAAGATCCAGCCCATCATCCTGCCCAAGGCCCGCGAGCTGCTCGCCAAACACCGTGACAATGGCGATTACCTGCTGATCATCACCGCCACCAACCGCTTTGTCACCGGCCCGATTGCCGAGGCACTGGGGGTGGACGCGATGCTGGCCACCGAGCCGGCGATGGCCAATGGCCGATATACCGGCGAGGTCGAGGGTGTGCCCTGCTTTCAGCAGGGCAAGGTCACTCGTCTCAATGACTGGCTGACCCAGACCGGCCAACACCTCGAGGGCAGCTGGTTTTATAGCGACTCCCATAATGACCTGCCCTTGCTCGAACGGGTAAGCCATCCGGTCGCCGTCGATGCCGATGAGACCCTCAGTGACCATGCCCGGCTCAAGGGCTGGCCCGAGATCAGCCTGCGTTGATGCGCGGCCCGCTGATCCTGTTGCTGCTGCTCCTGCTGTCGCTGATCGCGATTGCAACCGCACTGATGCTGGGCAGCGTTGCCATCAGCCTGGATGAAATCTGGGCGGTCCTACGTGGTCAGGGCAGCGCGCTAAATACCCCGATCCTGCTTGAACTGCGCCTACCCCGTGCGCTGGCCGCCTTCGCGGTCGGGGGCATGCTGGCCCTGGCAGGGGCACAGATGCAGGTCTTGCTGGGCAATCCCCTGGCCGACCCATTCATCCTGGGGATCTCCGGTGGTGCAGCGGTTGGTGCGCTGCTGGCGATGCTGGCCGGCGCGGTCAGCTTTGGTGTCAACGGTGCCGCACTGCTTGGCGCCATGACATCCATGTTGCTGGTGTTTGTCCTTGCCCATGGTCGCGGCAGCTGGAGCCCGACCCGCCTGCTGTTGACCGGGGTGGTGGTGGCCGCTGGCTGGGGAGCGGTGATCAGTTTCCTGCTGGTGCTCGCCCCCCAGCATAACCTGCCGGGCATGCTGTTCTGGCTGATGGGAGACCTAAGCCATGCCCGCCATGTCAGCACAGGGCTGTTCATCCTGGCCTTGGGACTGCTGCTGGCCCTCCCCCAGGCACGCAGCCTCAATCTGCTGGCCCGTGGCGAACTGCAGGCCGCCGCCCTGGGGGTGGCAGTCAAACCGCTGCGCCTGCAACTCTATCTGACCACCTCCCTGCTCACCGCCACCGCAGTGACCCTGGCCGGCAGTATCGGCTTCGTTGGCTTGATCATCCCTCACCTGTTGCGCCTGATAATCGGTAGCGACCATCGCCTGCTCCTGCCCGCCTCAGTGCTGGCCGGCGGCAGCCTGCTGGTGATCGCCGATACCCTGGCGCGCAGCCTGTTTGCTCCGCAGCAACTGCCGGTCGGCGTGTTGACCGCGCTGATCGGGGTACCGGTATTCCTTTATCTGCTGCAACGGGGGCACACCCGATGAGCCAGCTGGAGGCCAGGGATCTCAGCTTGCGCATCGGTGGGCGGCTACTGTGTGAAGGCTTGACCCTGTCGATACGCGCCGGGGAATGCTGGGGCATACTGGGCCCCAATGGCGGCGGCAAAACCAGCCTGCTGCATTGTCTGGCAGGTTTGCGAGCGGCCGATGCCGGCCAGGTTCAGCTCCAGGGGCGTCCCCTGCAGCAACACTCTCGCCAACACATCGCCCGGCATATCGGCCTGTTGTTACAGGATAACCATGATCCCTTTCCCGCCACGGTGAGGGAAACGGTGCTCAGCGGCCGCCATCCGCACCTCAGTCGCTGGCAAAACGAAGGGCCGGACGACCAGCTCAGGGCCGACCAGGCAATGCGGGCAATGGAATTGGAGGCGCTGGCCCCACGCATGGTGCAAACCCTCTCCGGCGGCGAACGCCGCCGTTTGGCGATCGCCACCCTGCTGGCCCAGGATCCGGATTACCTGTTGCTGGATGAACCACTGAATCACCTGGACCTGCGCCACCAGCAGCAGTTGCTCAGCATGCTTGCCCCGCTGCAGGAAAGACAAAAGGCGATCGCCATGGTGCTGCACGAGCCCAATCATGCGCTGCATTATTGCGATCAGGTGCTACTGCTATACGGGGATGGACGCTGGGAATCCGGCAACAGCAAGAAAATACTGAACGTCGAGCGCCTCAGCGCACTCTACCAATGTCAGCTCAGGGAAAGCCAGGACGCGCAAGGACGCTGGTTTCATTTCTGATCGCCACTGGACGCAGTGGCAGTGGCACTGATTTCATCCGCGTGGCCAGACTCCACCTTGGCACTGTCCTCTTCCAAATCCGGGGCACCATGCAGGCCCTGGCGCAAGGTGATGGTATGGTGGGCAGCCTTAACCGCCTGATCGAGGATACGGCGGATATCACTGATCTCATCCAGGCGTCCGACCATCTGTCGCATCGGCAGACGCCCCTGGGCACCACCGCGCAGCAACATCCCCTTAAGCGTTTGGTAGTGTTCCTGGAAGGCCTGCATCTCCTTGTCCATCAAGGCATCGGAAAAACCCTCCCCATCCGGATTGCTGTGCCCAAGAAGATGTACCGCGTCCCGTTTGAAATCGGCCATCGCCCCGGCCAGTTCCTCATCCCCGGTAACTGGCATGGTGGCCGAGGCGCGGACCATCTCCTCGGCATGCTCGGCAATATCACCATAATACTGGGTGATCCGCAGGGCCACCGGGAAGCCCCCGGCGATCGAGGCGGGGACCTCACCGTATTGTACTCGGGTAGCAAACTCACCCGCCGCCAGCACCAGTTTGTCGATGCTGGCCCGCTCCCGCTGCAGGCGTTGCAATTGGGCCGGTCCCTCGGCACTCAGCGAGGCATAGGCAGCCCCCCTGGCCATGGCGCTAATCCGCTTGATCTCCATATTGAGGGCTTCCAGGGCCAGGTCGGGGGTACCGGCGATATTGCGGTCCAGATGGCGCGGGATCCCCTCGTCCTCCTCGGCGGTGCGAAAACGCGATTCAAGGAATTTTACCAGCCAGGGGGTCATCGGCCAGAGGATCGATGCCCCGGTGAGCTTGGTCATGGTATGGAAGATCGCCAGGATCACCGCCGGGGTCGGGTCCAGCCCCAGCAGTGCGGCGAGCGCGGCCACCAGCCACAGCAACAAGGGCAAGGCGGCAAAGGCAACCACCCCGGTGATCAGATTGAACAGGACATGGGCACTGGCGGCGCGCTTGGCGCTGGAGGTGGCACCAATCACCGCAAACAGGGCGGTCGAGGTGGTACCGATGTTGGCACCGATCACCATTGCTGCCGCAGCCGTCAGCGGAATCAGTCCACTGCCCGCAGCAGTCAGGGTCACCGCCAGGGCGGCACTGGAGGAATTCATCACCACTGTCATCACAATACCGATGGCAACAAAGGCCAGCAGGCTGAGCAGGCTAGTGCCAACGAATCGCTCCAGATCCACCTGCTCGCCAAAATCGGTAAAGGTGTTCTTCAGCACATCCAGACCGAGGAAGAAGATCCCGAAACCCGTCAGCGCATCGCCCAACGCACCACGCCGGGTATTCCCGCCGGTCACGCGCAAGAACATGCCCACCGCGATCGCCGGCATCGCCAGGGCCTGCAGATTGACCTTGAAGCCGACCAGGGCCACCAGCCAGCTGGTGGCGGTGGTGCCGATATTGCTGCCAATGATCACCCCGACCGACTGAAACAGGGTCAGCAGGCCCGCATTGACAAAGCCAATCGTGGCGAAGATAACCGCCGAAGAAGACTGCACCCCGGCGGTAATGACTACCCCGGAAAGTATCCCACGACCGGTGGTGGCGGTGCCGCGAGCCAGGATCTCACGCAAGGCATCCCCGGCGGCCACCTTGAGGCCATCGGTCATCAGACGCATACCGAGCAGGAACAGCCCGACACCGCCGATAAAGGTGAACAACATTGAAAGGCTCATGGCTACCGATTGTAGGACTGATGTGCTGCGCTGCCAACGTCAACGGCCAGCGGCGCCATTCAGATGAATGGGATACCGCGCCCTGATTATTCGCTTAGCACCAGGTTATCACGATGGATCAGCTCCGGCTCATCCACATAACCCAGCAAGCCCTCGATCTCGCGACTGGGGCGCCCCTGGATACGACGGGCCTCCTCGGCGCTGTAGTTGACCAGGCCACGGGCCACCTCGCGACCCTGCTCGTCCACCAGGGCGACCATCTCGCCTCGGCCAAATTCACCACTAACCGCCCGAACCCCAACCGGCAGCAGACTCCGCCCCGATTCGCGCAACACCTTTACCGCGCCATCGTCCAGGGTCAGGCGTCCGCGCAATTGCAGGTGTCCGGCCAGCCATTGCTTGCGCGCCAGCAATGGCACGGTATCCGGGGTAAACAGGGTGCCAATGCGCTCGGCCGCGGCGATGCGATGCAGGATCTGCGGCTCACGCCCGGCGGCAATCACCGTGGCAGTACCCGAACGCGCCGCCAGCCTGGCGGCACGTACCTTGGTCAGCATACCGCCGCGCCCCAAGGCCCCGCCACTGCCACTGGCCATGGCCTCCAGCAGCGGATTGGTGGCCGGGGTTTCATGGATCAACTGTGCATCGGCGTGCTGGCGCGGATCCTTGTCGCACATACCGGCCTGATCGGTGAGGATCACCAGCAGCTCGGCCTCGATCAGATTCGCCACCAGCGCCGCCAGGGTATCGTTATCCCCAAAACGGATCTCATCGGTGACCACGGTGTCATTTTCATTCACCACCGGGATCACCCCCAAATCCAGCAGGGTGCGCAGGGCGCTGCGGGAATTCAGATAACGGCGGCGGTTGGAGAGATCATCATGGGTCAACAATACCTGGGCGGTGTGCAGGCCAAAGCGCTGAAAGCTGGATTCATAGGTCTGTACCAGCCCCATCTGGCCCACCGCGGCAGCGGCCTGCAACTCGTGCAGGGCATGGGGACGTTTGGTCCAACCGAGACGACTCATGCCCTCGGCCACCGCGCCGGAAGAAACCAGCACGATCTCCACGCCCTGTTGGCGCAATGCAGCCAGCTGGGCGACCCAATCGGCGATCCCCTCGCGGTTCAGGCCACGCCCGTCATTGGTCAGCAGCGCGCTGCCGATCTTGACGACCCAGCGGCGGGTATCGGTAAGCTGTGCACGTGTCATCATCGACGGTGATCACTAATCAGTCAGATTCGAATTCCACGGTGGCCGCCGCTGCGCCTTGCTCGCCGTCCCCGGCAGCGGCCTGCTCGGCACGTCGCGCCTCGATACGCAGCATAATATCCTGCATCAGCCGCTCGGTGCCCTGCTTGGAGAGGGCTGCCACGGTATAGACCGGCCCCTGCCAGTCCAACCCTGCGATGATCCCGGCACAGCGGGCTTCTCGCTCGTCTTCCGGCAGGAGATCCAGCTTGTTCAGCACCAGCCAGCGTTCCCGCTCGGCCAACTCATCACTGAA
Source organism: Gammaproteobacteria bacterium (assembly GCA_014859545.1). Lineage (GTDB taxonomy): Bacteria > Pseudomonadota > Gammaproteobacteria > Thiohalomonadales > Thiohalomonadaceae > SLDE01. The sequence continues at coordinate 13,203 of JACUTZ010000056.1, forward strand.
CTTGGCCAGCTCGCCCTCAATGATACGCACCGCTTCGACCGGGTCGCTCTCATCATAGGGGGCCACATCGACCAGGTGCAAGAGCAGGGACGTGCGCGAAACATGCTTGAGAAATTGTATCCCCAGGCCAGCCCCTTCGGCCGCCCCTTCGATCAGACCGGGGATGTCGGCGATCACAAAGCTGCGGTGGGCCTCGATGCTCACCACCCCCAGATTAGGGTGCAGGGTGGTGAAGGGATAATCGGCCACCTTGGGACGTGCCGCCGAGACAGCACGGATCAGGGTCGACTTGCCGGCATTGGGCAGGCCCAGCAGGCCAACATCGGCCAGTACGCGCAACTCCAGATGCAGGTTACGTGCCTCACCGGGGGTGCCGGGGCTGAACTGGCGCGGGGCACGGTTGACACTGCTCTTGTAGCGGGTGTTGCCCAGGCCATGAAAACCACCCTGGGCGATCTTGATGCGCTGTCCGAACCTGGTCAGATCCGCCAGCATCTCGCCGGTATCCTTGTCATAGACCACGGTACCCACCGGCAGCGGGATATCCAGATCCGCGCCACCCTTGCCGGTCATATTGCGCCCCATCCCCTGCTGTCCATGCTCGGCACGGAAGGCGCGGGTAAAACGCAGATCGATCAAGGTATTAAGATTTTCGTCCGCCACCACGAAGACACTGCCGCCATCGCCGCCATCCCCCCCATCGGGACCGCCGAAGGGAATGTATTTCTCACGGCGAAAACTGACGCAGCCCTTGCCGCCATTACCGGCCTCGACGCGGATATCTGCTTCATCAACGAACTTCATAACACCAGTGACCCTATCTTTCTCTGCCTCAAACAAAAAGCCCCGCCATGAAAGACGGGGCTCTTCGCAAGGCGACAACGCGTGCTTACTCAGCGATAACGCTGACAAACTTGCGATTATTTGGACCCTTTACCTCGAACACCAGACGACCATCGGACTTGGCGAACAGGGTGTGGTCGTGACCACAACCAACATTCAAGCCGGGATGGAACTTGGTGCCACGCTGGCGAACCAGGATATTGCCCGCAGTCACCATCTCGCCGCCAAAGCGCTTGACGCCCAGACGCTTGGAAATCGAATCACGACCATTACGTGTACTACCGCCTGCCTTTTTATGAGCCATTGCTATCTACCCTTGTGAAGTCTTAAGCGCTGATGCCGGTGATCTGCAACTCAGTGTAGTACTGACGATGCCCCTGGCGCTTCATGTGATGCTTGCGACGACGGAACTTGATGATGGTGACCTTGTCGTCACGACCATGGCTCTTCACTGTCGCCGTTACCTTGCCGCCCTCAACAAAGGGGCTGCCAATCTTGATATCGTCACCACTGGCAACCATCAGCACATCTGACAGTTCCAGGTTGGACCCTACTTCGGCTTCAAGCTTTTCGACCTTGAGGGTCTGGCCTTCTGCCACACGATACTGTTTGCCACCGGTTTTGATTACCGCGTACATTGCCGCTCTCCAAAAA
>JACUTZ010000057.1 GCA_014859545.1 Gammaproteobacteria bacterium
GTCGGGCTCATAACCCGAAGGTCGTAGGTTCAAATCCTGCCCCCGCTACCAAATTGAAGTGCGCAACAAGCCCCGTATACGGGGCTTTTTGTTAGCTGGGCCGATGAGCCTGGTGGATCTGGCACAGGTGACCTGGTCGTGAAAAACGGCTATAATTCTGCTGCTTTACGAGATGTACAAGATGGGCCTAAGGCCCATTTTTTGTTTCCGGATGATGGGTTATGGCAAGGGCAAACGCACAGATTAATGCCATTATCGAGCCGGCCGTAACGGCCCTGGGCTTCGAACTGGTGGGCGTTGAGCATGTGGCGCAGGGGCGCCATTCGCTGCTGCGCATCTATATTGATCACCCCGAGGGGATCGATGTGGAAGATTGCGCCGATGTCAGCCGCCAGGTCAGTGCGGTGATGGATGTGGAAGACCCGATCAAGGGGGAGTACACCCTGGAGGTGTCTTCGCCAGGCCTGGAACGGCCCCTGTTTACCGAGGAACAGTTTGCCCGCTTTACTGGCAGCCTGGCCGAGTTACGGGTACGGGTCGCCCATGAAGGGCGTCGCCGGTTTCGTGGTCGCATGCTTGCGGTGGAAAATGGGCAAGTGCGGATGGATGTGGATGGGGTGGAGATAGAGCTGTCACTGGATAATGTTGACAAGGCGCACCTTATCCACGAGTGGTAACGGTTTAATCATCTATTTTGTGTTGGCGCCCTGTGTTGGGCTCAAGCTGGAGGCAGTAGAGGCTGTGTTATGAACAAAGAAATCCTACTGGTAGCAGACGCAGTTTCAAACGAAAAGGGCGTTGCCAAAGAGATTATCTTTGAGGCAATGGAGATCGCACTGGCCACCGCGACCAAGAAGCGTCATGGTGGTGATGTGGACATCCGTGTGGTCATTGATCGCGACACTGGCGACTATGAAACTTTCCGTCGCTGGGAAGTGATCGACGACGCTGAAACCCAGCAGCTTGAGTTTCCCGAACGCCAGATCACCCTGAGTGCAGCCCGTATCGACGAGCCTGAGATCCAGCCCGGTGAATTTGTCGAAGATGAAACCGAATCGGTAACCTTTGGACGTATCGCGGCACAAACCGCCAAACAGGTGATCGTGCAAAAGGTACGTGAAGCCGAGCGTGCGCAGGTGGTCGAGGCCTATCGTGAGCGTGTGGGTGAACTGATCAGTGGCATCGTCAAGCGCCTGGACCGCGGTAGTGTGATCCTGGACCTGGGTAATAATATCGAGGCCCTGATCCCCCGTGAACATGTGATCCCCCGTGAGGCGATCCGCCCTGGTGATCGGGTCCGTGGCTATCTGTATGATGTCCGCTCCGAGCCTCGCGGCCCCCAGCTGTATGTCAGTCGTACCCGCCCCGAATTCCTGATCGAGTTGTTCAAGCTGGAAGTGCCCGAGGTCAACGAGGGATTGATCGACATCATGGGTGCGGCCCGCGACCCCGGCATGCGTGCCAAGATTGCGGTGCGCTCCAACGATCAGCGCATTGACCCGGTTGGCGCCTGTGTTGGGATGCGTGGCTCACGGGTACAGTCGGTGACCAATGAGATGAACGGTGAGCGTGTCGATATCGTGTTGTGGAACGATAATCCGGCCCAGTTCGTGATTAATGCGATGGCCCCTGCCGAGGTCCTGTCGATTGTGGTTGATGAAGACTCTGGCAGCATGGACATTGCGGTAGACGAAGAACAGCTCTCTCAGGCTATCGGTCGTGGCGGTCAGAATGTACGCCTTGCCAGTGAGCTGACCGGCTGGGAGCTGAATGTGATGACCGAGGCCCAGGCCGAGGAAAAGAACGAAGTCGAACTGAACGCCCTGATCAAGCTCTTCCATGAGCAGCTTAATGTGGACGAAGAGGTCGCGAGTATTCTGGTGCAGGAAGGCTTCTCGAGCATCGAGGAAGTCGCCTATGTGCCGGTTAATGAGATGCTCGAAATTGAAGAATTTGATGAAACCATCGTCAATGCCCTGCGTGCCCGTGCCAAGGATATTCTGGTAACCCGTGAAATCAGCAGTGAAGAACACGGTGGTGCCGAACCAGAGCAGGATCTGCTGGAGATGGATGGCATGGATCCTCAGCTGGCCGAAGCATTGGCGCGTATCGGTATCTGCACCATGGAAGATCTGGCCGAAATGGCGGTTGATGATCTGATGGTCATCGATGAGATGGATGAAGAACGGGCAGCCAGTTTGATCATGACGGCACGCGCCCCATGGTTTGCAGACGAAAAATAAGGTTTAAGGTCGGGAGTACTGTTTAGATGTCTGAGGTTACCGTCAAACAATTTGCTGAGACGATCGGTGTGCCGGTAGAGCGACTCATTGGTCAGCTGGAAGACGCCAGCGTGGGGAAAATGACCGCAGAGCAAATCCTTGGTGAAGAGGAGAAGCTCAAGCTGTTGGAACATTTGCGTCACAAGCACGGTACCGGGCAAAGTGTGGCTGAAGAAGCCGATGCCGGACCGAAAAAGATCACCCTCAAGCGCCGTACCACCAGTGAGATCAAGGTGGGTGGCGGTGCAGCCAGCAAGGGCAAGACGGTAACCGTCGAGGTGCGTAAGAAGCGTACCTATGTCAAGCGCAGTGTGGTCGAGGCCGAAGAAGATAAGCGCATCGATGGCGAGGTGGCCCAGCGTCTGGAGCAACAGCTCGAGATTGAGGCCCGTCAGCGTGCAGAAGAAGAGGCAAAGCGCAAACTGGAAGAAGAGCGTCAGCGTCAGGAGGATGCGCTGCGCCAACAGCAGGAAGCCGATGAGGCTGCCCGTCAGGCTGCCTTGGCACCGGTTGTTGAAGCCAGTACCGCTGCCGCCGATGATGTGGTGGCCGCCAAGCCCGCTGCCGCTGCAGTCGATGCCAGTTCCAAAGACAAAAAGCCGGTCTCCAAGGAGAAGGAAAAGGACGATGACTCCCGCCGCAAGGATAAGGGCAAAAAGGGTCGCAAGGATCGCTTTGGCGAATCCGAGGGTGAATTACATATCGCCTCGGACAAAACCGGTCGTCGCAAGAAAAAGGGCGGCAAGCTAAAGGTCGGCGGTGCATCACCGGTCAAGCATGGCTTTGAAAAGCCGACCGCGCCGATTATTCATGAAGTGAGCATCCCCGAAACGATCACTGTGGGCGAACTGGCGGCGAAGATGTCGGTCAAGGCTGCCGATTTGATCAAGGCCATGATGAAAATGGGTACCATGGCCAATATCAATCAGGTGCTGGATCAGGAAACTGCCTCGATCGTGGTCGAGGAAATGGGGCATACCCCGCTCCTGCTCAAGGAAAATGCCCTTGAAGAAGAATTGATGATGAGCAGCGCGGCGGATGGTGATGAATTGCCCCGCGCGCCGGTAGTGACCATCATGGGTCACGTTGACCATGGCAAGACCTCGTTGCTTGATTACATTCGTCGCAGTCGTGTGGCCTCCGGTGAGGCTGGTGGGATCACCCAGCATATCGGTGCCTACCACGTGGAAACCAACCGCGGCATGATCTCCTTCCTCGACACCCCCGGCCATGCCGCGTTTACCGCGATGCGTGCCCGTGGGGCCGATGTGACCGATATCGTGGTATTGGTGGTGGCCGCTGATGATGGCGTGATGCCGCAGACCAAGGAAGCGGTGCAACATGCCCGTGCTGCCGGTGTGCCGCTGATCGTGGCGGTGAACAAGATCGACAAGCCCGAGGCGGATCCCGATCGGGTCAAGAATGAGTTGGCACAGCTGAATGTGATCCCTGAGGACTGGGGTGGTGACACCATGTTTGCCCATGTGTCCGCCAAGGCCGGAACAGGCATCGACGAGCTGCTGGATGCCATCCTGCTGCAGGCAGAGGTATTGGAGCTCAAGGCCGTGGCAACGGGTCCTGCCAGTGGCGTGGTGGTCGAGTCGCGCCTGGACAAGGGGCGTGGTGCTGTCGCCTCGATCCTGGTTCAGCGCGGTACGCTGCGCAAGGGTGATATCGTACTGGCCGGCCATGAATATGGTCGGGTGCGTGCCATGCTGGATGAAAACGGCAAGCTGATTGAAAGTGCCGGGCCGTCCATTCCGGTGGAGATCCTGGGTCTGTCCGGGGTACCTGCGGCTGGTGATCCGGCGGTCGTGGTTGCCGATGAGCGCAAGGCGCGTGAAGTGGCCTTGTTCCGCCAGGGCAAGTTCCGCGATGTGAAGTTCGCCCGTCAGCAGCAAACCAAACTGGATGATATGTTCAACCAGATGGAAGAGGGCAAGGTTAGCTACCTCAATATCCTGCTCAAGGCCGATGTGCAGGGTTCAGCGGAAGCGATTGCCGATGCCTTGCGTGCCCTGTCCACGGATGAGGTCAAGGTCAAGATCATCTCCAGCGGTGTCGGGGGGATCAATGAATCCGATGCCCAGTTGGCGGTGGCCTCCAATGCCATCGTGCTTGGCTTTAATGTGCGCGCCGATGCCGGGGCCAAGCGCGTCATTGAGGAGCAGGGCGTTGACCTGCACTATTACAGCATCATCTATGAGCTGATCGATGAAGTGAAGCGTGCCATGACCGGCATGCTTGCCCCCGAGTTCAAGGAAAATATCGTCGGCCTGGCCGAAGTGCGCGATGTGTTCCGTTCGCCCAAGTTCGGTGCGGTGGCCGGTTGTATGGTTATCGACGGTACCGTCAAACGCAACAATCCGATCCGTGTGTTGCGTGAGAACGTGGTGATCTACGAGGGTGAGCTGGAGTCGCTGCGTCGTTACAAGGATGATGTCGCGGAGGTCAAATCCGGTACCGAATGCGGGATTGGGGTAAAGAACTACAATGATGTGCGTGCCGGTGATCAAATCGAGGTCTTCGAGCGCGTACAGGTAGCGCGCACCCTGTAAGGGGTGTGTTGCCCATAACCATAGGTATTGCAAAGCAGTGGCCAAAGAGTTCAGCCGTAGTCGGCGGGTAGGTGAGCAGATCCAGCGTGAGCTGGCCGATCTGGTGCAACGCGAGTTAAAGGATCCACGTCTGGGCATGGTCACCATCTCGGGTGTGGAGGTCAGCCGTGATCTGACCGTGGCCAAGGTGTTTTTTACCGTGCTCAATCCCACCCAGGATATTGCCAGTACCGGCAAGGGCCTGAACAATGCGGTGGGTTTTCTGCGCCGGGAGCTGGCGCATCGCATGAAGTTGCGGGTGGTCCCGGAGCTTCGTTTCCAATATGACAGTTCGGTCGAGCAGGGGGCGCATCTCAGTGCCCTGATCGACCGTGCGGTATCCAGTGATAAAGCAAGCAGCGAGGAAGAGTAAGTGGCTCGTCGGCAAAAAGACCGTGGGCGCAAGCTCGATGGTGTGGTGTTGCTCGATAAACCGGTAGGCATCAGTTCGAATGCCGCCCTGCAGATCGTCAAGCGCCTGTTCTACGCGGCCAAGGCCGGGCATACCGGTAACCTGGATCCCCTGGCCAGCGGCATGCTGCCGATCTGTCTGGGCGAGGCCACCAAGCTGTCGGCCTATCTGCTGGATGCGGACAAGGTATACGTCGGCACCTGCAAGCTGGGGGTCAAGACCAGCAGTGGCGATGCGGAGGGTGAGGTCATCGATACCCGTCCGGTTCCGGCCCTAAGCGCCGAGCAGATCGAGGCGGTGCTGGCGCGTTTTCGCGGCGAGATCGAACAGATCCCGCCAATGCATTCGGCCCTGAAACTAAACGGACAGCCCCTGTACAAGCTGGCCCGTCAGGGGATCGAGGTGGAACGCAAGCCACGCCGGGTCACCATCCACGAGCTGCGTCTACTGCGCGCCGAGGGTGATGAGCTGGAGATCTACGTGCATTGCACCAAGGGCACCTATATCCGTGTACTGGCCGAGGATATCGGCGAGGCACTGGGCTGCGGCGCCCATCTTGGGCAGCTGCGCCGAACCCGGGTCGGACCGTTTCTGGAAGCAAACATGGTCAGTCTTGACCAGTTGCGTGATGAAGAGGCCGAGGGGGGAGCCGAGGCCTTGGATCATCACCTGTTGCCGATGGACAGCGCCCTGGGCAGCTATCCTGATATCCAGCTTAGCGAGACCGCACTGTTCTACGTGCGCCAGGGTCAACCGGTACAGATCCCGCGTGCGCCGACCGAGGGTCTGCTGCGCCTTTATGACCCGTCCGGCGGTTTTGTCGGGGTGGGGCAGGTGCTTGACGATGGTCGAATCGGGCCAAAGCGTCTGATGAGCGCCTGAAGTGAACCTTTTTTCAACGATTTATCCTTGTTACACAACCGCAACAGCGGTTAAAATACCCGTTTGAATCATCGACTACTAGCCAGGAGTAGTAAGTAACATGTCTCTGACCAACGAGCAGAAAGCCAGCATCATCAGTGAATTCGGCAAGGGCAGCAGCGATTCCGGTTCCCCGGAAGTTCAGGTTGCCCTGTTGTCCGCCAATATCAATGGCCTGTCCGGCCACTTTAAAGAGCACATCCATGACCACCATTCCCGTCGTGGTCTGTTGCGCATGGTAAGCCAGCGTCGCAAGCTGCTGGACTACCTGAAGAAAAAGGATGTTGAGCGTTATCGTTCACTGATTTCCCGCCTGGGCTTGCGTAAGTAAGTCTATCCAGCTCACTCCGACCTTGGCGTGCCGTTATGGGCACGACCAGGCGGGCACAGATGTGTGCTTGTTGCCAGGGTTTTGGGGGAGACGAGGAGTCGCGCCACGCGACATTCACGTTAAATAGGCAATAAGGAAGAGAAGATAGTGACTGCCATCAAGAAAGAATTCCAATACGGCGCGCATACCATCAAACTGGAAACTGGCGAAATCGCCCGTCAGGCATCCGGTGCCGTGATGTGTAGTATGGGAGACACCGTGGTCATGGTGACCGCGGTGGTTAAGAAAGAGGCCGATGCTGGCCGTGACTTTTTCCCGTTGACAGTCAACTATCAGGAACGGAACTACGCCGCCGGCAAAATCCCCGGCGGCTTTTTTCGTCGTGAGGGCCGCCCCAGTGAGAAGGAAACCCTCACCTCGCGTCTAATCGACCGCCCGCTGCGTCCGCTTTTCCCCAAAGGTTTCACCAACGAGACCCAGGTGATTGCCACCGTGGTTTCTCTCGATCCGGATATCGATGCCGAAATCCCCGCAATGATCGGTGCCTCGGCAGCGGTATGCCTATCCGGCGCACCTTTCAGTGGTCCGCTGGGTGCCGCCCGTGTCGGCTACAGGGATGGCGAATACCTGCTGAACCCCAGTCTGAGCGAGCTGGCGACTTCCGATCTGGATCTGGTGGTTGCCGGTACCCATAACGCGGTGCTGATGGTGGAGTCCGAGGCCAATCTGCTTAGCGAAGAGGTGATGCTGGGTGCCGTATTGTTTGGCCACGAGCAGATGGAAGTGGTGATCAAGGCCATCAATGAACTGGTTGCCGAGGCAGGTGTGACTCCCTGGCGCTGGCAGGCACCGGTAGCGGATACCACGCTGGCCGATGCGGTGGCCGCCCTGGCCAGTAACTCGATTACCGAGGCCTTCCAGATCAGTGACAAGATGGCCCGCTATGATCGCCTTGATGCGATCCGTGCCGAGGTACAGGAAAAGCTCTGTGCCGAGGGTGCCACCCCGAGTTGGAGTGCCGCCGATGTCAGCGCGGCGATCGCCAAGCTGGAAAAGAAGGTAGTGCGCAGCCGTATCCTGGATGGTGAGCCACGTATCGATGGTCGTGACACCCGCACCGTACGCAATATTACCGTGAAGACCGGGGTATTGCCGCGTACCCATGGCTCGGCCCTGTTCACCCGTGGCGAGACCCAGGCCCTGGTGGTGACTACTCTGGGTACCTCCCGTGATGCGCAGGTTATCGACGCCATCGAAGGCGAGCGTAAAGATCACTTCATGCTGCATTACAATTTCCCGCCTTCCTGTGTGAATGAAACCGGTATGGTTGGTAGTCCCAAGCGCCGCGAGATCGGTCATGGACGTTTGGCCAAGCGTGGTGTGGCGGCAGTGATGCCGGGCCAGGATGAATTCCCCTATACCGTGCGTGTGGTCTCCGAGATCACCGAATCCAATGGCTCCAGCTCCATGGCCAGCGTCTGTGGCAGCAGCCTCTCCTTGATGGATGCCGGTGTACCGCTCAAGGCCCCGGTGGCCGGGGTGGCGATGGGCCTGATCAAGGACGGTGACAAATTCGCGGTGCTAACCGATATCCTTGGCGATGAAGATCACCTCGGCGATATGGACTTCAAGGTCGCCGGTAGTGAGACCGGTATCACTGCGCTGCAGATGGATATCAAGATCGACGGGATCACCCGTCAGATTATGGAGATCGCTCTGACCCAGGCCAAGGAAGGGCGTCTGTTCATCCTTAAGGAAATGGCCAAGGTGATCAGTACGACCCGCCAGGATATGTCGGCCTTTGCGCCACGTTATATTACCTTCAAGATCAATCCCGACAAGATCCGTGATGTGATCGGCAAGGGTGGTGCGACGATTCGTTCCATTACCGAAGAGACCGGCGCTTCCATCGATCTTAGCGACGATGGCACCGTAAAGATCGCCTCGGTCGACATGAACGCTGGTGAAGAGGCCCGTCGTCGTATCGAACAGCTGACCGCAGATGTGGAAGTGGGGATGATCTACGAAGGGCGTGTGTCCAAACTGATGGATTTTGGTGCCTTTGTCACCGTGTTGCCGGGTAAGGATGGTTTGGTACATATCTCCCAGATCTCCGAAGAGCGTGTCGAAAAGGTCAGTGACAAGCTCAACGAAGGCGACATCATCAAGGTCAAGGTGTTGGAGATCGACAAGCAGGGCCGTATTCGTCTGAGCATGAAGGCGGTTTTCGAGTAGCTCGTTCAGACCTCCAGCTCGAACAACAACGGGGGCCTATGCCCCCGTTTTTTTAAGCGGCGTTTTACCCGACAGCCCACTGATGAAAGGGTGTGAGGAATGACAAAACCCCTGTTGCGTCAGCTACAGCAATTGAGCCCGGATGTGCGCTTGATCCTTGCCGGGCTGGCGCTGATTTGCGGCTTTTATCTGAGTCTGTTTGTTTCCGTGTGGGGGATGTTGTTCTTTGCGGTGGCAGTTCTGCTCAGTTGGGATGCATTGCGATATGGTAGTGTCTGGCCAGCCTTCGATGCCTTCAAACGTCATCAGCTCGACCAGATGGGTGCCTATTTATTAGGCATACGCTGGCCGTCTTTGTTGTCACCCCGCTCATTGGCCTACTATAACTGGCTCAAGGGCGTACTTGATATCAGCGCTGGTCGCCAGGCGGCCGCCAAGGTACACCTGTTGGCCGCCGCCAGTGGCGCGATTCGCACCGAAACCGATCGCAGCCTGATCCATTGTCTGCTGGCTGAGCTGGCGATACAGCAGGCCGAACCGACGGTTGCTGCCGATCATCTGCGTCTTGCCGCGGCGCTTTCCAGTCAAGCCCAGGTACGCGGGATGATCACCCGCTTGCAAGCGCGACTGGATGAACGATAATGCGCCTTTGTGGCGTTCAGAGGGGCTATTTGTGACACAGCAGGCCTTGCAAAGCAGCGAGTGGCAAGCCGCCAGCCAGGCGATAATCCAGGCCGGACGTTTTCTCAATCAGCGCGGCTGGGTACCGGCGACCAGTAGTAATTTTTCGGTGCGCCTGACCAATGGCGAGATTGCGATTACCGCGTCTGGTTATCACAAGGGCGCGCTCACTGAGGCATCGGTGATGCGCATAGATGCGCTCGGTAAACCACTTGAGGACCGTCGTCCTTCGGCTGAAACCCTGCTACACACCGCAATCTACCAGCGCTTTGCCGAGGTGGGTGCAGTGCTGCATACCCATTCGGTGAATGCCACGGTATTGTCGCGTCTGCACCAAACCCAACTGGTGTTCGAGGACTATGAACTACTCAAGGCCTTCAGTGGTGTGGATACCCATGAAACGCGCATGATCGTGCCGATCTTTCCCAATGACCAGGACATTGCCCGTCTTGGCAAGGTGATCGATAACTGGATGGATGCCCATCCGCCGATCCATGGTTATCTGATCGCCGGACATGGGCTCTATACCTGGGGCAGGGATATGCAGGATACCCTGCGCCATATTGAGGCCTTTGAATTCCTGTTTGAATGTGAACTGACCACGCTAAAGGTGAAACGATCATGAGTCGACTGGCCATCTATGATGAAGCAGGTTCTGCCCTGGGTGCGGTGATCCACGAGCACAGCGCGATTGCCGCGCAACTGGCCGATCTTGGAGTACGCTTTGAACGCTGGGAGGCCAATGCCCCGCTGGCTGCCGATGCGGATCAGGAGGCAGTGCTGGAGGCCTATGCGGTGGATGTGGCGAGGCTGAATGCCGAATACGGTTTTCAATCGGTCGATGTGGTCGGCCTGACTCCGGCCCATCCGCAAAAGGCCGAAATGCGCCAGAAATTTCTCTCCGAGCATACCCATGCGGATTTCGAAGTGCGTTTCTTCGTCGATGGCAGTGGTCTGTTCTATTTGCACATCGGTGGCAAGGTGTATCTGGTGTTGTGCGAAAAGGGTGATCTGATCAGCGTCCCGGCCAATACCACCCACTGGTTCGACATGGGTGCCGAGCCTGACTTCAAATGCATCCGCCTGTTTGTGATCCCCGATGGCTGGGTGGGGGCGTTTACCGGCAGCCCGATCGCCGAGCGATTTCCCGATTTTGAACAGTTCGTGGCGCAAAGCGCATGATCAAACACATCCTCACCGATATCGAGGGCACTACTTCCTCGATACGCTTTGTGCATGAGGTATTGTTTCCCTATGCCCGTGCAGAGATAGGCCGTTTTGTGCGTGAACATGCCCAGCAGCCTGAGGTGCAGGCGCAGCTGATCGCAGTACAGCACGAGGCTGCCGGTTCTCTGGACATCGATCAAAGTGTGGCCTTGCTGGAACAGTGGATCGATGAGGACCGCAAGATCACTCCGCTAAAAAGTCTGCAGGGGATGATCTGGGAGGCGGGCTATCGACAGGGGGATTTTACCGGCCATGTCTACGAGGATGCGGTGCGTAATCTGCGTCACTGGCACGAGATGGGGCTGGGATTGTATGTGTATTCCTCCGGTTCGGTCCATGCACAGCGTCTGTTGTTTGGCTATAGTGACTATGGTGATCTGACCCCCTTGTTCAGCGGCTACTTTGATACCCATATCGGCAACAAGCGTGAAACCTCTTCCTATGAGGCGATCGTTGGTCAGATCGGCGGCCGGGCAGGGGAGATCCTGTTTCTGTCCGACATTCGTGAAGAACTGGATGCGGCGCGTGCCGCCGGGATGCAAACCCGCTGGCTGGTGCGCGAAGCCGAACAACTGGACCGGAATGCGCCACACCACCAGGTCAAAGATTTCGACAGTATCAATCTGGATTAAAAGGGAGAAGCACATGGCACGTACCCCCTCTACCATGTTGCCACTGGGTACTGCGGCACCAAATTTCAGTCTACCTGAGCCGGCCAGCGGCAAGAGCGTCAGCCTGGCTGATTTTGCCGGGCGCCCATTGGTCGTGACTTTTATCTGCAATCACTGCCCCTATGTGAAACACATCGCTGCCAAACTGGCCGAGTTGGCCGATCGCTTTCATGGCAAAGATGTGGACTTTGTCGCGATTAACAGTAATGACGTAGCAAACTATCCGGATGATGGCCCGGAGAAGATGATCGATTTTATTCGTGATTACCGGATCGGCTTTCCCTATCTTTACGACGAAAGCCAGGCGGTAGCCAAGGCCTACCGTGCTGCCTGTACGCCGGACTTCTTTCTTTTCGATGCGGATCATAAACTGGCCTATCGCGGTCAGTTTGACAGTGCCCGCCCGGGCAATGAGCTGCCGGTGACCGGTGCCGATCTGGAAGATGCGATCAAGGCGCTGATTGCCCACATTGCCATTCCGGATAAGCAGATCCCCAGCCTGGGTTGCAACATCAAGTGGAAGCCGGGCAACGAACCGGATTATTTCTGAATCTCATGCTCGATCAGGCTTGTTGATGCCCGATGTCTGCCAAAGCGCTGAACATGCTCAGCGCTTTTTTATTATCCAGCATCCTGTTGAGAGTATTGTCGGACAGATGATGTACTTAGGATTGGCTTTCGCCGCTTGAGCATACGTACCAGCCAGGCGATCGACAGGGCGATCAATAGGTGCTTGAGGGTGTGGCCACTGATGAACTGGGTCAGGGCGTGGATCTCATGGTCCAGCCACTCGCAGACCACGGCCAGCAGGTACAGGGAAACGGTGACGGCGATATCGTGGCGGCGCTGGTAGCGACCTTGGTAGAGCAGGGTAATGGCAGGCAGCAGGCTGAGCGTCAGCAATTGCATCAGTAGATAGGGACGCAGATCGCCGTTGCCCGTCTGTTCCGTCCACCACCAGTACAGCACGCCAAACGCGGCATAGGGGAGTAACAACAACAGAGTCGGCAGGGTCAGCGCTGTATTGATACGCTCTTCAAGCGTGATCACCAGCAGCACCGCAAAGGCCAGCGCGATCGGCAATCGATCCCAAAACAGGCTGTTATTGCTGGGTGCCAGATGATAATAGCCCGAGCCGAATCCCACCAACAGGATCAGTACAAAAAAACCGCGCCATAGTGTGTATTCCCAACGGTATTGCAGTTGGGTTCGCCCCCCCGCCAGATGCCATAAGCCCCAGAGTGCGACCAGATGAAAGGCCAGGTTGGAGCCGACGTTGAAGAAATGTGGCACACCAGACAGGGTGCGATGTTCCGAAAAATCGTGATACCACTGCGGTTGCGCTATGGGTGGCAGCCAGGCAAACACACCAAGCAGGGCAAGGATGATGGCCAGCAGGGCGGCATACAAAAACAGTCGATGCGGTTTTTTTAGTGGCATCAGCCGAGTATGGCAGCTTTACGGGTCGAGTTCAGCCTGGCGCGAGCTGATGTGTTATTGAGCACTTCTGCTCAGTGCGTCGCGATACTCCATTCGCGGCAGATTTTTTCGACCTGTTCATTCAGCAGGGTTTCACCGGTCAAACCACAGCGGGGCGGCTTGCCCGACTCACGCAGATGATGGATGCACTCCTGGCAGATCCCAAAGGCGCGTTGCTGATTGAGTCGCTGCAGGCTCTGCAGCAAGCCATGCAACAGTCGACGGGTATCGGCGGGATTGGGTGATTGTGCATCCAGCGCAGTTTCAATCCGTTCGGCCCAGCTATCTTGCAATACGCTTTCCCCCTGCGGGGTGAGTTTCAGGTGTATTCGTTTGCCATGGCGGGGGTCTTGCTCCTTGCGTAACAGGCCCTTGCGTTCCAGTACCGAAAGGGTTTGCGAGACGGTGCCACGCGTGATGCCGAAATACTCGGCGATGGCAATCGGTAGGTCGCTGTATTGATTGCACTGGCGTAGATACTGTAGCACCTGCAAGTGTATCGGTAGCAGGCCATGTCGTGCGGCATCCTCCCGCAGAGATTGCTGGATCAGCGCGGCAAGACGTTCAAGGATCAGGCTGGTGGCTTTCATGGGGATAATGTATCGCCTCGACGCATTGCTTGACAACTGAAATGTTTCGACTCTACACTAAATATGTATCGAGTCGATGCATTATTGGAGAAAAGGAGCCTGTGATGAAAAACCTTATATTTGTCTTGTGTGTTAGCTGTTTTGCCACAGCGGCCATGGCTGCGGAACCGAATGCGCCCTATCCGGATGGGTATCGTGACTGGCAGCATGTGAAAAGTATGGTGATTGAGCAGGGGCACCCCCTGTTCGACGCTTTCGGCGGGATTCACCATCTCTACGCCAATGCCAAGGCGATTGATGGCTACCGTCGCGGTATATTCCCGGATGGCGCGGTGATCGTATTTGATCTGCTGGAGGCCCAGCGACAGGACAATGCCCTCGTCGAGGGGGAGCGCAAGGTCCTGGGGGTGATGCACAAGGATGCCCGCAAGTACGCTGCCACCGGAGGCTGGGGCTTTGAGGGCTTTGCCGCCGGTGAGCGTCGCAATCCAGTGGTGCAGGGCAATTCGGCCACAGCCTGTTTTACCTGCCATACCTCGGAGCAGGGTTATGACTATGTCTTTAGCCGCCTGCGCAAGTGATATGCCCGTGATCAACAAGGCAGTCATCGCATCGGAGTGGACGGTCGCTCAGTGGTTTAATACTGAGCGGCCGTTGAGACTTGAGGATCTGCGTGGCAAGGTGGTGTTGTTGCACGCTTTCCAGATGCTTTGTCCGGGCTGTGTCAGTCATGCCGTGCCCTTGGCAGAACGGGTCCATCGTCAGTTTGCCGATCTCGGCGTGGCGGTGATCGGCCTGCATACGGTGTTTGAACACCATGCCGCGATGGGGCCGGTGGCACTGGAGGCCTTCCTGCACGAATATCGCATCACACATCCGGTCGGCGTGGATCAGCCGATGGCGGATGCCCCGATTCCGCAGAGCATGCAACGCTACCGGCTGCGTGGTACCCCGTCATTGATGCTGATCGACCGGGCCGGCTGTCTGCGTCTGGATAAGTTCGGTCGGGTCGATGAATTGGAGCTGGGGATGTGGCTGGGGCGTCTGCTGGCGGAGGACCCGGCACGGTCCATGTCGACCGGCCAGGGCATGGCAAGAGAGTCTGATGGCTGCACAGCGGAGGCCTGCATGCCGAGGGAGGGTAGAGGCTAGCCCGCTAGCGGCGTAGTGGCGTTTCGAGGAGGCCCAGTCTCAAGGTCGAGAGGAAATGAAAAACCCCTGGCCGGGAATCCGCTCAGGGGTTTTGTTATTGGTGG
>JACUTZ010000058.1 GCA_014859545.1 Gammaproteobacteria bacterium
AAGCATTAACCGCAAAGGACGCGAAGATCGCAAAGTGTCGTGTTCACTTGCCCCTAGCCCCTAGCCCCTAGCCCCTAACCCCTAACCCCTAACCCCTATCTCCGCTGTATCTTCAGCACCTGTTTGATCGCGCGCAGGCGTTTGATGATACGTGCCAGATGACGGCGGCCGGTGACCGAGAGGGTGAGGTTGATGGTGGTATGCAGGCCGTCACGCTCGTCCAGGCTGATGTTGTCGATATTGGCCTGGGTTTCGGCCACGTTGGCGGCAACGGTGGCCAGCACCCCGCGCTGATTGTTGACCTCGATGCGCAGCTCCACCGGAAACTCCCCCTTGACCCCGTCTTCCCACTGCACCTCGATCCAGCGCTCCGGGGTCTTGCGAAATTCGGCCACATTGCGACAGCCCTGGGTGTGGATCACGATGCCACGCCCAGCGGTCAGCAGACCGAGGATGCGGTCGCCGGGGATCGGTCGGCAACACTTGGCAAACTGTACCACGGTGCCTTCGGTGCCCTTGATCACCAGCGGGGCGCCGCCCTCGCGCGTGCCCTCATCGCTGCCGACATCGGCCAGGGCACGGGCCACCAGCGGGGCCATGCGATTGCCCAGGCCGATCTGTGCCAACAGGGCCTCCTCGTCGTTCAGGCCATATTCCTGGAGCAGTTTCTCCATGCGCCCGAGCGGCAGCGCTTGCGGGGCGATCGACAGATCACGCAGGGCGCGATCCAGCAGGCGCTGGCCAAGGTTGATCGATTCATCACGCTGCAGGTTTTTGAGGAAGCCACGGATGCTGGCGCGGGCCTTGCCGGTAGTGACAAAGTTCAGCCAGGCTGGATTGGGATCGGCACCGGGTGAGGTGATGATCTGCACACTCTGGCCGTTGCGCAGTTCGGTATGTAGCGGGGCCAGGCGACGATTGATCTTGGCCGCTACGCAGCGATTGCCGATGTCACTGTGTACCGCATAGGCGAAGTCGACCACGGTGGCACCGCGGGGCAGCTCCATGATGTCTCCGGTGGGGGTGAATACGTAAACTTCGTCCGGGAACAGGTCGACCTTGACGTTTTCCAGAAATTCCAGCGAATCGCCGGCCTGTTGCTGCATCTCCAACAGGTTGCGCAGCCACTCGCGAGCGCGCACATGGGCGATGCTGCTGGAATCGCTGCCGGTCTTGTACAGCCAGTGCGAGGCGATGCCGCTTTCGGCCACGGTTTCCATATCGGCGGTGCGGATCTGTACCTCGATGGGAAAACCGTAATTGGTCAGCAGTGCGGTGTGCAGGGATTGATAGCCATTGGCCTTGGGGATGGCGATGTAGTCCTTGAACTTGCCGGGAATAGGCTTGTAGAGATTGTGGACGGCACCGAGTACCCGGTAGCAACTGTCCACTTTGTCGACCACGATGCGCAGTGCGAATACGTCCATCACATCGGCAAAGGCCAGGTGTTTGCTGCGCATTTTCTGATAGATGCTGTAGAGGTGTTTTTCCCGCCCACTGACCTCGCCGGGCAGGTCTTCCTGTTGCAGGCGCTGCTGGATCGATTGCTGGATCTTCTGCACCACCTCGCGGCGATTGCCACGGGTGCGGCTGACCGCCTCGCGCAGTACCCGGTAGCGCAGCGGATACCAGGCGGCAAAGCCGAGTTCTTCCAGTTCCAGACGTAGCTTGTTCAGTCCCAGGCGGGTGGCGATGGGGACGTAGATCTCCAGGGTCTCGCGGGCGATGCGGCGTTTTTTCTCCGGACGCATTACCCCGAGGGTGCGCATATTGTGCAGGCGGTCGGCCAGTTTGATCAGGATTACCCGAATGTCTTGCACCATCGCCAGCATCATCTTGCGGAAGTTTTCCGCCTGGGCCTGGGCCTTGGATTCGAATTCGATATGGGTCAGCTTGCTGACCCCGTCGACCAGCTCGGCGACTTCGTCGCCAAACAGTTCGGCCAGGTGTTCCTTGGCGGTGGGGGTGTCTTCGATGACATCGTGCAAGATTGCCGCGACCAGGCTTTTGTGGTCAAGGCGCATCTCGGCAAGGATGCGCGCCACGGCGAGGGGGTGAAAGATATAGGCCTCACCGCTGAGACGGCGCTGGCCCTCGTGGGCCTCGGCCCCAAACAGGTAGGCACGGTAGACTTCCTGGACCTGATCGGGCTCCAGGTAGTCCTCCAGCATGGCGCAGAGATCGCTGATCAGAAAGCTGGAACCCTGCTCCATGGTGGACATCGCTAGCTGGGGCTCAGGTGGTTTCGTCGCGAACCTCGTCCTCGCTGGCAAAGCCCGGTACTGCCGGGGCGACCGGACGTTCGTTGAGGATCTCGCGGGTGATGTGGCCTTCGGCGATCTCGCGTAGCGCGACCACGGTGGGCTTGTCATTTTCCCAAGCGACCATGGACTCGCGGCCATTGGCCAGCTGACGGGCGCGCTTGGTGGCAACCAGTACCAGCTGGAAGCGGTTGTCCACGTTGTCCAGGCAATCTTCGACAGTGACTCGCGCCATGTTTATTCTCCAGGTAGGGGCTATGAAACGGGGTTGGTAATCTTACGTTATGTGTCGGGGACACGCTAGCCCCCTAACAGGCCTTGCAGGGCCGCCTGATGCCGCTGGCTTTGTAGCGCGCAGCGCTGGCGGCGGGCCAGCAGGATGGCACGCAACTGTTCCAGGGCGGTATCAAAGTCGTCGTTGATCACCAGATAGTCAAATTCCTGGTAATGGCCCATGTCGCTGACCGCCTCGGCCAGGCGACGGGCGATCACCTCGTCGCTGTCGGTGTTGCGCCCGCGCAGGCGCGTTTCCAAGGCTTCGAGGGAGGGGGGCAAGACAAAGATACTGGTCGCCTCGGGCATCTTTTTGCGTACCTGCTGGGCACCCTGCCAGTCGATCTCCAGGATCACGTCGATGCCATGGCCCATCTGATCCAGGATGCTGGAACGGGAGGTGCCATAGAAATTCCCAAACACCTCGGCATGCTCAAGAAAGGCATTGTCGGCAATCATGCGCCGAAAGGTGTCCACATCGGTGAAGTGGTAATCCTTGCCATCGATCTCACCGGGGCGCATCGGGCGGGTGGTGTGGGAGATCGAGACCATTACCTGGCGGGTGCCTTCCAGTAGGGCCTTGACCAGGCTGGTCTTACCGGCACCAGAGGGGGCCGAGATGATGTAAAGACTGCCCTGTGGATGCTGATTCATGGGGATATTCCTCGCTGGCTGGGTATGCTTATTCGATGTTCTGGATCTGCTCGCGCATCTGCTCGATCAGGACCTTGAGGTCGACCGAGGCGCGGGTGGTGTCACTGTCGATGGATTTGGAACCCAGGGTATTGGCCTCGCGGTTGAGTTCCTGCATCAGGAAGTCCAGCCGTCGACCGACCGGTTCCTTTGCCTCCAGCACCCGGCGTACTTCATTGATATGCATGGCGAGGCGGTCGAGTTCCTCGGCCACATCGATCTTTTGCGCCAGCAGGGCGATCTCCTGTTCCAGGCGGCTCGGGTCCAGTTCCTGGCTGAGCTCCTGCAGGCGAGTGATCAGGCGCTGGCGCTGGCCGCTGATGATCTCGGGCAGGCGTTGCTGCACGCTCTTTACCGCAGTGTCGGCGGCATCACAGCGTTGCAGGATTACCGTCTTGAGGCTGGCACCCTCGCGGGCACGGCTGGCGCACAGCTCGTCGATGGCCAGCGCCAGGGCATCCAGCACCGCCTGGTGCAGGGCTTCCTGGTCGATGCGGCGGGTCTCGACCACCCCGGGCCAGCGCAGCAGCTCCAGCGCGTTGATCGGGGCAGGGTTGTAGACGATGCCGTCGATCTCGCGACTGGCATGGGCCAGCTGTCGCACCAGTTCGAGATTGAGCTGCAGCTCGCCGCTGGCCTCCTCGGGTGGTTGGTAGCGCAGTGTGCATTCAACCTTACCGCGGGAGAGGCGCTGGGCCAGACGCTCACGCAGTCGGGTTTCCAGCACCCGCAGCTCTTCGGGCAGACGTGGGCTGAGTTCCAGGTAGCGGTGGTTGACCGAGCGCAGCTCGAGCTGGATGGCACCCCACTCCCCCTGGCGCTCCTGGCGGGCAAAGGCGGTCATGCTGTGAATCATGGGTACTCCTGCTCGGCTTTTGGTAAACTGGTCGACCATGGTAAACCGAATGAAATGTCGACAACAGGGGCAATACCCGCATGAATGGCGATAAGCTCAGCCTCAAGCCGGGTACGCAGCTGGAAAATTACGTGATCACCCAACAGATGGGTGGTGGCGGCTTCAGTATCGTCTACCTGGCCGAGGTGCAGGGTAGTGACGAAAAGGTGGTGATCAAGGAGTACATGCCGCGCAAGCTGGCCGAGCGCGGGGCGGATGGCATGAGTGTGCAAACTCTGGATGAGACGTTTGCCGACCAGTTCTCCCACGGGCGCAAGATGTTCTTCCAGGAGGCCAATACCCTGGCCGCGCTCAAGCATCCGAATATTGTCAATGTGACCAATTTCTTTCGTGCCAATGGTACGGTCTACATGGTGATGGCCTATGAAAAAGGCATCAACCTGCAGGATTACATCAAGCGCCACAAGGGCGGCCTGAGCGAGAAATTTCTCCACGCGGTGTTTGTGCCGCTGCTGGAGGGACTGCGGCTGATCCACTCCCGTGGCCTGCTGCACCTGGATATCAAGCCCGGCAATATCTACCTGCGTGCCGGGGCCAAACCCCTGCTATTGGATTTTGGTGCAGTGCACGAGATGCAGCAAACCCGCCAGTACCAGCCGGGCCAGGTATTGACCCTGGGCTTTTGCCCCATCGAACAATCCATGCCTGGCGGCTATGTGGGGCCCTGGACCGACCTGTATGCGATTGGCGCCTCGATGCGCGCCTGTCTGGATGGCGTATCGCCCCCCCCGGCCGAGGAGCGTCGCATGCAGGAGACGCTCAGGCCGGCACAGGAGCAGTTTCGCAAGGCCTATTCCCACAAGCTGCTGGCGGCCATCGACTGGGCGATGGAGGTGGATCCCATGTATCGCCCGCAAACGGTCGATGCGATGCTGGAGGCGATGCAACACGGCAAGGGGCTGCCCGATGGGCATCTTCCGCAGGAAGAAGAAAGCATGCTGGGGCGTCTGGCCAACAGCCTGTCCTGGATCAAGGGAGGGTCGCGGTGAGGTATGAAATCGGCCAGGTGAATCGCCTTGGCAATCGCAGCAGCAATCAGGATCGTTTTTTGGCGGTCGAAACCGATGAGGGGGTGCTGCTGGCCCTCGGTGATGGCATGGGTGGTCAGGCCCAGGGTGAGGTGGCGGCCGAGATCCTGGTGGAAGTGGCCCGTCGATGTTACCTGGAAACGCAACGCCCGATCCCTGAGGTGGGCAGCTTTCTGCGGGAGGTTATGTTGCAGGCCCATCAGGCGATTAATGCATTTGGCCGACGCCAGCAACCCCCAACCACACCAGGGACCACCGGGGTATTGTGCCTGATCCAGCAGGATCAGGCGGTGTGGGCCCATGTGGGCGACAGCCGACTCTACCTCTATCAGCAGGGTCTGCCGATCTACCGCACCACCGATCACTCCTATGTGGAGCAGTTGTTTCAAAAGGGCGAGATCAGTCGTTGGGAGCAGGACCTGCACCCACGGCGCAATCAAATCACCCAGTGTTTGGGTGCCCGCCATGATAAACCGGAAGTCAGCATCAGCAAGCCGGTCAGTCTCAAACCAGAGGATATCATTCTGATCTGTTCCGATGGCCTGTGGGGGCCACTGGATGATGCGGTGATGGGACGCATGTTACTGGCCGACAACGCGCTTGAGGATAGTCTTGACAAGATGGCCGAAAGCGCCGAACACAATAGCTATCCGCACAGCGATAATATCAGTGCTATGGCCTTGCGCTTTATTGCCAGTGGCACGGCATTGCTGCCAGGCCAGAGCAAGCAGCAGGCGCGCACCGTCGCTGCGGGCGGCGATCAACTGGAAAGCGCCATCGCTCAGATCGAGCAGGTGCTGAAAGAATACGAAAAAGAATTCAAATCCTAATTTGCCCCGACTTGGCGGGGCTCTTTCATCATCAAAAAGGTAAATATCATGCGACCTAGTGGCAGAGCAGCGGATCAAATGCGCCCGATCCAGATCACCCGACACTACACCAAACATGCCGAGGGTTCGGTGCTGGTAGCGTTTGGCGACACCAGGGTCTTGTGCAACGCCACCGTGGAAGAGCGGGTGCCGCGTTTTATCAAGGGCAAGGGACAGGGTTGGGTGACTGCCGAGTACGGCATGTTGCCGCGTGCCACCGGGATGCGGATGGGCCGCGAGGCCGCCCAGGGCAGGCAGGGCGGACGCACCATGGAGATCCAGCGGCTGATCGGTCGTTCACTGCGCGCGGCGGTGGATATGTCGTTGCTGGGTGAGCGCAGTATCACCCTGGACTGCGATGTGATCCAGGCTGACGGCGGCACCCGCACCGCCTCGATCACCGGTGCCTATGTGGCCCTGGTCGATGCGATTACCCAGCTCAAGGCGCAGCGCCTGATCAAGAAGGACCCGCTGCTGGGTCAGGTCGCCTCGGTCTCGGTGGGGATCTACCAGGGCGTGCCGGTGCTGGACCTGGACTACCCCGAGGATGCCGCCGCCGAGACCGACATGAACGTGGTGATGAACGATCAGGGTGGCTTCATCGAGGTGCAGGGCACCGCCGAAGGAAAGGCTTTCCGCCGTGACGAAATGGACGCGATGCTGGCCCTGGCCGAACAGGGCATCGCGCAATTGCTGCAGTGCCAGCGCGAGGCCCTGGCATGATAACAGTCTCAACACAGAGGACACGGAGGACACAGGGCGTGAGAAGGATGGCTGTTGCGTCGCACGCTAGCACGCGCAATTACACCGGGTTTATCTCCGTGTTCTCTGTGCCCTCTGTGTTGCATGGTTTTTAGGGGATCATCATGAAAAAAATCGTCCTGGCCAGTGGTAATGCCGGCAAGGTGCGCGAGTTCAACCAGTTGCTGGTCGGGCTGGGCTATGAAGTTGTGCCACAGACCGAACTGGGGGTGCCGGAGATCGAGGAGACCGGGCTTAGCTTTGTCGAGAACGCGATCCTCAAGGCGCGCAATGCCGCTGCCCATACCGGCCTGTCGGCCATCGCCGATGACTCGGGGCTGGAGGTGGATGCACTGCATGGTGCGCCGGGGATCTACTCGGCGCGTTATGCGGGTGTTGGTGCCAGCGATGCGCAGAATGTACAGAAATTGTTGCAAGAACTGGAGGGCATCAGCGAGCGCCAGGCGCGCTTTCAGTGTCTGCTGGTGTGGATGCGTCATGCCCATGACCCGGTACCACTGATCTGCCAGGGCAGCTGGGAGGGCAGCATCACACGCCGGCCGCAGGGGGATAACGGCTTTGGCTACGACCCGGTGTTTTGGGTGGCCGAGCAGGCTTGTACCTCGGCGCAGCTCAGCCCCGAGCAGAAAAACGCCCAGAGCCATCGTGGTCAGGCACTGCGTCTGCTGTTGCAGCATTTGCCGCATGCTTGATAAGCAAAACAAGGGTTCGTGCAGACGACTACATGGATGTCGTCGGTTGGCGATGTCTGGAGCATATCGCCCAGACGCAGACGACTGCATGGATGCAGTCGGTTGGCGATGTTTGGAACATATCGTCCATGCGCGGGGATTCAAGCATGCATCCAATGGCATCGCCCGAGCCGGCATCTGGCGTGGCGGGGCACAGCCATGGCTATGGTCTTGCTCCGCGCCCCTGCGTCTCTGCGTGAGCATGGGGTGTTGAACATGTCAGTCTCAACCGGCATGAACGAGGCGATCCCACTTAGCCTGTATATCCACTATCCCTGGTGTGTGCGCAAGTGCCCCTATTGTGATTTCAATTCGCACAGTAGCGAGGGTGAAATACCGGAGCAGGCCTACCTGGATGCACTATTGGCGGATCTGGAACAACATCTGGGCGAGATCTGGGGGCGGCGTATCGATACGATCTTTATCGGTGGTGGAACCCCCAGTCTGATCTCCCCCGAGGGGATGGATTTTTTGCTGACCCAGCTGCGCGCACGTTTGCCGATCCGACCGGATATCGAGATCACCATGGAGGCCAATCCGGGTACCATCGAGCAGGGACGTTTTGCCGCGTTTCGCCAGGCTGGGATCAATCGCCTGTCGATCGGGATACAGAGTTTTGATGATGACAAGCTCAAGGCGCTGGGGCGTGTGCATGACAGTCGCCAGGCCCGAGCGGCCATCGCCAGCGCACAGCAGGCCGGTTTTGATAACCTGAATCTGGATCTGATGTTTGGTCTGCCCGGGCAGGACGCGGCAGGGGCGGTGGCGGATCTCTCCCAGGCGATCAAGGCCGGCGTTCCGCACCTGTCCTGGTACCAACTGACCATCGAACCGAATACCGCTTTTGCCCACCGGCCACCGAGCCTGCCCGATGAAGATACACTCTGGGCAATACAGTGTGAGGGTGAGGCGACCCTGGCGGCAGCTGGCTTCAGCCAGTATGAAATATCGGCCTGGTCGCAGCCAGGTAGTCGTTGCCGACACAATATGAATTACTGGCAATTTGCTGATTATCTTGGCATTGGGGCTGGTGCCCATGGCAAACTGAGCCGCATGGATACCCAGAGCGTATCGCGGCACTGGAAACAACGCCATCCACAGCGCTATATGGAAACGGCGGCAGGGCCGGATGTACTGGCCGGCAGTCGCCAGCTAGATCAGGGTGATCTGTTACTGGAATTCATGATGAATGCCTTGCGGCTGGAGCAAGGCTCTAGCCAGGTGCTGTTTGAACAACGGACCGGGCTGTCTTTGGAATATGCCGCAGCCGCCTTGCAGAAAGCCTGCGACAGGGGCCTGTTGATATGGCAGGACGGTCAGATCCGTCCCAGTGAGATGGGCAGACGACATCTAAATCAACTGCTGGCGTATTTCATGCCCGAGGAGGAATAAATGGCGACAGGTGAGATGGTTTCGATTGTACTGAATCTTTTGGTGGGCATTTACTTTGCTTTCGTCTATCCCAAAAGCGTGCAAAAGCGTTTCAGTTCCGGTGCGCCGGTGCCGCGAGGCTTTGTGTTGCTGCGCCGGGTGATCCCCAAGGTCGGGATCGTGATTATCGTGATGACTCTGGTCTATGCGGGGGCGATGCTCAGCGGCCTGGCAGGAACGGCCAATGGCTGAACAGCATCACGATGAGGGGATCGATTTTCGAGCGGTGAAGAACCGCTTTATGATCCTCAATCGTGAGCGCCTGTTGCGCACCCGCGACAGCCTGCGTGACAAACAGTTTGAAATGCTCGAACTGCTGCCATTGTTGCTTCATGTCAATCATCCCATGCTGCCCGGTTTTTCCTCCAGGGAGACACCTGCCGGGGTATGGGGATATGAGCCGGACGATGGGGTGCTGCGTCTGGCACGCGCTCATGCCAAGAGCTTTTCCTATCGGCGCAGCCCGCACAAATATTATCCGATTCATGCCCTGTATTTCATGGGGAGTACCGGCACCATCGCCCATGCGGAAGGCAGCGATTTTGATTTCTGGCTCTGCCATGATCCGGCCCTGAGTCAGGCCGACAAGGCCCTGCTGCAGAACAAGGTGCGGGCATTGGAGCTGTGGGCGGCTGAACTCGGTCTGGAGGTGCATTTCTTCCTGGTCAACGCGGATGAATTTCGTAGTGGCAAGGTGCTCGACCTGAGCAGTGAAAGCAGTGGTAGTAGCCAACGCTATCTATTGCTGGATGAGTTTTATCGTAGCTCGGTACTTTTAGCCGGGATGTTTCCCCTGTGGTGGCTGGTGCCACCGGAACATGAAGGCCGTTATGACGAATATGTGGAGGATCTCAAGCGCAAGCGATTCCTCTATGCAAGAGACTGCCTTGATTTTGGTGGCTTGCACCAGATCCCGGCAGAGGAATTTATCGGGGCGGCCCTGTGGCAGCTGTCCAAGGGGATCGACTCACCGTATAAATCGCTACTCAAGCTGATCCTGATCGAGTCCTATGCCAGCGAATACCCTCAGATGGATCTACTGAGCAAGCGACTCAAGCAATCCGTCTATCTGGGCAAGCTCAGCCCTCAACATCTTGACCCCTACATCATGATGCTGAACAAGGTGAGTGAATACCTGGGTAGCGAAGGTGAGCACAAACGTCTCGATCTGGCGCGTCGCTGCTTTTACTTCAAGACTGCCATCAAGCTGACGGACAAATTTGAGGGGCGTCGGTATGACTGGCGTCGTGAATTACTCGAAAACCTGGTGGATGGCTGGGCCTGGAATCGGGCTGAATTAACCTTGCTGGATGCCCACCACACCTGGAAGGTTGGGCGGGTGGTGGAAGAAAGGCAGATCCTGTTTGATGCGCTGATCAGCAGCTATCGTTTTCTATCGGATTTTACACGCCGTCATGCCGGCCTGGCGATGATCAGTCAGCAGGATCTCACCACCCTGGGGCGCAAGCTCTATACCGCCTTTGAGCGCAAGGCCGGCAAGGTGGATATTATCAATCGCGGTATCTATGCCGATCTGCATGAGGAACATGTCACCCTGTGCGAGATCCATAACGACGAGGCCGAGGTGATTGGCTGGCATCTCTATCGTGGCGTGGTACAGCCGCAGGATGCGCGTATGGAGGTGCCGCTCAAGCGCAGTCGTGGCCTGATCGAGCTGCTTGCCTGGGCCTGGTTCAACAAGGTGATCTCACGAAACTCTGCGCTGGTCGTCTTTGCCCCGCGTAGCCGTCACACCCTGCGCGATATGGAACATATCCTCAGTAACCTGATGCAGCATTTCCCGCTGGAACTGCTGGAAAGCGGTGATATCCGGCACTACGAGCAATCCGCCAGCTTGCTGGTGGACGCCCTGTTCATCAATGCCGGTATGCGCGCCTCCGATAACATGACCATGACCAAGAACATCGCGGCGATGGGTCAAACCGATCCTTTCCGCTATGGGCACGATCAGGTGAATCTGGTGATGGCGGTCGATCACCTGCAGGTAAATAGTTGGCGCGAGGTCACCACGCATCGCAATGTCGGTGATAATGCGGTGGTCGAAAGTCTCTGCGATTACCTGAAGTGGTATCCCCGTTCTTCGGGTGTTCGGCCTCCAGTGCCCCATGTCTATGCGATGGGGGCGATCCTTGGTAATTCTGCCGGACGGCGGGTGGCGGCGCTGTATCATCAGCTGATCGAGTTGTTTTACGCCCATGATGGAGAGCGACCACCACGGTACCTGATCACGATTGGGCATTCACATTTCGTGCTGGAGATGGATGGGGATGTTCCCCATTATCACGCCCTGCGCAGCTATGTCGCATTGTTGAAGTTCCTGGGCAAAACCGGGCAGAATCACCCACCACTGGTGTTTGATGAGCGCAGTCTTAAGGACAGCTTCCTTTCGCTGATCTACACCCGCAACAAACCGGGCATGGTGCAGTTTTTTTATCATGCCAAGGCCGGGCAGGTGGAGATATACGTGCTGGATGAGCGCGGTGCCTTGTTTAGCCAGCAGAGCATTTTTTATGACAGTGCAACCCTGTTGAATCAGTTCAGTCGATTCTTTGAGGCGATTGCCAATCGCATCAATTTCATGCAGGAAAACAAGTTGGGGACGCGTCGTATCAATGGGGTGGAGTTCTACGAGATGCGTAGCGATGCACTGGGAAGAAAGGATCTGCAGCGGGTTAGTCCTAGCTACAGCAGTGCCGAGCGTTTCCTGAGCCTGCAGGTGATCGTCGAACAGCTTGAGCCTGGCCAGTCGGCCTTTACCCTGTATTGCGACAATCAGGAATTCTCCTCGCTGGAGTATGGCAAGGGACTGTTTGCCGCCGTGAATGAATATGTGCTCATGCGGCGCAGTAGTGGCCAGTCTTATCCGGTGTATATCACCGACATCAGCCTGGATTCTGCGGAGATCGGCGAGGATAAGCTCGATGCCCTGCAGACCACCCATTTTCTCGCCTATAAGCGCCGTATCGAAGAACAGTTGAATCAGTGATATGGAGTCTTGGTGGCGAATCCGCGATAATTCCCCATCGACACCGTGATTAACCGGAGGAAAAATGCGTTTTTGCTGGGCACAATACAGCTGGTGGGGGGCGATTAGCTTGCTCGGCCTGCTTGGTATGTTTTCCGGCTGTGGCGCCAAGGGTGATCTGTTCATGCCTGAAGAACCCAGCATCAGCGACAGCAGGCCCTCCATCGCCAACGACGTCCCATCGCCCCAATAGCAGGAATCTATGGATTATTTCAATTATCACAATGGTCGACTGTGTGCCGAGCAGGTCGATCTCGAAGCCCTGGCCAATCAGTATGGCACGCCTGCCTATGTGTATTCCCGTGCCACCATCGAGCGCCATTGGTGTGCCTTTGATGCGGCCCTGGCCGGGGTCGATCACCTGGTCTGCTACGCGGTCAAGGCCAATTCCAATCTGGCGGTGTTGAATCTGATGGCCCGTATGGGATCGGGTTTTGATATCGTCTCCCTGGGTGAGCTGGAGCGTGTGATCGCCGCCGGCGGTGATCCGGCCAAGGTGGTCTTCTCTGGGGTGGGTAAGCGCGCCGATGAGATCCAGCGTGCCCTGGAGCTGGGGATCTATTGCTTTAACGTGGAATCCGAATCCGAGCTGGAGCGGATCAACACCGTGGCCGAGTTATTGGATGTGTGTGCGCCGATCTCGCTGCGGGTCAATCCCGATGTGGATGCCAAGACCCATCCCTATATTTCCACTGGCCTTAAGCAGAATAAGTTCGGGATCGCGATTGAACATGCCGCCGAGGTCTATGCCCGTGCCGCCGAGTTGTCTCACCTGGAGGTGATCGGGGTGGACTGCCACATCGGCTCGCAGCTGACCGAGGTCAGCCCCTTTGTCGATGCCCTGGAGCGGGTGTTGGCCCTGGTGGATCAACTGTTCGAAATGGGGATTGCCCTAAGCCATATCGACCTGGGTGGCGGACTGGGGATTCAGTACCGTGACGAGACCCCGCCTCTGCCCGGAGACTACGCTGCACCGCTGCTGGATCGCCTGGCCGGACGTGATATCAAGGTTTTGATCGAACCGGGCCGCGCCATCATCGGTAATGCCGGGGTGCTGCTGACCAGGGTGGAGTACCTCAAGCACCACGAGGAAAAGAATTTCGCCATCGTCGATGCGGCGATGAACGACCTGATGCGCCCGGCCCTGTACCAGGCCTGGCAGGCGATCATCCCGGTTGTGCCGCGTGAGGGGCAGGCGAGCCAGCAATACGATGTGGTCGGCCCGGTGTGTGAGACTGGCGATTTCCTCGGCAAGGATCGCGCGCTGGCGATCCAGGAAGGGGATCTGCTGGCGGTGCGCTCGGCTGGGGCCTATGGTTTTAGCATGAGTTCCAATTACAACACCCGGCCACGCGCAGTGGAATTGATGGTGGATGGGACGCAGGCATGGGTAGTGCGCGAGCGGGAAAAAATTAGTGAGTTGTTCGCACAGGAACGGTGTTTGCCAGAGTGATGGTCGCCTGGATGGCTGGTTCTGGTAGCGACCTTCTTTATTGAAAAGGAAGCGTGATGTTGGAGTCCATGCAAGGTTATTTACACGCTGAGTTTTGGGAAGTGGAACTGTTGCCCTGGCTGATGCGTGTGTTGGTGGCCGTGCTGATCTGGTTGGTCGGCAAGTGGATTGCCCAGCGCCTTGGCAAGTTTTTCAAACGGATGATGGAACGCGCCGGGGTCGAGGCCACCCTGGTACGTTTCCTTGGCAACATCGTCTATACCGTGATGCTGGTGGTGGTGGCGCTGGCCGCGCTGGATCATCTTGGGGTCAAGACCACTTCCCTACTGGCGATATTCGGTGCCGCCGGCCTGGCGGTGGGCCTGGCGATGAAGGATTCACTCTCCAATTTCGCCTCCGGGGTGATGCTGATCCTGTTCCGTCCCTTCAAGGTCGGTGACTTTATCGAAGCGGCTGGAACCGCTGGCGTGGTCGAGGGGATCGGTATCTTCGCTACCCAACTGCGTAGCGGCGATAACCGCGAGATCATTGTGCCAAACGGTCGTATCTACACCGGCAATATCATCAATTTTTCCGCCAAGCCTACCCGTCGCATTGACCTGGTATTCAGCATCGCCTATGGCGATGACATCAAGCTGGCCAAGCGGCTGATCGAACAGGTGATCAAGGCCGATACCCGCATCCTGGAAGAACCGGCCCCGGCGATCATGCTGGGTGAGCTGGCCGAAAGTAGTGTGGACATCAATGTGCGCCCCTGGGTCAACACTGCCGACTACTGGCCGGTACGGGCGGACCTGCTGGAAAATATCAAACAGACTTTCGATGATAACGGGATCAGCATCCCCTTCCCGCAACGGGAGCTGCATGTGTATGACAAGAGTGAAAAACTGCTCGATTAAGGCTGGTCGATACAGACTTTTTCCAGCGCGGAACACATTCGCGGCCAAGCCGCTCCTACGAGGACGGTTGGTTTGGTAGGAGCGGCTCTGCCGCGAACGGACGGGGCTGATTTGAGAATCAGTACGCCGCCTCATGGCGTACTGAAATACCGTCCATCCCTGGGCATATGGCTACCGGCGTCCTGCCTTATGTTCATGGATGAACGGTATGTCACGGGCGCAGGGATGCGCAGGAGTGACCAAGCCAAATACCGTCCATCCCTGGACATATGGCTACCGGCGTCCTGCCTTA
>JACUTZ010000209.1 GCA_014859545.1 Gammaproteobacteria bacterium
GCAAGGCGAGGGTCATGACATGTGGTTTGTGGCGGTTTCATCTGCCAGCCCCTATCATGTGTGTCAGGTTGGATGGGTGGGGTGTGTCTGGATGAGATTGACTGCAAAACAGGCAGGCGTGATTCGTGGCGTGGTAAGTGATTTGGCCGGTGAGGCTGCTGTGGTGCGTTTATTTGGTTCTCGTGTCGATGATCATGCCAAGGGTGGGGATATCGACTTATTGGTGGAGCTGCCCTACCCGGTTGAGGAACCGGCGTGGTTGAGCGCAAGAATATCATCCAAGATCAGTATGTTGATGGGCGGTAGAAAGGTGGACGTTTTGCTGGATGCACCCAAGCTGTGTCAGTTTCCGATTCATGATGTGGCGCGTACACAAGGGATAAGGTTATGACTATGGATGCCAACAGGGGATTGAGGCTGGCCTTTTTGGCGAGGGTTGTGGCCAAGGAGATCCGCTATCTGCAGCAGACGGATGGGCGCCTGTTTGATGTTCCGCTGGATGTGAGCAAGGTGAAGGAGCTGGAGAATGATCTTGAGTTGGCGGAACGAGTCGATGCCTTTGTCAGCCGCTTTGGCCGCCTGCAGGATACGGTAGCTGAAAAACTGCTTCCTGTGGTGCTGGATGCCCTGGGGGAGAAGCCTGGGGCGATGATCGATAATCTGAACCGGGCTGAGCAGCTTGGCTTGCTTGGCTCTGCCGAGCAATGGATGGCCTTGCGTGATTTACGCAATCGGATGGTGCACGAGTATATCGAAGACACAAAGCAACTTGTGGATGCACTGAATAAGGGGCATCAACATGTTGCTGCGTTGGTTGAGGATGCATCAAGGATATTGGACGAGATCCAGGCAAGGGGTTGGGTTTGAGCCAATCCATCTGAGGGGGCTGTTAGTGTCCGCTCTATGCCAACCGCCGGAGCGATGTCGGCCACGGACCGATCTATAGCGGTGCGCCATTCCGGCGGTTGGTCATGGCGCGCGCCGTGCGCGCCGACGACAGGCTCATTTTTTGAGCAGGTCCCCCAGCGCGGCGAAGGGGTTGTGGGTGGCGGGTTTGGGTTCCTCGCGGGCCATGCCGTCATAGCCGCGCACCTTGTCCACGTAGCGCTGGTGTTCGTTGTCGTGGCAGTAGAGGCAGAGGTTTTCCCAGTTGCTGCCATCGGGCGGGTTGTTGTCGTGGTTGTGGTCCTTGTGGTGGACAGTCAGCTCGTGCAGATTGGCGCGGGTGAATTCGCGGGCGCAGCGGCCGCAGATCCAGGGGTGGATGCGCAGGGATTGCTCGCGATAGCCTTGCAGGCGCTTTTCCGCCTGTTGACGGGCGTCGGCGACGATCTTGTCGAGCTTGTCGGTGTCGATGGATTTGCCGGGGCTGCGATGTTTGACCATGGGGATACCGCTTGTGTTGACCAGAGATTGGGATGGCTGTTGGTGAAAGTATAAGTTGTGGACACAGAAGATGCACCTGGCGCTGCGGTGAATTTCCGATAAACACCATCGGGCATGTAATCGGATCAGGGAATATGCCAGAATGCACCCCCCAAGTGATTGAACAATATGTAAAGAGGTAGGCGATGCGTTGGTTGATTCGAGCTTTTTTCCGTACCCTGCGGCTGGTCCTCAGCCCCTTCATGATCGTGGGCGAGAAACTGACTACCCCCAAGGGTATGGTGCGCAGCCCCGAGGCACAACAGGCGGTGGACACGGCCTGCAAGGAGCTGGTGCTGTACCAATTCCGAACCTGCCCTTTCTGTATCAAGGTGCGTCGCGAGATTAAGCGCCTGTCACTGAATATTGAGCTGCGTGATGCCCAGCATGATCAGCAATCCCGTAGCGAGTTGCAGCAGGGTGGTGGCGAGATCCTGGTGCCCTGCCTGCGCATCACCGAGGCGGATGGCGAGCTGCACTGGATGTATGAGTCAGACCATATCATCGCTTATCTGCGCGAGCGTTTTGCCGCGTAGATTTGGTGAACGGGAGTTATCGACATGCCCTGTGAAGCGAATACCAACTGGAAGGACGGTAGTTTTCCCCATGTGAATCCAGGCGCGGTGGTGAGCGAGCGGCGTACGGTACAGGGGGTGCTGGCGATCCGGGTTAGCCAGGCGACTATCCGCAAGGCCACTATCAGCGATGTCTTCGAGCTGGCGGCGGTGGCGCAGCCCTTCAATCTACACGATGGCAGGCTGCGTGCCGAGGTAAAGTGTTGCTGGTATGGGCACAAGCCACCGGAGACTTGGATGCAGTTATCCCTGGGCGAGGACTGGGAACTTATCCAGAACTATGTTGGCGAGGTGGCGGACGATATTGCGGATTAGATAGCCCGCCTGGCATTACTCGGTTTCTCATTTGTATCTACTCGCACCTTTTGAAAAAAATTT
>JACUTZ010000210.1 GCA_014859545.1 Gammaproteobacteria bacterium
GGGAAAAAGCGCTGCTTTTTCTGGATCCGCTTCACCCATGTAGTCGTTTGCGCGAGATCGGTTTTTCAGGGGACGAATCAAAACCAGACTCACGAAGGGGGAATGGGCAGGTGTGGCCCTGACGCGATGCCAGGCTACGCAATGAGCGTTTGAGGGTGGTAGACTTGGGGCTTGTCGCAATCGGCGCGCTGCGCCGCCAAACCCCGAGAGACAGACCAATGCCTGCATACCGCTCACGTACCTCCACCCATGGTCGCAACATGGCCGGCGCACGCGCCCTGTGGCGCGCCACTGGCATGAAGGATGATGATTTCTCCAAGCCGATCATCGCGGTGGCCAACTCCTTTACCCAGTTTGTACCCGGCCATGTGCATCTGAAGGATATGGGCCAGCTGGTGGCGCGCGAGATCGAAAAAGCCGGTGGAGTGGCCAAGGAATTCAATACCATCGCCGTCGACGATGGGATTGCGATGGGCCACGACGGCATGCTGTATTCGCTGCCCTCGCGGGAGATTATTTCCGATTCGGTGGAATACATGGTCAATGCCCACTGCGCCGACGCGCTGGTGTGTATTTCCAATTGCGACAAGATCACCCCCGGTATGCTCAATGCCGCGCTGCGCCTGAATATCCCCACCATTTTTGTCTCCGGTGGACCGATGGAGGCCGGCAAGGTGGTGCTGCATGAACAGACCCTGTCGCTGGACCTGGTCGATGCGATGATCGCCGGGGCCAATCCCAACGAATCCGACGAGGACGTGGCGGTACTGGAACGCTCTGCCTGCCCGACCTGCGGCTCCTGCTCGGGGATGTTTACCGCCAATTCGATGAACTGTCTGACCGAGGCGCTGGGCCTGTCCCTGCCCGGTAACGGCTCGCTGCTGGCCACCCACGCGGACCGTGAGCAGCTGTTCCTGGAGGCCGGACGGATGATCGTGGCCCTGGCCCGGCGCTGGTACGAACAGGATGACGCCAGTGTGCTGCCGCGCGGTATCGCCACCAAGGCGGCCTTCGAGAATGCCATGTGTCTGGACATCGCCATGGGCGGTTCCACCAACACCATCCTGCATCTGCTGGCAGCTGCGCAGGAGGCTGAGGTCGATTTCAGCATGGCCGATATCGATCGGCTTTCGCGCAAGGTGCCGCATCTGTGCAAGGTGGCCCCGTCCACCCAGCAGTACCACATGGAAGACGTGCATCGTGCCGGTGGGGTAATGGGGATCCTCGGTCAGCTGGAAAAGGGTGGGCTGCTGGATACCCGCGTCAGTACCGTGCATACCCCGACCCTGGGCGATGCGATTGATCGTTGGGATGTCTCCCGCAGTGATGATCCCAAGCATCAGGAATTTTTCCGCGCCGCCCCCGGTGGGGTGCCGACCCAGGTGGCCTTTAGTCAGAACAAGCGTTATCCGACCCTGGATACGGATCGTGAGAACGGCTGTATCCGCGATATGGCCCATGCCTTTTCCACCGAGGGAGGCCTGGCGGTACTGTATGGCAACATCGCCGAAGACGGTTGTGTGGTCAAGACCGCCGGGGTGGATGCCTCGATCCTCCAATTCAGCGGCCCGGCGCGCATTTTTGAAAGTCAGGATGCGGCGGTCGAGGCGATCCTGGGTGATCGGATCAAGGAGGGGGATGTGGTGGTGATCCGCTACGAGGGCCCACGCGGCGGACCCGGCATGCAGGAGATGCTTTATCCCACCACCTATCTAAAGTCCAAGGGGCTGGGCAAGGCCTGTGCACTGCTGACCGATGGGCGTTTCTCCGGCGGCACCTCCGGGCTGTCGATTGGCCATGTCTCGCCCGAGGCAGCCGAGGGTGGGGCTATCGGCCTGATCGAAGAGGGGGATACCATCGAGATCGACATCCCCAGTCGCGCGATCCGGGTGGCGCTGACGGACGATGAACTGGCCGAGCGTCGTACCAACATGGAAATGAAAGGCGACAAGGCCTGGAAGCCGGTCAATCGCCAGCGCCATGTCTCCCAGGCATTGCGCGCCTACGCGGCGATGACCACCTCGGCCTCCCGTGGCGCGGTGCGTGACGTGAGCCAGCTGGACTGAGTCAGCCTTATCGCAAACGTTAAAAGCGGTTTACCACAGAGGACGCAGAGGATTGGTGGCAGGCTGCCACCCTCCCCCAAAACCCAAAAGCATTAACCGCAAAGAACGCAAAGTTCGCAAAGTGTCCTGTCTGCTTGGCCCTTCCTTGCCCCTATTGCTTTGGGCTCTCGGATGTTTGGTAGGAGCGGCTCTGCCGCGAACGGACGGGGCAGAGAAATGGATAATATCGACCGGGAGCTCGACACTCCGGGCCATGCTCCCTAACCCCTAACCCCTAACCCCTAACCCCTAACCCCTAACCCCTAACCCCTA
>JACUTZ010000211.1 GCA_014859545.1 Gammaproteobacteria bacterium
TCTGCGGTGAAAATATCTTTTAGAGGCCGGGTGAGTTGAGCACACAAAGTTATCATGCACTTGCCTTGGGGCGAGAGGGTATTAGGTGACAAACCCCGTATTCTGAACGATGATGGCGGGGTAGCTTGGCCAGGAGGTGACAGATGAGTGAAGTAATCGGCATCTTGAATGGCAGGGTGGTCATTGACCCCGATGTCTGCAATGGTAAGCCGACGCTTCGCGGCAAACGTATCACCGTGCAGAGCATTTTGGAATATCTCGCCGCAGGGGATAGTGAGCAGGAAATCCTGGAGCAGTACCCCAGCCTTGAACCAGAGGACATCCGTGCCTGCCTGGCCTGTGCAGCCTATTTGATGAACGAACGCTATGAGATATCGCGGGTTGCGTAGGTGAGTTATCTGGTTGATGCCAAGCTGCCATATCGATGGGATGTCTGGCAGGGTAGTGACTTTCTTCACGCCTATGATTTTGGTGACGATTTGAGCGATCGGGGTATTTGGTCCTATGCCCAGCAGAACCATCTGATCATCGTCACCAAGGACAGTGATTTTTCTGATTGGGTTTTGCTGTCTGAACCACCGCCAAAGATGGTGCACTTTCGGGTCGATAATCTGCGCCTGCGCGATTTCAAACTTCTGGTCAAGCAATGCTGGCCAGTGCTACGGGCGAAACTTGAACATCATCGGCTGGTGATCGTCTTTCCTGACCGCATCGAAAGCATGAGCTGATGTACCTACCTTGCGGCAAAGCCGTCTGCATATCATGCCAATATCCGAGTTTGATCTAATCCAACGCTACTTTACCCATCCCAGCCAGCGCGATGACGTGTTGCTGGGGGTCGGGGATGATGCCGCGCTGTTACAAGTGCAGCCCGGGATGGCACTGGCGCTCAGTGTGGACATGCTGGTGGCCGGGCGGCATTTTCCCGAGGACACGCCTGCCCATGCCATCGGCTACAAGGCCCTGGCGGTCAATCTGAGCGACATGGCGGCGATGGGGGCGGCACCGGCCTGGGTCAGCCTGGCGCTCAGTCTACCCGAGGCGGATGAGGGCTTTGTCAGCGCCTTTGCCGAGGGTTTCATGGGGCTGGCCAGAGAACATGGCGTGGCGCTGGTAGGCGGCGATACGGTACGCGGCCCGCTGTGCATCAGTGTGCAGATCCAGGGGCTGTTGCCTGCCGGCCAGGCCCTGCGCCGCCATGGTGCCAGGCCTGGCGATGGGATCTTTGTTTCGGGCAATCCCGGTGATGCGGCGGCTGGCCTGGCCGTGGTTCAGGGCCGTCTGGACTGTCGCGATGACGATGCCGACTATCTGCGTCGGCGTCTGAACTACCCCACACCACGGGTCGCCCTGGGGCTTGCGCTGCGTGGTGTGGCCAGCGCAGCGATCGATATCTCCGATGGCCTGGCGGCAGACCTGGGCCATATCCTCACGGCCAGCGGCTGCGGCGCACTGTTGCAACTGGATGCCTTGCCACGGTCTGCACCCCTGCAAGCAGCCCTGCCGGAGCAGCAACAGGCCTGGCAGATGGCCCTACATGGCGGGGATGATTACGAGTTGTGTTTTACCGTGCCCGAGCGGGATTGCGCGCGTATCGAGCAGGCCGAGTGGCCTTGTCCGCTGCATCGCATCGGCACTATTGTGGCCGATCCAGGGCTGCAGCTTCATGACCGGCATGGTCGGTGTGTTGAGCTGGATCGCCATGGTTTTGATCACTTCGCAAACGACTGAGGGGGAAGGTGATGGGCGAAGATAAGGCGATGCGTCGTTTGCAGTGGAAGGACCTGGCCCATCCGGTGCATTTTCTTGCCCTGGGGCTGGGCTCGGGCCTGTCACCCAAGGCACCGGGTACGATGGGCACACTGATGGCAGTACCCTTTGTGCTGCTGTGGCAGCAGTTGCCGCTGTGGGGGTTTGCGCTGGTGGTATTGCTGTCCTGCCTGATCGGGGTGTGGCTGTGTGGTGTCACTGCCCGCAATCTAGGGGTGCACGACCATCCGGGCATCGTCTGGGATGAGTTTGCCGGTTACTGGCTGACCATGTTGTTTGCCCCCAGCGGCTGGCAGTGGCTGTTGCTGGGTTTTGTGCTGTTTCGGATCTTCGACATCCTCAAGCCCTGGCCGATCGGCTGGGTGGATCGGCGGGTCTCCGGCGGTCTGGGGATCATGCTGGACGACATCCTGGCCGGGATCTATGCGGGGGGGCTACTGCTGCTGATGGTACAGGCCAGTGCCTGGCTGATGAACTAGCCGCGACCACCGTGCGGCTGGTATTTCATCAGCACGGCACTGCTCTGCCGTGCATCGCTAGGTACACCATTGCAGCACTCAGCA
>JACUTZ010000212.1 GCA_014859545.1 Gammaproteobacteria bacterium
TTTGCGGTAACCACACCCCATGAATCCGTACGAGGGCATCATGCTGGGCTGTTAGTTGCTCTAAAGGTCCTCCATAGCATCCCCTTGAGTTTCCCCACCGCGATTCATAAGCGAGGGTTACCCCACTTACTACTGTGCTCGTGATATGTCTGAGTATGCAAAGTTGCAGACAGCATACATCTGCGTTACATTGCGATTACAGCAACCCAAGAGCAGATAAATGGCCCCCAAGAAAACAGCAACACTGAATCTTCGTATCGACCCCGTACTCAAGGAAGTTGCCCGGATCGCTGCCGAGCGTGAGCATCGCAGTGTTGCCAATCTGGTTGAGGTGTTGATCAAACGCCACTGCGATGAGCTGGGGATCAGCATCCCTGAGCAAACTGAACTGTTTGGAGATGGACAGGATGAATGAGAAAACTATCAAGGCTCTGATCGATGCCAATGCCATCAAGCACATTAACGTCATTGCCCAGGGCGATCACTTTCATGTGGAGGTGGTGACCACTGGCGACAGCAAGGTAGTCACCACCGGGCGCGGCGACATCCGTCTTTGGCGCTCCATTGATGCCTGCGCCAAGTGGATACGCAAGGTCGGGATCGGTAAAGCGCAGCTTAACCTGGAAAAGTGGCAGGCTAATCAGAAAGCCCTCATCTAACCTTCAAGGAGAAAATAGTGAGCGACGAAACCCCTCCAATGTTCAGCCGTGCCCACCTGCCAGCGGGGTTTGGCAAATGCGACCCCGAACCGGTTCGCTTTCTCCTGCCAGAAGAGGCCAAGGAACAACTGGCTGGCCTGGCGGTATTACATGGCAAAAGTGTCTCCGAATATGTGCGTGATCTGGTACTCAAAGAGCTTTATGGCAGCCTGCGAATGATGCGCGAAAAGAACCTGCCATAAACTGGCCATGTTCCTGCCAGCTTTATCGGCCCTCGTCCGTGGCAGGATAGGGCTATCGATGAAACGACGGCAAGCGAACAATGCACGATATGCCCACAGCACACCTGCAACAGCGTTACCAGCAAGCCGTTGAGCTGATTGCCCAGGCCGGTTCACTGCTGATCACGGCTGGTGCCGGGATGGGGGTTGATTCCGGTCTGCCCGATTTTCGGGGCGACCAGGGCTTCTGGAATGCCTATCCGGCACTGGGGGAGAAAAATCTTTCGTTCACCGACATCGCCAATCCAGCTAACTTTGAACATGACCCATGGTTAGCCTGGGGTTTTTATGGGCATCGCCTGGCGCTCTACCGGGAAACCCGTCCACACATGGGTTTTCACCTGCTCATGGAGCTGGCCCTCAAACTAAAAAAGGACTACTTCGTCTTTACCAGTAATGTCGATGGCCAGTTTCAGCGAGCCGGATTCGACGAAGAACGCATTGTCGAGGCCCATGGCTCTATCCACCATCTGCAATGTACTAAAGGTTGCGAGGAAGATGTTTGGTCAGCTGAGGATCTGTCGATCAACATCGATGAGCGGGCCTGTCAATGGATCGGAGAATTGCCCGTTTGTCCCCATTGCGGCGATGTGGCTCGGCCCAACATCCTGATGTTTTATGACTCACTTTGGCTATCCAGAAGAACCGGCGCACAAAAACAGCGCCTCAAACGCTGGCTGCAAATGGCAAACAGGCCGGTTGTGATCGAGATCGGTGCCGGTGAAGCCATTCCCACCGTGCGCCACTTTGGTGAAGCGTTGTCAGCACCACTGATCCGTCTCAATCCCCAATCCCGCCAGGATAGCGCTGCAACGGTCGTGCTCCCTGCCACCGCTCTACGCGGGATTACTCGTCTGTTCCAGGAATGCATGGCCTCATGCAAAGCAAAGGAGAAAATACGATGACAGAATCAATGCCCTTCGATGCGATCCTGGATGCCCTCGCCAATTCCTATCCAATGCCACCGTCCAGCCTGTATGAGCGTGAGCACGGCGAGATGACCTTGAATATGTGTGTGGATGCCATCCCGCTCCGCTTGTTGCTTGAAACCGCCTCGCACGGGCCGCGTCTGTATGAGTTGCTTTCGATCCAGCGACCGGGGCAGTTGTTGTACTACCTGGAACTGGATCTGCGTGCCTCGGAGCCTGCTTTGCGAAAAATGGTGTTGCGTGAACTATCGAAGTACCACTTGGATATGATCAGGGGATACGAGCGTGATGAGGGGGTGGATATACTGCCGATCCTGTGGATGGATAAGATATTTCCATGGGACAGCTATGACACCACATCCAACGCAGAGGAATGGCTGGCATTTCGGGCGACACCGGCCTGGCAAACCATGATGAATCACTACTATCACCTGATAGAACAGGCCCG
>JACUTZ010000213.1 GCA_014859545.1 Gammaproteobacteria bacterium
AGGGCAGCACTGCGGTGATCGCCCCCGGCACCCAGGGCCTGGAACTGCTGATCGATCGGGTCCTGCCATAGGGACGGCATGGCGGCCAAATGGCCGCCCATGGTCTTCGCTTAAGGCAGGTGCGAACACAACGCTGCACCGCTTGGAGGTGTCCCATGAACACCATCAATCTGCATATCAACGAAACACTGGGGCGGCGGGAATTCAACATCCTGCGCGCTGCCCTGTTATCCACATCCCATGTCCGCGACGTGCATTACAACACCACCCTGCCCCATGACATGCTGGTCGAATTCGATGAGCATGAGAATGTGCCCATGCATGTACTGGGGGTCATGCAGGAACAGGGGCTGCACCCCGACATCGTTGGCGGCTAGACCCGTCTATCTCCCTTATCTGACAAGCCCCCTGCCGGGCCGGGCCCTGGCAGGGGCACAGGCCTAGCACAAGCACTTACACAGCCAAGTGTGCCGCTCCGGCGTCCCCTGTCGCGCAAACTTTCCCTGATTTACGCTTTAACTCCCTCAAATTTGATACCATTGTAGGCAAATCCCTTCCTAGCCTATAGCCAAGCAAGACGACAATATGCATTACAAGACAGACGACGTTCGCATCAGCGGCATCCAGGAGGTCAGCCCGCCGGCCGACCTGCATGCGGAATACCCCCTCGATGAAGCCGTATCAGGAACGGTATTTCGCCATCGCCAGGCCATCCACCGGATCCTGCATGGCGAGGATGACCGCCTGGTGGTAATCGTCGGCCCCTGCTCCATCCATGACCCGGATGCGGCGCGCGACTACGCCCAGCGCCTCAAACCCCTGATCGACGAGCTGGAAGGCGAGCTGTGCATCATCATGCGTGTTTATTTTGAAAAGCCACGCACCACCATCGGCTGGAAGGGACTGATCAACGACCCGGACATGGACGAAAGCTTCCATATCAACAAGGGCCTGCGCCTGGCCCGCAGCCTGCTGCTGGACCTAAACAAACACGGGGTACCCGCCGCCACCGAATTCCTGGACCTGATCAGCCCGCAATACATCGCCGATCTGATCAGCTGGGGTGCCATCGGCGCACGCACCACCGAGAGCCAGGGCCACCGCGAACTGGCCTCCGGCCTGTCCTGTCCGATTGGCTTCAAGAACAGCACCGACGGTGGCCTGAAGATCGCCATCGACGCGGTCAACGCCGCCTCCCGCCCGCATGTGTTCATGTCGCTGACCAAGCACGGCCACTCGGCGATCTTCTCCACCACCGGCAACGAGGACTGTCACATCATCCTGCGCGGCGGCAAACAGCCCAACTACGACAGCGCCAGCGTCAAGGAAGCCGCCCGCCAACTGGAAGAAAACGGCCTGCGCCCGCAGCTAATGGTCGACTGCTCCCACGCCAACAGCAACAAGGACTACCGCCGCCAGGCCGATGTCTGCCGTGACGTGGCCGAACAGCTTCACAATGGCGAGCAGGCGATCATGGGGGTGATGCTGGAGAGCCATCTGGTCGAAGGTCGTCAGGACGTGGTCCCAGACAAGGAGTGTACCTACGGGCAAAGCATCACCGATGCCTGCATGGGCTGGGATACCACCGAGCCGCTGTTGCGCGAACTGGCCGAGGCGGTCAAGGCAAGAAGACGCGGATAAGGACAGAGGCTGGCGTGAAGGCATCTTCACGCCAGCACGGCCAGCTTAACAAGCAGGCCGGGCACCCGCGCTAGAAGGCAGGTGACACCGTCGGATCTGCACCGGAAAGCACCGTATCAATCTGCAGCATCGCGTCCATCCTCAGCAGCAAGGCCTCAATGGGCGAAAGCCCTTCGATCGTATCCAGCGTTTTATCCGCAATCACAAAATTAACCGACACCTTCAGCCGCTGGCTATCTTCATCGTAAACCGGCTCCACATCCACACTCCCGCCTGATGCAGTAAACGCACTCATCAGCCGCATCAGATGCGTGGTCGGCTTCATCTTCTGAAATTCCTGATAAAGATCGGCAAATTCCTGACTGGGAATATTATGCTTTTTCATCAGCATATCGTAATCCGCGTCCGTAATGCCCGCATGCAACTCATAGGCATTGTTCTGGTACTTCCTGGCCAACTCCTGCTCCATGTTATCCAGATAGGCGTGTGCCATTTCGACAACAACCGCCTCGTATTTCTCTAAAAGTGTTTGGCTCATGTGGTATCACTCGAAGTAGTAATGAATCAGGGTCGTCGTATATCAATCATCGAACTCTACCACGGGGTGATTGATAGTGTCTTCCGCTATAAGGGGTCAGTACCCTTATCGGGCCTACCTGGCCT
>JACUTZ010000059.1 GCA_014859545.1 Gammaproteobacteria bacterium
CTGGCATTGACACTGGCATTGACACTGGCCGCCGGTGCAGCGGCCTCGGCAGGGGCGCTGCCAACTGCCGCAAGCTGACCAATTTCCTCGGCGGTCTCGACGATATAGGCAATCGCCTCACCGACCGGGACACTGCTGTCCACCTCGGCCAGCGGGCCAGAGAGATAGCCATCACGGAATACTTCCACGTCCATGATCGCCTTGTCGGTTTCCACCGTGGCAATAATGTCGCCACGGGAGATGCGATCACCGGGCTGCTTCTCCCAGGACACCAACACCCCTTCGCTCATGGTGTCGGAAAGCTGGGGCATTTTGACTACATACGGTTCGGCCATGATCTTCCTATCCAGAATAACTTAATAAAAGTTCACCGCAGAGACGCAGAGTGCGCAGAGAAATCCAAGCAGGCGTATGTGGCTTACCGGTCCGTCTCCCATCGCATGCAAGGCATGTGTAATGACAGCGTCCGACCATGTTCCCGTACTTGATTACTATGTATTTTCTCGGCGTTCTCAGCGTCTCTGCGGTAAATTATTTCCCCAACATCTTGCGCACTGCCTGCACCACGTCATTGGGGTTGGGCAGGGAGGCCTTTTCCAGGCCACGGTTGTAGGGGATCGGCACGTTCCTGGCGGAGACACGCACCGGTGCGGCATCCAGCTCGAAGAAGCATTCCTCGTTGATGATCGCCATCACTTCGGAACCCACCCCAACCGGGGCCTCGGCCTCTTCGACGATGATCGCCCGATGGGTCTTGCGCACCGAGGCGGCAATCCCGGCACGATCCAGTGGCGCCAGGCTGTAGAGGTCGATAATCTCGCAATCGATCCCTTCCTTGGCCAGGGTTTCGGCCGCCTGGATGCACCAGTGTACCGAGATGTTATAGGCAAACAGGGTAATGTCCTTGCCGGGACGGGTGACTTCCGAACCTTCCAGCGGATGGAAATATTCCGCATCCGGGACCTCACCCTTCATGTTGTACATCAGCTCGTGTTCGTTGATGAACACCGGGTCATCACAACGCACCGCGGATTTGAGCAGACCATAGGCCTGACGCGGATTGGAGGGGGTAACCACACGCAGACCGGCGATCCCCATAAAGACCTTTTCCATCCGCGCGGAGTGCTGGGCACCCAGCTGATGGGCGCAGCCACCCGGCGAGCGGAATACCACCGGCGAGGTCAACTGACCGCCGGACATGTAGCGCACCTTGGCGGCAGAGTTGAACATCTGGTCCATCGCCAGCCAGGCAAAGTTGACCGACATGATCTCGATGATCGGACGCACCCCCAGGAAGGAGGCACCGACGCCCAGGCCGGTGTAACCACCCTCGGCAATCGGGGTGTCGATGACCCGTTCCGGGCCGTATTTGTCATACAGGCCGGTGGTGGCCTTGTAGGTGCCACCGACCAGGCCGATGTCCTCACCCATACAGATTACCAGCGGATCGCGCGCCATTTCTTCATCGTGGGCGCGGCGGATCGCTTCCCAATACATCAACTCGGCCATTACTGCTTACCTCCAGCTACCCACGGATCATTGTCTGCCAGCACATACTTCTCCACCTCGGCCACATCCGGCTCGGGGGAGTTCTCGCAGTAGGGGATGATCTCGTTTTCGATCTCGTCAATGATGGCCTTGTCCATCACCTGGTATTCCTCTTCGGTGATCGCAGCGGCGTCAATCAGTCGGTCGCGCAGGATGATCACCGGGTCGCGCTTGCCCCATTCCTTTTCCTCTTCCTTGCAGCGATAGGCGTTGGAGTCGGACATGGAGTGGCCACGGTAGCGATAGGTCATCAGTTCCAGCATGTAGGGGCCCTTGCCGGAGCGCACATGGTCGACGGCCTTTTTGGCCGCCTCGTAGACCACATCGATATCCTGACCATCGACTCGGTCAGAGGGGATGTTATAGCCGCAGGCGCGCTTGTACTGTTCCTGCACGGCGGTGGAACGATCCACGCGGGTGCCGATGCCGTAAAGATTGTTTTCGGTCACATACAGCACCGGCAACTGCCATACCGAGGCC
Organism: Gammaproteobacteria bacterium; assembly: GCA_014859545.1. Lineage (GTDB taxonomy): Bacteria > Pseudomonadota > Gammaproteobacteria > Thiohalomonadales > Thiohalomonadaceae > SLDE01. Next base: position 2,029 of record JACUTZ010000059.1, read on the forward strand.
ATGTTCAGGGCCTCGTGGAAGGTGCCCTGATTATTGGCGGCATCGCCGAGGAAGCAGATGGCGATCTCGTCGCCACCCTTGAGCTTGATCGCCTTGGCCATACCGGCCGCCAGCGGGAAGGGACCGCCCACCAGGGCATAACCGCCCATGAAGCGATGCTCGACGTCGAAGATGTGCATGGAACCGCCACGCCCCTTGGAACAGCCGGTCTCCTTGCCAAACAGCTCGGCCATCACCGCCTTGGGATCGGAACCGCACTTGATCGCGTGGACATGGTCGCGATAGCCGGTGATCACATAGTCATGACCGGGTCGGGCCGCCTCCAGCACCCCATGGGCGCAGGCTTCCTGACCGGGATAGAGGTGCAAAAAGCCCCCGATCTTGCGTTCCACATAGGCCTCGTAGCAGCGTTCCTCGAAGCGCCGCGCGAATAGCATCTCGCGCAGCAGGCGTTTCTTGTCGTCAAGCGTCATGCACTCCCCCTGTTCAGTGTGAGCATTAAATTTAGCAATAATGAGTATTAGTTTGTGAAAAATGACAGAAAAACTCAAGCACCTTCTTCAGAAAGTGCGGAATTTTGCGCGGATGAGTCCGCCTGAAGCGCCGCCGGACGGGGCCAGGCGGTCAGGATCGCGCTGACCAGGGTGGCCAGCGGAATGGCGAAAAAGATACCCCAGAAGCCCCACAGGCCACCGAAAACCAGGATCGCAACGATAATCGCCACCGGATGAAGATTGACCACCTCGGAGAACAGCAGCGGCACCAATACATTGCCATCCAGGGCCTGAATCACCCCGTAGGCCACCAACAGCCAGGCAAACTCCGGCCCCCAGCCCCACTGGAAGAAGGCCACCAGGGCCACCGGGATGGTCACCACCGCCGCCCCCACATAGGGCACCACCACCGACAGACCCACCAGCACCGCCAGCAGGATCGGGTAATTGATACCCATAAAGGTGAACACCACAAAGCTGGTGGCGCCAACGATCAGGATCTCCCAGAACTTGCCGCGTACATAGTTGCCCAGCTGCTGGTCCACGTCGCGCCAGACATCCACCGCCAGGCTACGCTCATGGGGCAGGAAGGCCGTCATCCAGCCGAGCAGACGCTGCTTGTCCTTGAGAAAGAAAAACACCAGCAGGGGCACCAGGATCAGATAGACCAATACGGTGATCAGCACCGGGATCGAGGTCAGGGAGAGGGTCAGCAGACGCTGGCCAGCATGGGTGACCTCACGGGAGACCATCCCCATGATCTCGAGGATCTGGGCCTCCGAGATAAAGGCATACTGCTGGGGTAGATTGAGCAGCATGTCCTGCCCCATCCGGACATAGACCGGCAGCTCGCGCACCAGCTCCATGGTCTGCCCCCACATCAGCGGCACCACCACCAGGATCAAGAACAGAATCAACAGCATGAAGGCGCTAAATACCAGCAATACCGACGGTGTACGCGGCAGCTGTAGTCGTCGTTCCAGGATGCGCACCGCCCCCTCCAGCAGATAGGCGATGACAATACTGGCCAGCACTGGGGTGAGCATCTTGCCCAGAAACAACACCACACCAAAGCCCAGTAACAGCAAAACCCCCAGCAGGATGGCCTGGGGGTCGGAAAAATAGCGGATAAACCACTGGCGGATCACATTCATGGTTCAACCACTCAGCCGCTCGGCATATTTCTGGTAGTCGCGTTCAAACAGGGCTTCCAGGTCGTCGATCACCTCGCTGGCAGCCCGCCCCTGCATCAGATGCTGGGCCATCAGCCCGGAGCACTCATGCAGCATCTTGCTGTGATCCAGCATGTGGTAGCTCTCGCGCAGGCGCTTCATCGCCGCCACCACACTCTCTTCGGCAGGCCGCGGCATTGGCTTGGGTGGCTGCAGGCTGAGTGCTTCCGGCCCGGCACGCTCGGCCAGATAGCTGACATAGTCAAGCAGTCCGGGCAGAACCGCGTCTGGCAGACGCCCAATCACGTCCTGCAATTGGCTGCGTGTGTCGGGAGATTTTTGCTTGATCGGCAACATAGGGGCTTAGGGGTGCTCGCGGCAATAATGACGGGCGAAGTCCAGCAGTTTTTCCATCGCCCGCAGGCGGAATTTCTGTTTTTGATGAACAAAGGAGAAGGGCCGTTCCACCGGGGTTTCCAGCTCCACCGCCACCAGTGAACCCAGGCGCAATTCCTTGTCGATGGTGGCACGGGAGAGGATCGACAGACCCATCCCGGCCTCCACCGCACCCTTGACCGCCTCGGGGCTGCCCAGTTCCATCACGATGTTCATGTCCTGCGCATGCGCACCAGCCAGGTTCATCGCCTCCAGCATCACCTCGCGGGTGCCGGAGCCCTCCTCGCGACAGATATAGGGGTAGTTGAGCAGTTCGGTGATCGGTACCGATTTTTTCTTGGCCAGCGGGTGGTTGGGAGGCACGATCAGCACCATCCGATCCATGCGGCAGTTTTCTACCACCAGATTCTTGTTACCGACCGGCGCCTCGACCACGCCAAGATCGATGGTGTTGTTTTCCACCATCGTCACAATACCGTCGGTATTGGCCACCTGCAGCCGGATCGAAACCTCCGGGTACTTGGCCTTGAAGTCGCCCAGCAGGGCCGGCAACATGTATTCGGCAATGGTGGTACTGGCCCCGAGCAACAATACGCCACTGACTTCCCCAGTCAGATCGCGTACCGAGTTTTCCATCTCCGCATACAGGGCGAAGATGCGATCCGCATAACCATAGACCCGCTCCCCGGCCTCGGTCAGGCTGATGCGATTATGGGTACGGTCGAACAGCCGGGTATTGAAATACTCCTCCAGCTGACGCACCTGAAAGGTCACCGCAGGCTGGGTCATGTGTAGGGATTCTGCCGCCTTGGTAAAGCTCAGTAAGCGGGCCACGGTGTGGAAAACCTGTAGACGTCTATCTGCCACAACATACCTCTCTATGGCTATTTGTTTTATTTATATCCGGGCCAAGCATACTTGATATGGCCGAGCGGGGACAATACAGACGCCAAAACTCGCTGGCAGCACCCAGAACCGGCGACTAGTCCGCTTCGTACAGACCGCCCTCGGGTAAGTCCAGGTGCATCGCCAGGACCTTGCGCCCCAGCAATTCCAGCTGACCACTACGGCGCTGATCCCCATCGTCGGTAAACTCGAACACAAAACGCCGCCACAGGCGCACCCGTCCACTGCGATCCCGGCGCAGACGGGTCTGCGTCACCGACACCGTTTCATCCAGCAATTGCAGCCCATGGCGCTGGCAGGCATGGCCTGCCGCCAGTGCCGCCGCCTCGCGTGCCACGGTGCCGCTATACCACCACCAGCCCAGCACACCCAGGACAATAAATGCAATTTCCACCAAACGATTTCACCCATGCTAAGATCTGCGGGCATCCATATCTGCCCAGGTTTATACACCATGAAAGTCTCAGAATTGCACGACACACAGCTTGATCACTGGGTCGCCCGCGGCAAGGAACTCGAGCTCAAACAGGGCGACGATGGCCTCTGGTATTACCAGCCGGGACACAATCTGCCGCTCCGGCGCTGGAATCCCAGCCGCTACTGGTCCCAGGGCGGGCCACTGATCGAACAGTATCATATCGATCTTAACTGGGATACGGAGGGCAACCAGCTGTGGTCCGCCTCCATCGAACCGGACATCCTCGCCCAGGGCAAAGACGTGCTGGAGGCCGCGATGCGCGCCTATGTGATGCTGATGTTCGGTGAGGAAGTGCATTAAACGATCTCCCCCAAACAAAAACCGCCGGTTTCCCGGCGGTTTTTTTGTTTGCTGACCCATACCTCGGACCGCACCCATCCTCAGGACGCGCACTGCCTTGGCATGGGTATTGTCCGGTCAGAAACCGGCAAAAAGCTGCAACATGGTCTGGCTGTCGTTGCCATTGGCCCTGGCATCCACCCCGGAACCACTTTCCATCACATGGAACAACTCAAAGCGAATGTTCTGTGACCATAGATACTGCCCACCAAAGGCCAGCGCATTGAACTGGCTGTCCGCTGCCGCACCATCATCCATAGCGCGATAAGCCAGATAGACATTAGCCTTGTTTGGCTTCACCCCCAACTGAGCCATCACACTCCATGCCGAGGCATCCTCATCATTGGTGTTCCAGATACTGTCCGGATCGCCCTTGCTACGACCATAGCTGGCATACAGGCTCAAGGGCATGCTTGCCACCTGACCCAGGGCCTGTGCATCCAGCAGCCAGGCATCGGTCTTCATCGGTGCCTCGCCGGCCACCTTCACATCACCGGTCATATACTGCATGCCAAAACCGGTATCCCAGCCCCCCAGGTTCGGCATATAAACCGCACGAAGAGCATGGGCCAGACCGGCGGGTTTAATATCCTGGTTTTCGCCCCAGAATCCCGGTGTCCAAGCCGTGTAGTTCACAAAATAGCGGTGGCTGGAGGCAACAAAGGCCATCCCGGTGGCCGCACCGGCACCGGTACCCAGGGCCTGGCCGGCACTGGTGGATGTCCGCGGCTCGGCCGCACGCTGGGAACGCTGCACACCGGTGTTCAGCAGTTCAAAGCCATAGCCAACCCCCAGGGCATCGGTGGTAAAGGGGATCACGCTCAGCTGCGAGGCGCCGACATTGGCGACGTTGAAGTGCATCTTGGCACCCAGCAGCGCGATGCTCTCCGCTTCACCCGTTACCTCATTGGTAATAGGATCGTTTTCACCCTCAACCCCACCGGCTATCCCGGCCATACCAACCTCGAACAGGAAGCCCACATCCTTGGCCATGCGACCACCGATCAACAGTGCCGCCTCATCCGGGAACTGGATCTGACCATGGTCGACGCCCTCACCACTGTCCCCGTTTTCCTTCACATAACGGGCCTTGAGCACCGCCGACAGATTCATCGCCATCGGCAGTGAGATATCATCGCCTTCAATCAGGCTCTTGCCACCGACCATGGTGTAGCCGCCGGCCCGAAACGAGCGACCAAAGGCGTTCAATGCCGGAAATGCCTGGTTATGACAGGCGACACAACTCATGCCCACCTGCCGGGCAAAGGCCGGTACCGCACTCGCCTGCTGTGGTATCAGCAAGACCATGCCGATGATGGTGCCCAGTAGTAGTGATAAACCTCGTGATGCTGGCTTGGTGCCCATGATGACCCTCCAGTATGTTTTATTCGGTGTGGTGTACTGCCACGAACCGTAGAACCCGCCGCCATCCGGCGTGGCCAACGGCACCGCGACACCGGCGAATCACGCCGGTACAAATCAATCTATCAGAAAGTTCCCACACTGAACCTCCGGCATTTGCCGGGTTTACGAACTGTGGTAAGGTTCTTGAAAGCAAGACGATTTGAGCGGCATCCGGCAAATGTTCGGATCGCCGTAAAATGCCCCCGCAAAGGGGCGAGCAGAAGAGACCGGTCATCCGACAAATGTTCGACAATGTGATCCATCAGCATGGGTGGCGGCCAGGAATACCCATCCAGCGGAGCGAGACCTGTGAGTGACAAAACCCGTTCCAGATATGCCGTCATCGCGATCCTGCTCATCACCATCACCGGTCTGACCATCATTGATCTGATTTTTGACTGGCCCCATACCCTCTCGCTATCGCACTTCGTGGTAGAGATCGCCATCGTACTGGTCTGTTTTACCCTGTCCGTGTACCTCATCCTGCTCTGGCTGGCGGAACGCCGTCAGGCCATGGATGCCAACGATTCCCTGCACACCCACCGGCAAGGCCTGGGGAGCCGGATTGATCAGCAACTCAAGGACTGGAGACTGACGCGCGCCGAGTACAACACCGCGGTATTAATGATCAAGGGACTCAGCCATAAGGAGATCGCCGCCATCTGTGGGCGCAGGGAACGCACTGTGCGCCAACATGCGGTGGCGGTATACCGAAAATCCGGGCTGGGGGGCCGCGCCCAGCTCTCGGCCTTCTTCCTCGAAGACCTGTTGCCACCGGTGGAACCGGAACCATCCAAAGAGGCCTGATGCGGCAAGCCGCCGGGCTTTCTGGCATAATGAGCGCCCCTGAATCACATTCGGCCCGGCCCCATGGATACCATCCGCATTACCCAACCCGATGACTGGCACCTGCACCTGCGCGATGGCGATGCCCTCAAGGCGGTAGTAGCACACACCGCCGCACGCTTTGGCCGCGCCATTGTGATGCCCAACCTCAAATCACCGGTGACCACCACCGCCCAGGCCCAGGCCTATCGTGAACGGATCCTGGCCGCGTTGCCTGCGGGCAGCCGTTTCGAGCCGCTGATGACCCTGTATCTGACCGACAACACCCCACCCGAGGAAATTGCCCGCGCCAGGGAAAGCGGCGTGGTGCAAGCGGTCAAGCTCTACCCGGCAGGGGCCACCACCAATTCCGACTCGGGCCTGACCGACATCCACAAGGCCGAGGCCACCCTGCGCAGCATGGCCGAACTGGGCATGCCGCTGCTGGTGCATGGCGAGGTGACTCACCGTGAAGTGGATATCTTTGACCGGGAACGGGTCTTTCTGGAGACGGTGCTGGCACCGCTGCTGGAGCGCATCCCCGATCTGAAGGTAGTGGCCGAGCACATCACCACCGCCGAGATGGCGCGCTTCGTGCTGGGCGCCGGGCCAAACGTCGGTGCCACCATCACCCCGCAACACCTGCTGCTCAATCGCAACGCCATGCTGGTGGGCGGGATGCGCCCGCACCACTACTGCCTGCCGGTGCTCAAGCGCGAGACCCACCGCGAGGTACTGGTGGAGGTGGCCTGCTCCGGCAACCCCAAATTCTTCCTCGGTACCGACAGCGCCCCGCACAGCAAGGGCGCCAAGGAAAGCGCCTGCGGCTGCGCCGGGATGTATAGCGCCCATGCGGCCATTGAGTTGTATGCCGAGGTATTCGAACAGGCCGGCGCGCTGGACAGGCTGGAAGGCTTTGCCAGCTTCCATGGCGCCGATTTCTATGGCCTGCCGCGCAATACCGACACCATCACCCTGGTGCGCGAGCCCTGGCAAGTGCCCGACAGCTATCCGTTTGGCGACGAAATCCTGATCCCCTACCGCGCCGGGGAGCTGGTGCAATGGAAGCTTGTCTCATAAAAGAATATCACCGCAGAGACGCAGAGTACGCAGAGTTAAAAATGGTGAGCAAGCCCTTACCTCACCGGACTCGGATGTGGGTTAATGATGGTCGTAACTGAATTTACCGATCACTTTTTTCTCTTTTCTCTCTGCGTACTCTGCGTCTCTGCGGTTAATTAAATTCTGGAAACCTGATGCCTGAATCGAACAATTACAGCATGGCCCAGCGCTTTCGCGGCTTTTTGCCGGTGGTGGTGGATGTGGAAACCGGCGGCTTCAATGCCGCCACCGACGCGCTGCTGGAGATCGCCGCGGTAACCCTGCGCATGGACCTGGCCGGTCGCCTGCATGTCAATGAAACCTACAGTTGTCATGTGGAGCCCTTTGCCGGTGCCAACCTGGAAAAACGCGCCCTGGAGTTCACCGGCATCGACCCGTGGAACCCCTTCCGCATGGCCAAGAAGGAAGACAAGGCCCTGGAGCATATCTTTGCCCCGCTGCGCGCAGAGGTGAAGACACAGCAATGCACCCGCGCCATCCTGGTAGGGCACAATCCGTTTTTCGATCTGGGATTCATCAAGGCGGCAGTGGAGCGTAACAAGATGGAAAAGGCCAACCCCTTCCACAGCTTCAGCAGCTTCGATACCGCCACACTGGGCGGCCTGCTCTACGGACAGACCGTGCTGGCCAAGGCGGCCAAGGCAGCGGGGATAGAATGGAATAGCGGTGAGGCACACTCCGCGCTCTACGATGCCGAACGCACCGCCGAACTGTTCTGCACCATGGTCAACCGCCTCAAGGACCTGGGTGGCTGTCCGCTGGACTAACACCAGCAGGGAAACCGCAAAGACGCAAAGGTTTCTGAAGTGACGCTGGCAGCCTTAACGCTGGATTGTCGTGAATGCCGTCAGGGTCGTCTCGCCAATCAAGCCATATCGGACATGCCGCTCACACAAGGGATCGTTCATCCAGTACCTGCATTTGACTGCTGTCCTGAATACCTTTTATTCCTTTGCGAACTTTGCGTCTTTGCGGTTGAGCGCTTTTATTCCTCAACCTTGCCAGCAGCGGCCTGCAGCAGCGGTTGCAGTTCGCCCTTTTGATACATCTCCATCAGGATGTCGTGGCCACCGATCAGTTCGCCGTTGACGTAGATCTGGGGGAAGGTGGGCCAGTTCTGGTAACGGGGCAGGTTTTCAAAGATCTCCGGATCGGCCAGCACGTTGACATAGGCAAACTCCACCCCACAGGACTGCATGGCCTGGGAGGCACGGCTGGAGAAACCGCACATCGGCATCTGCGGGGTGCCCTTCATGTAGATCACGATCGGGTTACTTTTTACTTGCTCATCAATACGTTGCAAAACATCCATTGGGAACTCCTGGGTGTCAATGGGGGATGGGGGAATAATTCATGTCCCTGTTAGTTGGAGGCCATTGGCCGCAAACTCAAGGGTTACTGTCACTAATCGCTCAGATTCAGAGGGGTACCGAAATAGAGCAACGATACGGAGAAGGCGAAGCGAGAGGGGCTGTACCCACAGTGCGGATACAGCCCCTCTCGCTTCGCTAGCCCGTCGCGATGGCCGACTAAAAGCGCCGAACGAGGCTGACCCCCAGCAGGTCGTGATCCTCGCCATCACTGCGATAGCGATCCACCGACAGCCGGGAAGACCACGCGGCGTTCCAATGCAAGGCTGCGCCTACACCAAAGAGCCCGGAGCTGCCAGAGACCGTCTTGCGTTCCCACTCACCGTCGACTTGCAGCTTATAGCGCGCCTGCCAATGCCAGATACCCGCACGGGCATACAGACCCAACTGCTCGTGCACCGGCCAATGAAAGATCCCCGCCACTTCCAGGCCCCGACCCGAAGTGGGACGAACGCCTTCCAGCGTGTCCACATCGATCTCGGGGTCCACATCCAGGAACCGCGTGGTGATCTCGCCCAGATCGGTATAACCGCCCTCCAGGGCAAGGTGTTCGCTCAGGCGATAGCCACCGAACAGACGCCACGTCGGGCGTGTGCGGTCACTCACCTGGGCACTACCGGCGATCCCGGCACGCGCCATCCCCTCAGTCACCGACGAGGAACTCACGTCGGCGCTGTGCGCATAACCAAGCTGCCCACCCACATACCAGCGATGTTCCTCCCTGTCCGTCGGTGGCTCGCCCTGCGCCGGGAGGGACAATAACAACAGCGCGCTGGCAGCCAACCAGAGGCCTCGCCGGGCAGTCCCCAGCCGGGCGACCAGCAGCATGCCACCGAGGCCCAGCAGCAGCCATCCGCCGATGGCACCGCCGCCACTGATCAGTCGGGCATCGTTGCTGCCCGCTGCAGCTGCGGGCACTGCCAGTGTCCCCGGGTCACGGATCACCCCGTCCGCACGACCGTCCAGGTCGTTGGGGCCGCCGTCTTCAATGATCAGGCGGATGCAGTGGTCCCCTTCGTTCAGGCCCGCCTGCCAGCGATCAGAACCAGGCCAGGGACAGCCATCACCCATGCGCGCCGCGGAGTACAACCCGTTGGCCTCGTCCTCGCGGAAGTCCCGCCAGCCTTCACTACCATGCCACTTGCGCCACACGGCCTCGGCAGGGATCGTCTCGTCCAGCGCCAGCGGGATCACCACCGGCACCGACTGCCCCGGATACTGCAGGTCGAAGACCTCGAAGTCGACCAGGTAGCCCAGGTGTGCAAAGCCTCGGTCGGTACGATTCAGGGCCAGACTGCCATTGGCATCCTGCAGATCATCAGTATGTATCCCCGTGCCGAAGTGGCCCTCGCCCCAGGAGACCCGCTCGGCGGTTTCGCCCATGCGCACACCATAGCCCTCAGGTACCTCCAGTGGCACGTCCTGTGAACTGGTCTCACAGTGACCCGCCCCCACCGAACGGAACTCACCCTCGGTGCAGATCAGCAGGCGATGGGGCTCATCCCGATCACCGGCCACCGCGTGATAGCCCACAGGGAGCTCGCTAACCACCCGCAGGCGACCCTGGGCGGTGCCCGTGCGGCCTGTATCAAAGTCAGTGACGATCACCTCGAAGCCGTAGCTGGACCCGGCCAGTTGCACCAGTGCATCACCGTCGATAGTGAACTCGCTGGTTTCATGACCAGCAAGGCCGAGGTCATAATGGCCATCCCAGGCAATCGAGCCGCCTTGCGGGCCATCCACCGTCAGAGTGACCTCACCCTCGCCGACGACAACTACGCCGTCGGTGATGTGTGACTGATCCTGTACCACGCTCACCCCTACCGACAGCGGGATCACCTCGCCCTGAAGCAGCACGATTTCATGCACCGCCGGATCGCCCAGAATGGCGTGCTCGGGGCCGTCACCCTGGGTCAGGGTCATGCGGATGGTGCCGGTGGTGGCATTTGGCGTCAGCGTCAAATGACGCAGCCGTTCATGCTGTCCCTCCTCAAAGAGGAACTCGCCACTGGGTTTGAGCGTCCCGTTGTCTCGCTCAAGACCATCGGAATCCCCAATGAGCTCGGTGCCGATCAGTTCGTATGGCACCACCACCGGGTACTGCCCCGGCGAGCCCTCCAGCACGGCGCGGATCTCGACCACCTCGCCATCGGTGCCGTATTGGCGGATGCTGCTGAAGGCCACCTGCGGGCGCACCTCGAACGCGATGGTGAAGGTGTAGGCCCCATCGTTGAACTGGAGCGTGTAGCTTCCGCCACGGCTTGCCTCGAAGATGTAGTAGCCCTCGCCATCGATGCGCAGGATCGTGGTGCCGCCATCGGGATCCGTCAGCAGTTCGGGCCAGGTCGCTGCAGCGAGGGTTTGCGTATCACCACCCCGTGTCACCGTCCCTGAGGTGGTGACATTGCCGAACGGTATACGGAAGCGTACCGGCTCGCCGGTGGCGACGCTCTGGTCACCCATCATATGGCCCTCTTCGTCGTAGATGCCGGGCGCCTCATCGTCGATGCGCACCTCGCCTTCGATTTGACCGGCGAGGTCGCCAACATTGTCTCCAGACCCAGTCACGTCACCCTCGACGTGGGTGTCGTCCAGCTCGCTGTTGGCGATGCTGCCGCCCACGCCGCCGACGTTGTCATTACCATCGACATTGCCGGTGACGGTGGTGCCACTGATGCTGCTGTCGTTAACCTGGCCGCCGATACCACCGACGTAGTCCTGGCCCGCGACGTTACCCTCGACGGTGGCGTTGTCGATGCTACTGTCGTTCACCTCGCCGCCGATCCCGCCGACGTTATCACCACTACCCGTGACATCACCGCTGACGGTCGTGTCGTTGACACTGCTGCCATCAAGCTCACCACCAATACCGCCGACGTGATGCTGCCCCTCCACGTCGCCGCTGACCGTGCTGTCAGTGATGGTGCTATTGCTGATATGGCCACCGATACCACCGACGTAGTCACGACCCTTTACCTCACCATCGACGATGATGTTGTTCAGATCGGCGTAGTCGATGGTACCCGCCAGGCCGCCGATATAGTCGTTCGTACCGCCATCGATGCGGCTATCGCTGTCGATGGTAATGTTGTCGATGCGTACCTCATTGCCCGCCTCACCATGAATGGTGTTCGCCAACAGGCCCGCGTTGCTACCGGCATCACCGTTAACGCTGCCAGCGATGATCAGATCCGACACCTCGGCACCGGGGCCGATGGCATCGAATAATGGCTCACCGTTGAGGCCCGTGATGCTGCGGGCAACGCCATCCTCGCTGCTGGTCAACGAACCGGTGAACGGCTCCTCGGCACTGCCGATGGGCTGCCAGTCGA
>JACUTZ010000060.1 GCA_014859545.1 Gammaproteobacteria bacterium
TCCTCAGGCAGGGCCTCGACCTCGACCGTCTGGCCCAATAGCTGCGAAAAAAGTGCCGCCTGCTGCATCCCATCGCCACTGCTGAAAAAGCGTGCCTGACCTGGCTCTGTGGAAGGATTGAGCAGTTGCTGTGCTTCCAGCAGGCTGTGCAGGCGCCGCGCGATCGCTGGGGCGGTGTCGATGATCTGCAGGCCGGGGCCGACCAGGTGACGGATCGCTGTCATCAGAAAGGGGTAGTGGGTACAGCCCAGCACCAGGGTGTCGACGCCGCCATCCAGCATCGGCTGCAGGTATTGCTGCAACAGGCGGGTGGTCTCTGCGCCGTGCAGGGCGTGGCGCTCGACCAGTTCGACCAGGCCGGGGCAGGGCTGGATGATCACCTGTTTGCCGCTGCCATAACGCTGCACCAGTTGCGCCATGCGCTGGCTGCGCACCATGGATGCAGTGGCGAGAATCCCTACCACCCCGTTGCGGCTGCCGAGGATGGCCGGCTTGATCCCCGGCTCCATGCCCACCACCGGCAGGGCGAAGCGTTCACGCAGGGATTCCACCGCGGCGGCGGTGGCGGTATTACAGGCCACCACCAGGGCCTTGGCACCCTGAGCCACCAGCACCCCGGCCAGGGCATGGACCCGCTGGCGCACATAGGCGGCAGGCTTGTCGCCATAGGGCAGGTGGGCGGTGTCGGCCGCATACAGCAGGTCTTCGCCCGGCAGGGCACGGCGGATCTCGCGCCACACCGACAGGCCACCGGCGCCGGAATCAAGGATGCCGATCGGGCGCTCAGCTAAACCAGAACTGATCAAAGAGCGCTCCGCTGGCGGGATTTTCCATCAATTCATCGGCGATCAGCCAGGCGGTGGCACTCCACACCTGCTGGTAATTGGCGCGCCGCCCGATCAGACTGCCGCGACGGCCATCGTAATACTCCGGCCAGTTTTGCTGGCAGAGCCGCTCACCCAGTTCGAACATCGCCCGCTCGGCCAGATCGGCACGGCCGGTGCGTCTGGCCGCGCCGATGAAGGGCCACAGCAACACCGGCCAGTTGCCACCATTGTGGTAGGACCAGGGGGCATTCTTGGGATCGCTGCCGGTGAGGTGGCGCCACTCGCTGCCGCTGACCGCCGGATAGACGATCTTCAGCGGCATCTCGCCGACCAGGGCATCCCAGTGGTGTTGGTAGAGGCGCATTATCGCCTGGGCCTCCTGATCGGTGGCCAGGCCGACCAGGATCGCCAGCAGATTACCCAGCGCAAAGAAGCGAAAATCGATGCGCCCCGGCCCCACGTTGCCGACCAGGTAACCACTGCTCGGGCACAGCCAGCCATCGATCCAGTCGGGGATGGTTTCCGGATAGACATTAAGCACATTGCGTGCGTCGATGCCGAACTCTTCGGAGTGATAACGATGGATCTCGTTGAGACGATCCCGCCCCATCCAGTAATACAGGCGCACGTAAGAACGCAGCGCATTGCTACGGATGGTGATGGTCTGGCGCAGCTTTTCATTATCACTATGCTGCTCCAGCAATTCATCGGCGGTGCACAACATGCCGTAATACAGCGCCTGGATCTCCAGGGGGTGGCCATAGACCCCCATCCGCCGATCGATCATGAAGGAGCCATCGGGCACCAGCATGGTCGGGGCGGCCTCGAAGCTTTCCTTGAGATACAGCTCCAGGGTCTGACGCATGCACAGCTGCACCTCGGGCCGGGCTGCAAAGGCCGCATCGCCACTGCTGCGCACGTAGGCGCGCAACAGGAACATCCACCACATCGCCGAATCCACCGGCGCCACCCGGCCGATCGCCAGCTCCCCAAAGTCCGCCAGCAGGCGCTCCTTGCCATCTTCCTCCACCACCCGGAAACTGGCCGGCATCAGGCCCAGGGCGCGCTGATGGCCAGGCATCACCGGTTGCTGAGCGCGCAGCTGCATCACCGTCAGCAGGAAATTGCGCACGATCTCGTATTCACCACGCATCAGAAACACCAGCGCCGAGGGCACGAAATCACGCACAAAGCATTCGTCATAATTGGCGGCGGCAGGACGATCGTCGCAGGCAGCTGCAGTACCGATCGGGCGGCCCTGATAGTAGAGGATGGAACGCTTCAGTAAAGCGTCGGCGCTGGCATATGGCATGGGCTGATCATAACAGTGTTCCGGTCATACTTCTGCAATCTGTCTGACTTAGGCTTTATCCCGTTCACAGCCAACAGGAGGGAAAGCCCATGTGGGAATTCGAGATCGTCACCATCGAAAAGAGCAAGCCACCGCTGCACAACCAGGGGGGTAACTGGTATCGCTACACCATCGCCAACCGCATCACCGAGATCACCGGGATGCGCAAGGGCTCCAGGACCGAGGTCGCCCAGTTCGTGCAGGCCTCGATCCAGCGCCTCAATACCCGTCATCGGACACCGAAGTTCAGCCAGAGCAATATCCGCAATTAGGGTCGCGCTGAAAGGGTGTCTTCAACCAACCAGCGGTAGTCGTGCAAGGGTTCGATGGCCACCCGCTGAAGCTGGTCGCCTTGATAGCGCACCTGTAATTGCAGGCGAATGCGATCAGGCTGTTCGGTATCGCTGCTGAATAACAACTGTGGATAGCGCAGCCGATAGATCAATTGGCTTGCCTGCGGATCAAACACCCAGCTGCCCGGCGGCGCGTCCTGAGGTGGATATTCCGCCGTGTAATTGACCGGCGGCGGGTCGAGCAAGTCCATGGGATTGCTGTGATGCAAAGCGGCCAGGCCCGGCAGGCCCTGCTGCAGGGCGATCACCGCCATCTGTGTGCCCAGGGCGCTTTGCAGGGTGGCAATGGTGTGTTGCACCCCGACCCGCTCGGCGCTTTGGCGCAACTCGATGATGCGCTGGCTGGCCAGCAGCATAAACACCAATACCAGGGCCAGTACCAGCAAGGTCTCCAGCAGGCTGGCCCCGCTATGCCTGGTCCGCATGCTAGCCCCTGGCGAGAGAGGTCATGTCCCACATCGGCAGGAAGATCCCCAGTGCCAGGATCAGCACCAGCACGCCGACCGCCACGATCAGTATCGGCTCGATTGCCGAACTGAGGTTTTGCAGCTCGTAGTCCACCTCGCGCTCATAGAAATCGGAGACCTCGTCCATCATCTGATCGACCGCACCGGTCTCCTCACCCACCGCCAGCATCTGCAACACCAAGGGGGTAAACAGGCCGGTAGCGGCGGCGGTGCGAGTCATGCTGTCACCACGTTCGATACCGTTACGCATGCTCAGGATGCGTTCGGTAACAAAGTCATTGTCCACCGCACGCGAGACCACGGTCAGTGCCTGGATTAACGGCACCCCGCTCTTGCTGGCCATTGCAAAGGAGCGGGTAAAGCGTCCCAGGGTGGCGCGGGTGATGATGCTGCCGACGATCGGCAGGCGCAGCTTGAGCCGCCCCCAGCGGTAGCGCCCGCCTTCGCTGCGAATGTAGTAGTTGAGGCCGGCCCCGGCCAGCAGCATTGCCCCCACCAGATAGGGCCAGTAGGCCACGGTAAAATTCGAGGTATTGATCAGGATCTGGGTCTGCCAAGGCAGATCCCGGTTCATACTGGCAAACACCCCGGCAAAGGCCGGGATGACAAAGATATTGACCACCGCGATCGCCAGGGCAATCGCCACGATGACAAAGCTCGGGTAACGGATCGCCGCCTTGATCCGCTTGCGGGTATCCCGTTCCAGCTCCAGATAGCTGGCCAGCTGGGCAAAGGCCTGATCCATCTTGCCGGAGTTCTCCCCCACCCGCACCATGCTGATCATCAGCGGGGTAAAGACCTCGCGGTGCATCTCCATTGCCACATTCAGCTCGCGCCCGGATTCCAGATCCTGGCGCAGTTTGGTGAGCACCTCGGCCAGCGTCGTATTGCGGGTAGTTTCCGCCAGGCCGTTGATAGCGCGAATAATCGGCACCCCGGCCTTGCTCAAGGTATACATCTGGCGACAAAACAGGATCAGGTCATCCAGCGTAGGACGGCTGCTGCCAAGGCGCTTTTTCAAATCGCCCCAGACATCGGCGCGCTTTTTAAGCGGCAGGATCTCCAGCGGAGTCATACCGCTGTTGAGCAGCTGTCCGGCCAGGGCATCGGCGTTGCCGGCCTCCAGCTCACCCCTGACCAGCTCGCCGCGGGCATCACGCGCCTTGTACTGAAACAGCGCCATCAGGCCGCACCATCCTGTGCCGGTTCGGCGTGCTCGGGCAGCAAGTCGGGGATCTCACCGACCAGACGCAATACTTCTTCCAGGGTGGTCAGGCCCTCAAAGGCAAAACTCAGCGCATTATGGGCGAGGCTGTGAAACGCCGGATTGTCGTGGGCGGCGCGGGTAAAGCCGGCGGTATCTTCACGACGCAGTGCATCGGCCATGGCCTCGTTCAGCTCCAGCAGTTCGAACACCCCGACCCGACCACGGTAGCCGGTATTATTACAGTGTGGACAACCACGCCCGCTCTTGAAGTGCAGGCTCTCGGAATCGATATCCAGCTGCGCCAGCAACCAGCTTTTTTCCTGCACCGTTGGCTGGTAGTCATCGATGCAACTGTCGCAGATACGCCGCACCAGGCGCTGGGCGATGATCACCTGCAGCGAGGTGGCGACCATGTAACCGGGAATGCCCATGTCGATCAGGCGGATCGCGGTGGAGATCGCATCATTGGTATGCAGGGTGGAGAGCACCAGGTGACCGGTGATCGCTGCACGCAGGGCGATCTCGGCGGTTTCCTGATCACGGATCTCTCCGACCAGTACCACATCCGGGTCCTGACGCAGGGCGGTGCGCAGCACATTGGCAAAACTCAGCCCGATCTTGGGATTCACCTGTACCTGATTGATCCGTGGCAGTCGGTATTCCACCGGGTCTTCGACGGTGATGATCTTTTTTTCCGGGGCATTCAGTTCACTCAGGGCGCCGTACAGGGTGGTGGTCTTGCCGCTGCCGGTCGGCCCGGTGACCAGTACAATGCCATGGGGCTTGTGGATATGGCGACGAAAGCTGTTGAGCATCAGCGCGGGCATACCGATCTTTTTCAAATCCAGCGACCCACCCGATTGGTCCAGCAAACGCATTACCACCGATTCCCCGTACTGGATCGGCATGGTGGACACGCGCACATCGATGCTGTGCTCCTTGACACGAATATTGAAACGCCCATCCTGGGGCAGACGCCGCTCGGAGATGTCCAGTCCCGCCATCAGTTTGAGGCGCGAGACCACTGCCGCGGCGATGCGTTTTTCCTTCATCACCTGTTCCTGCAACACCCCGTCGATACGCTGGCGGATACGCAGTACATGCTCGTCCGGTTCGATGTGAATATCCGAGGCACCGATCTGTACCGCATCTTCAAACAGGGACTGCAGCAGCTTGACCACTGGCGCATCGCTGACATCGGCACCCTGCAACATCTGTTCGATACTGATATCGCTGTCGGAAAGCTCCTCACTCAACTCCTCGGCGAGTGAGCTGATCTCCTCGGTCTTGCGATAGACCAGATCAATGGTGCGCAACAGATCGGCCTCGCGCACCACGGCCAGACGCAGATCATTTTTCAGGATCTTGGACAGCTCGTCATAGGCAAAGATATCGGTGGGATCGGCCATTCCGACCAGCGGGGTATCGCCGCTGTCTTCCAGGGCGATGGCGCGGTAGCGTCGGGCCAGGGTCTCCGGCACACGACGCACGGTCTCGGCGTTGTACTTGTAGTGTTTGAGATCGATAAACGGCAGCTGCAGCTGACGGGAGAGAAATTGCAGCAGCTGATCCTCGCTGATGATGCTCAGCTCGATCAGGGTACGACCGAGCTTGTGACCACTGCGCTTTTGCTCAGTCAGTGCCTGGCCAAGCTGCGCCTCGGAGATGATCTTGTGTTCAACCAGCAGGTCGCCAATACGGATCTTTTTACGTGGGATCATCCAGCCACCTATTATTCAGATTGTTATTTACGACCATTCCCTGCGCTGCTTAAAAAAGCGATTGCTGATCCCTAACAACCACAACCCGGTTTGGCGGTATTCAACGTCAGGCTGCCGGTCAGCTGCGACACCTCACTCAGGCCATGGCGTTTCAGGTAATCGACAATGCCGCGATTGATCGACTGGCAGACCAGTGGGTCATAAAACAGCGCGGTGCCAACCCCGACCGCACTGGCCCCGGCGATGATGAATTCAATCGCATCCTCGGCAGTGCTAATCCCACCCTGGCCGATGATCGGAATGCTGTGCGCACGACAGACCTGGTAGACCTGATGGGTCTTGAGCAGGGCGATGGGTTTGATCGCCGGGCCGGACAGACCACCTTGGTTATTGCCCAGGATCGGGCTGCGGCTTTCAATGTCGATGGCCATGCCCATCAGGGTATTGATCACCGCAAAGGCATCGGTACCGGCCTCGATGCAGCGGCGTGCATTGGCGGCAATATCGGTTTGATTGGGCGAGAGCTTGGTGATGATCGGTTTGTTGGTGACCGCACGCACCGATTCGACTACCCGTGCCGACATCTCCGGATCGTTACCAAAGGCCACCCCACCGGCCTTCACATTCGGACAGGAGATGTTGATCTCGATGGCATCGATGGGGGAATCATCGAACAGGCGCGCCACCTCGATATAGTCCTCGACGGTGGAGCCGGAGATATTGGCGATAAAGCGGGTTTCCTCGAAGTCCAGCTTGGGCAGGATCTCACGCAGCACGTATGCGGTGCCGGGATTTTGCAGGCCGATAGCGTTCAGCATCCCCATCGGGGTTTCGTAGATCCGGTGCGGGGCATTGCCCAGGCGCGGCTCCAGGGTGGTGCCCTTGAGGCAGACCGCACCCACATCCCGATTGGAATAACCGGCCACGCGGGTGTATTCCTCACCAAAACCGACACAACCGGAGAGCAGTACCAAGGGGGTGGCAAAATCCATCCCGCAAAAATCTACCGCCAGCATTGCTTTATCTTCAGGGCTCATTGCGATACTCGTCACATAATTAGGCAAAAGATACTCGATAGCGGCCAGCCCGTACAGCGGACCAGGACTAGCGCACGTCAAGAAGCGCTTTGCCACTTGTTGTTATCCAGGGAAATCAACATAAAGGCGCAGAGGCGCCGAGTGAGAATGGCATTCAGGCCCCGGCTCATTTTCTCTATCCATCAACGGATTTGCACTAAAAAAATCCGTTACTTGTGGTCCATTGGGGCAAAGGCATTCGCGTCCCTGTCGGTACCGGGCAATCAAGCTTCCTCCGCGCCTCTGCGCCTCTGCGGTGAAAGGCCTTTGGTTTTCAGCTGAAGTGATTATGCGCTTGCCCTGGCCATCAGGCACCAGTCATCGCGTCGGCGAAGCCCTGTTGCCGCCAGGCCTCGTAGACGAACACTGCCACCGCATTGGACAGATTCAGGCTGCGGCTATCGGGGCGCATCGGCAGGCGCAGGCGCTGCGCCGCCGGGATGTCTGCCAGCACCGTCTCGGGCAGGCCGCGACTCTCCGGACCGAACAGCAAGGCATCACCGGACTGGTAACGGATCCGGCTGTAGCAGCTGCTGCCCTTGGTGGTGCAGGCCAGCAGTCGTTGCGGTTGTACCGCTCTCAGGTAGTCCTGCAGCGAGTCGTGGATCTGCAGGCTGGCGTATTCGTGGTAGTCCAGCCCGGCGCGGCGCAGGCGCTTGTCGTCCAGCTCGAAACCCAGCGGGCGGATCAGGTGCAGGGCGGCGCCGGTATTGGCACAGAGGCGAATGATATTGCCGGTATTGGGCGGGATCTCCGGCTCATACAGCACCACCTGGATCATGCCGGCAGCCTGGGTATCAACGACATTCGGCCTTTTGCTCGCGTCCCAGCAAGGCCTCGACCGCTGCCTGGGGGCTGAGTCCCTGTTGCAGGACCCGGCAGACCTGTTCGGTGATCGGCATCTCGATCCCCTGAGCCGCTGCCAGCTGGCCGATCTCCGGGGCGCTCTTGACCCCCTCGACCGCCTGGCCAATGGTCTGCAGGGCCGCCGCCAGCTCCACACCACGTCCCAAGGCCAGGCCGAGGCGACGATTACGGGACTGATCATCGGTACAGGTCAGCACCAGATCCCCCAGCCCGGTCAGGCCCATGAAGGTCTCGCTTTGCCCCCCCATCGCCACCCCCAGGCGCATCATCTCGGCCAGGCCACGGGTGATCAGGGCGGCGCGGGTATTGGCACCAAAGCCCAGCCCATCGGCGATCCCGGCGGCGATCGCCAGCACGTTCTTGCAGGCCCCGCCCAGCTCTACACCGATCACATCGTTGCCGGTGTAGGCACGGAAGCCCCCCCCATGCAGCGCCTGGGCAAACAGCTGTGCGGTAGCGGGATCGCTGGAGGCCACGGTCACCGCGGTGGGCAGACCACGGGCCACCTCACCGGCAAAGGTCGGTCCGGAGATCACCGCACAAGGGTGATCGCCCAGTTCCTCGGCAAGGATTTGATGTAACAGCTTGCGACTACCCGGCTCCAGCCCCTTGGTGGCCCAGGCGATGCGCGAGTCCGACTTGAGGGCGGGACGCAATTGGCGCAGGGTGTCGCGAAAGGCATGGCTGGGCACCGCCAGCAGCAGGTGCTCGGCCCCGCTTAGTGCCCTAGCCAGTTCGGCCTCGATATGCAGCCCCGGCGGGAATGCCAGGCCGGGCAGGTAGCGCGGGTTCATCCCCAGCGCGGCCATCTCGGCCAGCTGGGACGCATCACGCCCCCACAGGCTTACCGGCACCCCGTTGCGGGCCAATTGCATGGCCAGCGCAGTGCCCCAGGAACCGGCACCCAGTACCGCGATCGAGGCCTGGTCCATCCTAGTGTTGCGCGTCGCTCGGCTGCTGTTGCTGCTGCAGGTGCTGGGCGTAGAGGGCGTCGAAATTGATCGGTGCCAGCATCATCTGCGGGAAGCTGGCCTTGCTGATGATGCTGCTGATTGCCTCACGGGCAAAGGGGAACAACAGGTTGGGACAGTAGCTGTGCAACATCCCTCCCAGATCCTGCTCGGGAAAACCGCTGATCGCAAAGATCCCGGCCTGCTTGATCTCCACCAGATAGGCAGTCTTGTCACCCAGCTTGGCGGTGACGGTAATCTGCAGATTCACATCGTACAAACCCTCGTCGAGGCGATCGGCACTGGAGTTTAGGTCCACATTGATCTGTGGCTCCCAATTTTCCATAAAGATAGCAGGGGTATTGGGTGCCTCGAAGGACAGGTCCTTGGTGTAGATGCGCTGAATCGCAAACTGTGGTCCCTGCTGCGCGGCGGCGGCGTTGTTCTCGCTCATGTTGATTCCTGATTGGTCACTATCGATAAAAGGGGGTGCTGTGTTCAGGCCAGGTGACGATTGGCCCAGGCCAGCAGGTTTTGCAGATCCATGGCACCGGCAATCCGGTCGATCTCGCGGCCCTGTTTGAACAGCGCCAGGGTTGGGATGCTGCGGATCCCGTACTGCCCGGCCAGGGCCTGCTCGGCCTCGGTGTCGAGCTTGGCCAGGCGCATGCGCGGCTCCAGGCGGGCGGCGGCCTGGGCAAACACCGGCGCCATCATCTTGCAGGGCCCGCACCAGGGTGCCCAGAAATCCACCAGCACCGGGATCTCGCTGTGCTGGATATGCTTGTGGAAATTGGCCGCGTTCAGCACCAGTGGCTGGCCATCAAACAGCGGCCGCTTGCAACGCCCGCAGCGTGCCGCACTGCCCATCCTGTCGTTCGGCACGCGATTGGTACTGTCACAATGGGGACAGACAATGTGCAGGCTGTCGCTCATGGCTGATGCTCAGCTCAAGCCCAGGCGCTCGTCCAGCTCGCCATCCACGTCCAGTTCGGCCAGGTCGTCAAAACCACCCACATGAAACTCGCCGATAAAGATCTGCGGCACCGAGCTGCGACCACTGAGGCGCTCCATCTCGGGCCGCAGGGTCGGCTGCTGGTCGATCCGGATATCGGTATAGTCGACCCCCTTCTTTTCCAGCAACTGACGGGCACGGACGCAGTAGGGACAACTGGCGGTGCTGTACATCACAACCTGGGACATGACAACTCTCCTCGTTATGGTGTTTATTATTTTTCTTTGCGCTTCTTGCCCTTGGCGGGCTTTTGCAGCGGCAGGCCAGCGCTTTGCCAGGCCATGATACCGCCCTTGAGATTGAAGACCTTATCAAAACCACTCTTGCGCAGGCGCGCGCAGGCGCTGGCAGAGCGATGACCGCTGCGGCAATTGACGATCACCTCTTTGCCCTTGTAGGCCGACAGCTCGTTAATCCGTTCGGCCAGCTTGCCCAGTGGGATATGGATGGCATCGATAATGTGTCCGTCCTTGAACTCGCTGTCTTCGCGCACATCCAGCATGATGGCATTGTCGTGATTCATCTTCAGCACCGCATCGGCGGCAACAATTTCCTGGTAACCGCGCAGGCGGCGCATCAGGCCACCGCTGAACATCAGCGCCAGGATGATGGCCAGGGCCAGAAACAGGTCCCAACGATTGGTAACAAACTCGATAATCTGTGACATGCGAAGAAGTCTTGCCTATGCGTAAAGTTGGGGTGGTGCCTCGCCTACATGGTGGGACAGAAGACGTTGCGCATCATGCCAATCAGTTGCAGGGTGCGCGAATCAACCACCTTGTAATAGACCCGGTTGGCATCCTTGCGGGATGACAGGATACCCTTGTCACGCAGAATCGCAAGGTGCTGGGAAATATTGCTCTGGGAAGTGCCGACCCGATCGACGATATCCTGTACACTGATCTCCTGGTCGCCCAGGGTGCAGAGGATCTTCAATCGCAATGGGTGGGACATGGCCTTGAGGGATCGGGAGGCTCGGTCGATATCCTCGTCCTTGCTCATCAAATCCATCGTTTCTTGTTCCGACATAATGTTTTGTCCATTGTGTGTGTAGAATGATGTGCGGCTGCTGGCGAGCCTGGCTTGAATACTGCCAATATCAGCAAAACAATATACAATAATACGGTTTTTGAGAAGTGATTGTCACCACTTACTGAACGGGAATCTGTCATACCATGCCTCCAGTAGAGCGCCACCGCCCCCTGTTACTCTGTATCCTCGATGGCTGGGGATATACGGAAAACACCCATTTCAACGCCATTTCCAGCGCCAACACGCCGGTATGGGACGCCCTGTGGAACCACTACCCGCACACCCTGGTACGCTGTTCCGGGGCCGAGGTCGGTCTGCCCAGCGGTCAGATGGGCAATTCCGAAGTAGGACACCTCAACCTGGGCGCAGGACGGGTGGTCTACCAGGAATTCACCCGGGTCAGCCGTTCGGTCAAGACCGGCTCCTTCTTCAACAATGCCACCCTCACCGAGGCGGTGGATCTGGCGGTTCAGCACGACAAGGCGGTGCATGTACTGGGGCTGTTGTCTCCTGGCGGGGTACACAGCCACGAGGAACACATCCACGCGATGGTCAAACTGGCAGTGGCGCGTGGCGCGAAGAAGGTCTACGTTCACGCCTTCCTGGATGGCCGCGACACCCCGCCCAAGAGCGCTGCCGAATCCCTGAGTCTGATGGAGCAGGTGTTTGATGAGGTCGGCGGCGGACGCTTCGCCTCGATCATCGGGCGTTTTTATGCGATGGACCGCGACCACCGCTGGCCGCGCATCCAGGCCGCCTACGACCTGATCACCGGCTGCAAGAGCGAGTTTGTCGCCGCCGATGCCATGCAGGGGCTGGAGATGGCCTATGCCCGTGGCGAGTCGGATGAATTCGTCCAGGCCACCTCGATCCAGCCAGCCGGTGCCGAACAGGCCTGTGTCAACGAGGGCGATGTGCTGGTGTTCATGAACTATCGCTCGGACCGTGCCCGCCAGATCACCCGGCCCTTCATTGAGGAAGGCTTCGACGCCTTCGAGCGGGCCAACAGGCCCAAGCTCGGCATGTTCGTCAGCCTCACCGAATACAGTGCCGACTACACCGTACCGGTCGCCTTCCCGCCGGAGCGACTGACCAATGTCATGGGCGAGGTGCTGTCCAATCTCGGTATGAGCCAGTTGCGTATTGCCGAGACCGAAAAATACGCCCACGTGACCTTTTTCTTTAACGGCGGTCGTGAAGAACCCTTCGAGGGCGAGGACCGCATCCTGGTCCCCTCGCCCCAGGTACCCACCTATGACCAGCAGCCGGCAATGAGCGCCATCGAGGTCACCGACAAGCTGGTGGCGGCCATCGAAAGCGGCAAATACGATGTGATCATCTGCAACTACGCCAATCCCGATATGGTCGGCCATACCGGCAATATGGAAGCCACCGTGGCCGCGCTGGAAGTCCTCGACGGCTGCCTGGAGCGTCTGCGCAAGGCGATTATCGCGAAGGATGGCGAAATGCTGATCACCGCCGACCATGGCAATGCCGAGCAAATGCGCGGCGAAGACACCGGCCAGGCCCATACCGCCCACACCTCCAACCCGGTGCCCTTCATCTATGTGGGTGAGCGCGAGGTGCAGATGTTGGGCGGCGGCACCCTCGCCGATGTGGCCCCCACCATGTTGCAGCTCCTGGGGATCAAGCAGCCCAACGAAATGAACGGCCACAGCCTGATCCGCAAGGCCGGCGAGGAAGAAGAGGAATAACGTTTGCACCATATGCCTCGCCTGTGGCCACTGCTGGCCTTGCTGATGGCACTGCTGGTGCTACCGGCAAACGCGGCCAGCGAGCGCCAACTCAAGGAGGCCGAGCTTAAACAGCTGCGTGAGCGCATCACCAGCCTGCAGCAAGCGATGCAACAGGTGCGCAACCAGCATGATCGATTGCAGCAGGAGCTGCGCTTCAGCGAACAGGCCATCAACCGCCTGAACCGCAATATTCTCGAGTTGGATGCCCGCGAACGGGACACCCGCCAACGTGTCGACAGCCTGCGCACCCGCCAACAAGGCCTGGAGCAGACCCTGATTGGGCAGCGTGAATACCTGACAGGCCAGGTGCGCGCCGCCTATGCGATGGGGCGCCAGGAAACCCTCAAGATCCTGCTCAATCAGGAAAATCCCGCCACTGTCGGGCGGGTGATGACCTATTACGATTATCTCAACAAGGCCCGTACCCAGCGTATCGCCGAACTGTCCGATACCATTCACGAGCTTGACCAGGTTCGCAGCGCCCTGGATAAGGAACTGGCGCGCCTGCGCCAACTGCGCAACACGCGCGAAACCGAACGCGAGGCACTGGCCGAAAGCAGCGAACAACGCCAGCAGGTACTGGCCAAGCTGCAACAGGAGCTGCAAAACCAGGACCAGCGCCTCAGCCACATGCAGCGCAATGAACAACAACTGGCCCAGCTGATCCGCGCCCTGGTCGAAGCCCTGGACGACATCCCCAAGGACATCGGCCGCGAACAGGCCTTCGCCTCACTGCGCGGCAAGATGAAACTCCCCACCAACGGGCCGATCATCGCCGGCTTCGGCAGCTCCAGGAATCTGGGCTCTCTCAGCTGGCAGGGGCTCAAGATCGCGGCACCTGCCGGGCAGGAGGTGCGTGCGGTCTCCCACGGGCGAGTGGCCTTCGCCGACTGGTTGCGTGGCTACGGTCTGTTGATCATCCTTGACCATGGCGATGGCTATATGAGCCTGTATGGGCATAATCAAACCCTGCTCAAGGAAGTCGGCGACTGGGTCGGTCGTGATGAGATCATCGCCGCCACTGGTGACAGCGGCTCAGACCCGCGCAGCGGCCTGTATTTCGAGATCCGCAAGGATGGCCGGCCCATCGACCCGATCCGCTGGGTAAGGCGCTGAGGGGGCTGGGGGCTGGGGGCTGGGGGCTGGGGGCTGGGGGCTGGGGGCTAGGGGCTAG
>JACUTZ010000061.1 GCA_014859545.1 Gammaproteobacteria bacterium
GCCGGGAGCGATTTGGAACAGCTCGTAGAGCTGACCCCTTGGGGCAAAGCCCATGGACGGGCTTTGTAACGCCCTATCGCGCC
Source organism: Gammaproteobacteria bacterium (assembly GCA_014859545.1). Lineage (GTDB taxonomy): Bacteria > Pseudomonadota > Gammaproteobacteria > Thiohalomonadales > Thiohalomonadaceae > SLDE01. The sequence goes on from JACUTZ010000061.1 coordinate 84, forward strand.
GCATGAGTAGACAACAACAGCCTGCTAATGAAAAAACTCATCCAGCAAGTCTTGATACAACAGGTAGGCATTGCGTTTGCGTGCTGGGGGCGCCTCTGTTCTGTGTCGAGATGGCGTCTTTTTGTGGTCTTGCCAAGACCACTGAATTTTTAGGTCTTCCCGCTACAAATAATAAATAAAACTTATAACGTGTCCTTGTGTTTAACTGCGCCATGCTTTAGAATCCGCACCCATGAATACCACCCCACCATAGCATTATACCAAATACCTTTGATTCAGAAAGGCTTTTTTGAGATACATCGATATCTCCGCACTATCCTATTGCCGCCGCTAATCACGTCTCAGCCCTGGGTCGTTCTGCATTGCCGCGCCATAATTATCATTTATCAAAGGCCTCGGTTCGCGCTTCCGGCCTTTGATCTGCTATTGCTCTACGTAATGCGCAGCCATGTTGTATCAGGATGTTTTATATGCTCGATGTTATCAAACGAAACTGGTTTTCCAACCTCCGCGGCGACACCCTCGCCGGGATCGTCGTCGCGCTGGCACTGATCCCCGAGGCCATCGCCTTTTCTATTATCGCCGGGGTTGACCCCAAGGTCGGGCTTTACGCCTCCTTCTGTATTGCGGTGGTCATTGCCTTTACCGGCGGCCGTGCCGGGATGATCTCCGGCGCCACCGGCGCGATGGCGCTGCTGATGGTTGTGCTGGTCAAGGAGCATGGCCTGGAATATCTACTCGCCGCCACCATCCTTACCGGGATCCTGCAGATTATCGCCGGGTATATCAGGTTGGGTTCGCTAATGCGCTTTGTCTCACGCTCGGTAGTGGTGGGCTTTGTAAATGCCTTGGCGATCCTGATCTTTATGGCCCAGTTGCCCGAGCTGTTTTATGGGGGGGTTACCTGGCATGTATACGCATTTACCTTGGGTGGCCTGGCGATCATCTATCTGCTGCCGATGGTGACCAAGGCCGTGCCCTCGCCATTGGTGACCATCGTAGTACTGACGGTGATCGCCATGGTGTTCAACGTAGATATTCGCACCGTCGGCGACATGGGCGAGCTGCCCGACACCCTGCCGATGTTCCTGCTGCCGGATATTCCGTTGAATCTGGAGACGCTGCTCATCATCCTGCCCTATGCGCTTTCCCTGACGGTGGTTGGTCTGTTGGAGTCGCTGATGACCGCCACCATCGTGGATGACCTCACCGATACCACCAGTAACAAGGATCGTGAATGCAAGGGCCAGGGTGTGGCGAATATTGCCTCCGGCTTCATGGGCGGTATGGCCGGTTGCGCGATGATCGGCCAGTCGGTGATTAACATCAAATCTGGTGGGCGCACCCGCATGTCCTCGCTGATCTCGGGGATTGTGTTGATTCTGATGGTGGTCTTCCTCGACAAGTGGGTGGCGCAGATCCCGATGGCGGCACTGGTGGCGGTGATGATCATGGTGGCTATCGGTACCTTCAACTGGGAGTCTCTGCGCAATCTCAAGGAGCATCCTCTGACAAGCAATATCGTCATGGTCGCCACAGTCATGGTGGTGGTTCTTACCCACAACCTTGCCTATGGCGTACTTGTCGGGGTATTGCTGGCGGCGATGTTCTTTGCTCGCAAGGTGGCACAGTACAAGTACGTAGCCTCCGAGTTGAGCGAGGATGGCAATACCCGCCGTTATCGCGTGGTGGGCCAGGTGTTCTTCGCTTCGGCCGATAAGTTCATCGAGTCCTTTGACTTTGGTGAGGCCGTGGACAAGGTCGAGATCGATCTGTGCCAGGCCCACTTCTGGGACATCACCGCAGTCAATGCTCTGGACAAGGCGGTGATCAAGTTCCGCCGCAACGGCACCGAGGTAGAACTGATCGGTATGAACGAGGCCAGCGCGACCATCGTGGATCGCTTCGCCATCCACGATAAACCAGGTGCCGTCGAAAAATTGATGGGCGGTCATTAATTAGGAGAGATGAAAATGAATAAAGTCATCGCTGCCATCGACGGTTCTCGTTCCTCCGAATCCGTCTGCGACCACGCCGCCTGGGCCAGTCTGCGCCTGGGTGCGCCACTGGCGCTGCTGCATGTGGTACGTATCCCACATGGGGAAAAGGAGGCCGATTACAGTGGCAACCTGGTCGTCGGGAACCGCAAGCAACTGCTCAATGAGATGGTCGAGCTGGAGGAACAACGTAATCGCCTGCTGCGTGAGCAGGGCAAGCTGATCCTCGCCGATGCCTTCGAGCGGGTGCAGGGGCAGGGGGTGGCCGATGCCGATCGCCTGCTGCGCCACGGACGCATCACCGAGACGCTGAATGACTTACAGGATGATGCGCGCCTCGTGGTGCTGGGCAAGCAGGGCAAGGACGGGGATATGGTCGAACGCCATGTGGGCAGCCACCTGGAAAGTCTGATCCGTACCCTGAAAACGCCACTCCTTATCGCACCACTGGAATATGTTCAGCCGCAAAGTTTTTTGATCGCCTATGACGGTAGTGCCAGCGCCGAGAAGGTGGTCGACAAGGTAGCGCAAAGCCCGCTATTCAAGGGGCTGTCGGCCCATCTGCTGATGGTGACTGAAGGTGGTGGCGCCAAGCAGACAAAGCTGGATCAAGCCAGGGATAAGCTGACTGCGCAGGGTTTTGATGTCACCTCATCCATCCGTAATGGTGAGGTCACAGATGTGATCTGCCACTACGCCAATGAGCATGATATTCATCTGATGGCGATGGGGGCCTTTGGACACTCTGTTTTGCGTCGCTTTTTTGTCGGAAGCACCACCACCCGCATGATCATGCAGGCACAAATACCGTTGCTAATCCTGCGTTGAGGACTATCCACGCAATCATGCTGATGTGGTTGACGGGTAAAGTGGATTTCCCGTAGTGAATTACTTAGAAGGGGGGGGTTAATGATGAACGTACGTAGTAACGACATGCTCTATCATGATGACAGTAAATTGTTCAGAAAGATGTCTGCCATGCTGGCGAAGGCGGATATCCAGATAAATGGCAACAGGCCATGGGATATTCAAGTTTACTCTCCCAAGGTATTGAGCAAGACTGCGGTGCTCGGCAATTTGGGACTCGGTGAGGCCTATATGCGCGGGCAGTGGGATGTCGAGCAGCTGGACGAGTTTTTTAATCGTGTACTTCAGGCTGGTCTGGACAAGGAGGTTGGATCTGCGCGCATGTGGCTACAGGATATGCGCTCACGTTTTCTGAACCTGCAGACAGTACGCCGTGCCTGGCATGTGGGCGAAGCGCATTATGATCTGGGTAACGACTTTTATGCGGCCATGCTCGACCCACGTATGACCTATACCTGTGGTTACTGGAAGGATACCGATGATCTGGCCACCGCACAGGAAGCCAAGCTCGATATGATTTGCCGTAAACTCGATCTAAAACCTGGTATGAAGGTGTTGGATATTGGCTGCGGCTGGGGTAGTTTCATGGGCTATGCGGCAGAACACTATGGTGTGATCTGCGAAGGCGTTACCATTTCCAAGGAACAAGTGGTATGGGCCAAAGAGCGCTATAAAGATTTGCCCTTGAATTTCCTGCTACAAGACTACCGAGAGACCTATGGTCAATACGACCGTATAGTGAGCGTCGGTATGTTTGAGCATGTTGGACGAAAAAATCTGCGCACCTTCATGGAGGTGGCCGAGCGTTGTCTTGCCGATCACGGCATGATGCTGCTGCATACCATTGGCAAAAATGAGGCGCATACCGCACCGGACCCGTGGGTCGACAAATACATCTTTCCCAATGGTGACCTGCCGGCCTTGACCCAGGTCAGTCAGGCAGCAGAGGGACTGCTGGTGTTGGAAGATCTGCATAACTTTGGTTCAGATTACGACAAAACACTGATGGCCTGGCATGCGAATTTCGAGGCCGCATGGCCGCAGTTCAGTGATAAGCTGGGACACGAGTTTTATCGTATGTGGCGTTATTATCTGCTGAGCTGCGCCGGTGCGTTTCGTGCGCGGGATATTCAGCTATGGCAGTTTGTTTATTCCAAGCGAGGTGTGCTTGGCGGTTATCGTCGTCCTATGTAGCGCCAAGGTTTATTCGGGTTTCAATTTTTTGTTCGATAAGAGAGAGCCGATGCCGCAATCAGGCATCGTGCTTCGAGGCGCAGCGAATACACAAGGTGGTGGAGGGATCGAGTTCCAGCCGCCGGGGATTGATCGCCTCGTCGCATTCCAGGCAGTAGCCATAATCGCCGCTGTCACAGCGGCGTAGCGCCGCCTCAATGCGGAGCAGGGCCTGTTCGCTGCGCTGGCGGGTATTTTGCGCCATCGCCTGCTGTTGCAGGGCATCCATACGAGACAGGCGTCCAACGGCAGCTTGATCAAGTTCAACTGTGGCGCTGGAGTCCTTACGGGTTCCTTCCATTGTGTGGATCTTCTGTTTCTCGGCCAGCAGCTTGCTGCGGAAGTGCTCGATATCCAAATCTTCTCTCCCTGCGGTGCTTGTCGGCTTATCTGGTGTTGGCTCCGGGGCGGCGGGTTGGGAGACCGGTGCTGGTGAATCATTTGTCGTGCCCGATGCCTCTTTCGGGAGAGGGGTTTGCTCTGTGGTTGACACACTGGCTGGCCCTTGCGGCGGTTGTTCTGGCTGGGACACGGCACGCTTTTTTGCCATCGTGTTGGTAAGCTGGCTGGCGTCCGCCTCATAGCCTGCGGGTAGCAGTGGGGAGGGGGCACCAATACTGATCACGCTCAGCCGGTGCATTGCACGGGTACAGGCCACATAGAGCAGGTTGCGATCCATCTCGCTATGGTAGTGCTTGGCGCTCACGTCATGGACGATAACCCGATCAAACTCCAGCCCCTTGGCCATGTGCGCGGTGCACACCAGCACCCCGGTGGAAAAGCCGACACTGCCGGCATCCAGCAGGCGTACCTCGACCCCGGTTTTTTCCAGGGAGAGGTATAGCCGCTGGGCCTGTTTTTGTGTTTTGGTGATGATCGCCAGGCTGTGCTGAGATGAGTTTTCAAAATCCGCCAATTCACCAAGGAGTGTATCCAGAGCCTTGGCCGCACTCTTTACCTGGTACACCCTGGGCGGTTCGCCGGGGCGGTGCATCGCTTCCAGATCGGGATTGGGGGCAACGGCCAGGGCAAACTGCATGATCTCCCAGGTACAGCGATAGCTCTTGTTGAGTCGAACCGTGCTGTAGTTCTTCAGCGCCTGGCCGATGGCCTCGGCATGGGAGGCACTATAGGGATTGACCGACTGGCTGATATCCCCCAACACCGTCTTGCGGCAGTTGAACAGCTTGCCCAGTACGGCGTATTGCACCGGGCTGTAGTCCTGCATCTCGTCGATCAACAGATGCTTGATGCCCCGGCGCGGATTTTTTACCCCATCGGTGAGCATCTTCAGATAGATCAGCGGAAAGACATCGGCGTATTCCAGCTTGCCGCCCGCTGGCTTGAACAGTTCAGGGCGACCCAGCCAATCGAATAGCCCCTTGTAGGCCTCGCGCAGGGTACTCTGGTGTACCATGCCCTTGATCGCCTCGCGCAGGGAGCGCTTCTCCTCCGGAGCCAGATCGTAGTTGTAGTGAAAACCAAGCTGTTGCTCGGTGGCTTTGAGCAGGCGCTGAACCCGTTCGGTGATCCCCTGTCCCCGGGACTTGGGCCAGGTCTCGGCGAAGAACCAGTCGGGTACAATCTTGCGTCCTACTCGCCACTCGCGAGCGACGAAACTGCGACTCTCCAATTCGCTGGCATAGCGCTCGATCTGGCGCAGAAAGTCTGCTGAGGCCTTGGCCTGGATCCGCTCGCGCAGGGCCTCGTCATTGCTCTCCAACAGGCGGGCGGTTTGTTCGAAGAAGGTCTCGAAACGGTATTGAGCATCGAGCAGTTCCTCGGCCAGATCCTCCATGCCGATCTCGTTGACCTGCTCCTCGCCCAGCTCCGGCAGCACGTTGCCAATGTAGTCGGCAAACACCTTGTTGGGCGAGAGGATCAGAATATCATCGGAGCTCAGGGTTTCGCGAAAACGATAGAGCAGGTAGGCGATGCGGTGCAGGGCGATGGAGGTTTTGCCGGAACCGGCCACCCCCTGGATGATCAGGGTGTGGGCCTCTTCGTTGCGCACGATGGCGTTCTGATCCCGCTGGATGGTGGCGACAATATTCTTCATGCCCTCGTCGGCGGCGCGGCTGAGTTCCTGCTGCAAGACATCATCGACGATGTGCAGTCCCGTCTCGAACATGAATTCCATTTCACCGTCGCGGATACGAAACTGACGTTTGAGGGTCAGTTCGCCGCTTATCTCACCGCTGGGGGCCTGGTAACTGGCCGGGCCGATCTCGTGGTCATAGAACATCGAAGCAATGGGGGCGCGCCAGTCGTAGACCAGGGTTTCACCGGCCTCTTCATCACGAAAATGGTGCACCCCGACATAGACGGCTCCGCCGACCTTGGCTTCGTCACGGCGAAAATCGAAACGACCAAAGTAGGGGGAGCGCATCAGCCGGTGGATTTTTTGCTGTTGCGCCTTGAGCACTTCAGCGGCGTCCAGGGTTTGCTCGATGGTGTGGCGCACCGCGATCTTCTCAATGTGATCCATATCACGACGGGCATCCCACAGGTAGTCCTTGCGGGTCTGGATCTCGCCGGCATAGTCGCGCAGACGGCTGTCGATGACCCGAAGCGCGGCGTGCATCCGTTCCCGGCAGTCTTTCAGGCGGGTGAGTTCTTCGTCTTTTGCTGTGCTCATGCCGGGTAAAAAGGCTCCTGGTGTGAGACACGCACCGCCATTCGGCAGAGAGTGCGATTGCCAAAGGCATATTTTCCGCTTCTTCGAGGTCGACGGCAACCATCGCTCTTTGCGTGGCGTAACGTGATGGGATATGGTACGGGCTTTGCGAAGGTCGTAAAGCCATGATCCCTTGTCCGGTATGCAAACAGACCACGACGCATCACTTGATGCAGTGTGATGGGCGTGACTACCTGCGTTGTGAAAGCTGCCTGGCTACCTTTGTCGATCCCGAACAGCTCCCTTCGCAGGATAGTGAGCGGAGCCATTACCAATTGCACGATAACCGCCCCGATGACCCAAATTACCGGCGCTTCCTCTCTCGCCTGAGCGAACCGTTGCTCGCCGTATTACCCTCTGCACAATATGGTTTGGACTACGGCTGTGGCCCTGGCCCGGCACTGGGCGTGATGTTGGAGGAGGCCGGCTATCGAATGCGCCTTTACGATCCCTTTTTTTACGCGGATGAGACTGCCTTGCAGGGACAGTATGACTTCATCACCTGCACCGAGGTGGTCGAGCATTTCCACCGGCCTGCCGAGCAATTCGAACGCCTGAATACCCTGCTCAAGCCAGGCGGCGTACTGGCGATCATGACCTGTTTTCAAACCGATGATGCGCGCTTTGCCAACTGGCATTATCGGCGCGACCCAACCCATGTGGTGTTTTATCGCGAGGAAACGTTTCGTTACCTCGCCAGCCAGTTTGGTTGGCGCTGCGAGATCCCCTGCAAGGATGTGGTGTTGTTGTTCAAGCAGGATATCGACCAGCCATTATCTTGAGGTATCTACTCGCCCCTTGAAAAAGATCTCACCGCCCAGGCGCAGACGACTACGCCCTGTAGTCGTCTGCGGCAAGATTGTCGTTGTGGACAGCAAGCCGTTATCTCTGCGGCATGAACACTCCCAAGAGGGGGGGAGCAGTTACGAACTATTTAACACCTTTGCGTCTTTGCGCCTTTGCGGTGAAGATGTTTTGTATGCAAGGTGCGCGGCTCCCGTTACAGCTGGAACGCATCAAGGGGCGAGCGTACCCGCCGAGCAGGCTATGCATCGCGCTGGGCTATCGCCGTTTTCAGCACTCTGGCCAGCTCTTGGGGATCGAACTTGGCCACGTAGGCGTCCGCACCGACCTGGGTACCGATGCTGATATTCGCCTCGGAAGAAAGCGAGGAGTGCATGATCACCGGTACACCCTTGAAGCGGGGGTCGGCCTTGATCTTGCGGGTCAGGACATAGCCATCCATGCCGGGCATCTCCACATCGGTGAGGATCGCGCTGATCATTTCGTAGACAGGCACATGGCTGGCATCGGAGCGGTCGGCCAGTTCCTGAAGTTTTTTCCAGGCCTCTTCGCCATTTTTTGCGCCGATGTGTCGTAGACCCAAATGTTCCAGGGTGGTGGTGATCTGCTTGCGCGCCACCACCGAGTCGTCGGCAAATAACACCGTACCCGCTTGCTCCATGGCCTCGATGCCGGCAAACAGGGTCGGATCTTCCCCGGCTCCCTCGGTTTCGGCCAACACTTTTTCCACATCGATGATCATCGCAATGCGGCCATCTTCCAGCTCGGTGACGGCGGTTACCAGGCCACCATGGCGATGGGCCATCATCTGCGGTGGTACCTTGATGTCACCCCATTCCATGCGCATGATCTGCTCGACCGAAGAAACCATCAGGCCATGGGTGCTGCGGTTGTATTCGGTGACGATCAATACCCCGGGAGCGCTGTCGCAGGACACATCGCAAAATTTGGCCAGGTTGATCACCGGGATCATATTGTTGCGCAGGCTGATCATACCCTCGACGCCGGGTGGCATATCCGGGGCATGGGTGATCGCCGGCATGGTGATCACCTCGCGGATCTTGAATACATTCAGGCCAAACACCTCTTCACGCCCGGTATTATTATCCTTACCCAGGCTGAACAGCAGGATCTCAAGTCGATTTGCCCCCGCCAGACGGGTACGTTCGTCCACGGCTTTCATTGTTGAACTCATCATCACATCCTTCATGGATAGGCCGACAGGCCCGTATCAATCTTAATCCTACACTGTGCGCGCAAGGCGTGCAGTAGGGACTCAGGTACGTCGCTTGTCCCAGAATTGTTTGGCCAGGGCGGCAAGGTCTTCGGCCATCTGGTTCATTGCCGCTGCGGATTGCTCACTATGTGCCGACTCCTGCATGGTGTGGTCGGCAATATCGCGAATCGTCATGATGCTGCGATTGATCTCCTCGGCCACGGAACTCTGCTCTTCCACCGCGGCGGCAATCTGGGTGCTCATGTCGTTAATGGTGTTGATGGCATCGGTAATACTCTCCAGCGAGCGTACCGCATTGGCGGCCTTGTCCACCCCATCTGCGGCCTGGTTGCGGCCACGGTCCATCACTTCAACGGCATTTTGTGAGCCTTGCTGGATCTTGCTGATCATGCCCTTGATCTCATCGGTGGCATTGTGGGTGCGTTGCGCCAGGGTACGCACCTCATCGGCGACCACTGCAAAGCCACGTCCCTGCTCACCGGCGCGAGCGGCCTCGATGGCCGCATTCAGGGCGAGCAGATTGGTTTGTTCGGAGATCCCCTGAATGACATCGACGATCTTGGTGATGTCGCTGCTGTCGCTTTCCAGTTTGCGGATCACCGTGGCGGCCTTGTCGACCTCATCGGCCAGGGATTTGATACTCTGCATGGCATCGTTCACCACACTCTTGCCCTGGCTGGCTTCATTGCTGGCGGTATGTGCGGCAGTGGCGGTCTGCTGGGCATTTTGTGCCACTTCCTGGACACTGGCGGTCATTTCATTGACAGCGGCGGCGACCTGATCGGTTTCCGAAAACTGGGTCTGCACCCCCTTGGCGGTATTGACGATGGCCGACATCATTTCCCTGGCACGGGATGTCATTTGCTCAGACGAGTCCGCGATGCGACCGATCACCCCGCCGGTTTCGGTTTCCAGGGTGCGAATGGCCAGCAGCAGATCGCCGATTTCATCGGTACGGCCGGTAAATACATGGCGGGCGATGGGGTTGTTGTTGATCCCGCGCGCCCGGGCAATCACCCCTGTGAGGGGCCGATACAGGTAGCTGAGCAGGGCCGTGGTGGCGACCATGCCGATGACCAGGCTGACCAGGGCGGCCATCATCGGCATCTGGAAGAGGCCGATACCGACGGCCAGGCTGATCAGCCAGATGATGGTGCTGCCAAGCAGTGCCTTGGGCAACATGCCCAGCAGGGGTTTGTCCAGACAGAGCGGTTTTTTGCCACTGTTCAGTCGGTTGTAGAGTTTTTCAGCACGGCTTACATCATCTGGATTGGGCTTGCTGCGCACCGACTGGTATTCTGCGGTGACACCGTTTTTCGCAATCGGCGTGACATAGGCATTCACCCAGTAGTGATCACCGTTCTTGCAGCGGTTCTTGACGATGCCCATCCAGGAATTGCCGGATTTCACCGTGCTCCACAGGTCTTCAAAGGCGGCGGGCGGCATTTCCGGGTGGCGTACCACATTGTGATTCTTGTGAATCAGCTCTTCGGTTTCAAAGCCACTGATGTCGAGAAAATCCTTGTTGAAATAACTGAGCGCACCCTTGAGATCGGTGGTGGAGAGAATGTTGGCGTCATCGGCGTAGCTCAGCTCGACGTTGGTGATCGGCAGGTTTTTTTTCATATTCGTGTGTCCTTTAACATGCAGTGTGACCCATGGCGGCCTTGGCCCGGCTATACCAGGTACGGATTCTCTTGGTGGCGGGCGTGCTCTGGCTTTCAGCATGCCTGCACGATGCACGCAGACTGCCCGTTCAATCAGATCATTCAAAAATCATGCCATCGATGCGGGAATACGGGGTTAATAAGTTTATTTACTGTTTGCGGCGTGGTTTAAATCGAACTGGCGAGGGACGCATATCGGTGGATGCGCGACGCTCATCCACCCTGCGGGTAAACGATGATTTTTCACTGAATCTGGCTTGAGAACTAGCTTATGAGTCGGGATTAAGGCGAGTGGATGGGTAATCTGCTGGCCAGCAGGCTGCAGATTGGGCAGCTGCTTCAAAATGCAACTGCATTTTGCAGGGCTTGCGGGCGGTGTCGCCGGGTTACCCAGACCCGGCGAGGCGATGTTCAGCGGAAAAGTTGTGCCGACAGGCTGGCCAGCTTATCGGCCAACTGCTTGTCACGGGCGATAATCTGATCGATGTGGACATGGGCGGGGATGTTTGCGTGACTGCTGCTAAGCATGATCACCGGGAGCTGGCTGTTGCTGCTATTGGCCATGCGCAGGGCAGCGACCACCGCGATGCCATTGAGCTGCGCAAGCTCCCGGCCCAGCACCAGCAGGTCATAGCGATCACGGGTCAGTTCCTGCAGGGCGCTCAGGCCGTCCCGAACCAGGGTCAATTGCACCTGATCGCCAGCCAGCGCCTTCTGGCACAGCTTGGCCATCATCGCGGAGGACTCGGCGATCAATATCGAACGCCTGGCCTGCTGCGTCTTGGGCTGCAGATCGGCCAAGGCCGCATGGATATCGGCAAAATCATCCTCCTCATCCTGTGCCCGCCTGGCCACCTGGCGCAGCAGATCCACGTGATGCAATGCCAGCGAGATCGCCTCACCATCCAGGCCGCCGGCATCGAAGCGGGCGAGGATATTTTCCAGCTGGTGGCAAACATGGGTGATCACCACCAGCCCATGGGTGCCACCGGAACCCTTCAGGCTGTGTACAGTGCGGTATAGCTCGTTAAAGCTATCCCGATCATCCGGCCGGGATTCCAGATCCAGCAACAAGGCCTCAATCTGTTCACAGCGATCCGGCACTTCGGCCAGAAAGCTGTTGCGCATATCACGCAGCAGTTCCTGAAATTTGTCCATTCCCTCACGCATTTAAACGGCCTCCCGTACCTGATTGCGTCCACCGTTCTTGGCCGCGTACAGGGCTTCATCCGCCCGCATCAACAGGGCCTCACCATCACATTCCGGATGTTTGTTGGTCTCTGCCAGGCCTGCCGAGATGGTGCAATGAAACTCGCTGCCGTCATAACTGAACTTCAGTTCAGCTAAGCGCTCGCGCAAGGTATCCATCATCTGTCGAGCATGCTTCATATCACAGTCGGGCAACACCGCGACAAATTCCTCGCCACCATAGCGACCAATGATGTCCGAATGGCGCAGACGCTGGCGCAACAACATCGCCACCGAGGCGATCACCACATCACCCACCGCATGGCCGTAGTTGTCGTTTACCTCTTTGAAGTGATCGATATCCAGCATCACTACACTGGTTGGTGCGCCATTGCGTCTGGCCCGCGCCACCTCGATATCTACCGCCTCCTTGATGCTGGAATGTTTGAGCAGGCCGGTAAGGCCATCGCGGCTGATCTGGGCCGCCAGTTGACGGGCACGTTCGACACGCACTCTTACCGCTGTCACCAGTTGCAGATCGCTGATCGGCTTGTTCAAAAAATCATCCGCACCGCGATCCATCGCTGCCATTTGCTGGTTCAAATCGGTCTCGCCAGAGAGATAAACAATGGGCACACTGGCCCAGTTGTCATGCTGGCGGATCACCCCGGCCAATTCCGGGCCGCTGAAGTCCGGCATATGCAAATCCATCAGGATCAACTCGGGGCGAAACTCTGCGATGCGCGTCATCAATCCTGTGGGTTCCTCCAGCAGAGCTACTTCCATGCCGGCTGCGAGCAACACCAGGCAATAGTGCTCGGCCAGTTCCTGATCATCGTCGATGATCATCACCCGTGCTGGAGGGGCGCGGCGCTGGTCGATCAGATGGGTAATCCGGCAGACCAGACGGGGCACATCCAGCGGCTTGAGAAAATAGCCCTCGGCATGCAGTTTAGAGGCGCGTACCCGGGAGGCAAAGTCATCATGGCTGGTGATAAACAGTAGCGGACATGTGAGGGCATGGAGATGGCTGAATTCCGACAATGCCTCGGTGGCGTTTTCTCTCTCTTGCTCGAATAACACGTCCAGCAACAGAATATCCGGTGCTGCATTGGCGGCCGCTGTGTCGGCATCGGCCAAGCATTGGAACAAGCGTACCGCATAATTAAACGATTCCAATTGACGGGCTATTTCCTGTCCCAGCAAGAGGTCGTCGTCCACCAGCCAGATAGATACCGCTTCGTCGCGTACCTCTTCCTCGCGGGCGCGTAGCATAAAATTAACCGGCACCTCGGCCTGCTTGATGGTCGTGGCCAGTGCTTCAAGCCCTTCAACAAAGGGCGCCAGTGCGGTTTCCTCCACCAGCGATGGGCTCAGCCAGTTTTTGACCTGCTGCTCCAGTATCCGGGCTTGTTGGCTGAGTGCGGCCAGGCCGAAGGTCCCGCCTGAACCTGCCAGTCGGTGTAGGCGATGGTGCAACTGGCTCAGACAGGGCTGCGCCGCCTTCCCCGCGACAAGCTGTTTGCCCAGGGATTGCAGCGTGGCCATCTCCGCCGGCAGAGACGCCAGGTAGTCGGCTCGCAGTTTGGCAAGCCGCGCCGCCATTTCAGCCTGTAGCGTGTCAGGCATCCGCCCCCTCCCAGATCCGCCTGACTTCATCGGCCAGGCCCATGGGGTCAAAGGGTTTGGCGATCACACCCAGCGCCCCCAGTGATTTGTAGTAGGCCACCTCATTGGTCTGTACCTTGGCGGTCATAAACACCGCAGGTACCTCGGCCAGACTGGGGATGTCGCGCAGCGCTGCCAGGGTACCGGGGCCGTCGATGCCGGGCATCATCACATCCAGCAGCAATAATTGCGGCGCAAAGGCCTCGGCCACGGCCAGTGCCTCCTCGCCAGATGAACAGATCTTCACCTCAAAGCCACCGACCATCTCCAGGGCCAGCTTGGCCACCGCCTGAATATCCGACTCATCCTCCACGTAGAGAATGCGTTGCAGGCTAGTCATTATCGAGCTCCTTTTTCCATGTGTTAATACGGTTA
>JACUTZ010000214.1 GCA_014859545.1 Gammaproteobacteria bacterium
TAGCCCCTAGCCCCTAGCCCCTGCTTTTAACCCCCACCCCTCACACACCCGATTACGCCCAGTATGCTTGGCCTGATACAAGGCCTTGTCCGCCCTGTCGAACAGGCTATGGGCGTTGTCGCGAATATCCAGCGCAGCCACACCGATACTGCATGTCACCGGGATCGTGATGCCCTCGCACTCGCAAAGCATGCTGGCAATTTGCTGACGGATCCGCTCCGCGACCATTAGCGCGCCATCGCGATCCGTGCCAGGCAGGATCACCACAAATTCTTCGCCGCCATAGCGGAACAATTCGTCCGATTGGCGCAATTGCTGATTCGCCGTGTTGGCAAACGAGCGCAGCACACAATCACCAGCCAGATGCCCATACTGATCGTTTACCTTTTTGAAGAAATCCAGATCGACCACCAGTAGGTACAGGGGGAGATCATTGCGATGGGCCAGTTCCACTTCCCGTGCCAGGGCGCGATCCAGCGCGGCGCGATTGTTCAGACCGGTCAGCGGGTCCAGAAAGGCGCTGGCCAGCGCCGTGCGGTAGCGCAGACCATTTCGGATCGGGTAGAGCAGGGCGCAAAGCAGGTGTTCCAGCGTGGCCAGCTCCTGCTCGGCAAAGGGGTGTGAGCGCGAAATACTCAGTTCACCCAGGGCCTCATGCTGCAGGGAGAGGGCATAACTGGCGCTATGGCAGCCGATTAGCCCCTGCTGCAACACCAGTCCTAGCTCGGCGTGCCGGTACACCAGTCCATCCACCGGCAGGTGTACCGCAATCGCTTCATGGAAGAGTCGCAACATCTCATCCAGTTCCAGGGTTGTCTGCAGCAGGGTGCTCAGCTGCTGAAGATCTGGCGGGCTTTCCAGACGTACCAGGCTTTGCACCGTCGCCTTTTGCCCAGGACGGCGGGGCCTGATCTGTGTGACATCGATGATATTGCTCGCTTGTGTGGCCATGTTTACCCCTCGCTAACTCTTGCGAGAGATACTGCGAGAATCGTGCCACCTGCAATCAACTCAATAAAATCAATAGGATATGATTTATGGTCAAAATAATGACGTCAATAGCGGCAATTTTCGGCAAGCTGTCGCCGTAGTCTGTGCCAAATTTATGACATTTATGACTGGCTAATCGCCAGCGTGAGCTGAATAAGCCCGTAGCAAGGAAATCGGATCTGGTGGACGCGCTGCCCTGCGCCTTCATCCACCGCAGGATGCGGTTTGATCGCCAGAATTGGTTTGATAGCCGCTGATGTCAACAATCTTTCGTTTACATGGGCTTGGCCCCAGGTTTAGAATCCCCCCTGTTCATTGCGTGAACAAATTGTTACGCAATGTTAAATTGATTAAAATCAATCACATATACCTAATTCATGACAAGGTAGGGCGGTAGCGTGCCAAAATCTGTACTCAGCGACGAAATCCGCTATCAACTGCTCAAACAGCTGGAAGACAATCCGGCGATGACCCAGCGTGAGATGGCCTCGGCTATGGGTATCAGTCTGGGCAAGCTGAATTACTGCCTGAAGGCCTTGATTGAGAAGGGTTGGGTAAAGGCCGGCAATTTCCGACGCAACAAGGACAAGCTTGGCTATGCCTATTTGCTGACGCCAAAAGGGGTCAATGAGAAGACACGGGTGACGCTGGCGTTTCTGGCGCGCAAGCAGCAGGAATACGATCAACTGGCCTATGAACTGGAGTCCTTGCGCCAGGAAGTGGCCGGGCTACAGTATCAAAGCAGTGCAGACTAGCTAATGAGCTGGTACGTCATTCAAACCAAACCGCGCAAAGAGGTCCAGGCCCTGGAAAACCTGCAGCGCCAGGGCTATCACAGTTATTGCCCCTGGATAACACAGAAAAAGCTGCAGCGTCGCCGCTGGGTAAGCAGTACCGAGCCACTCTTCCCCCGCTATCTCTTCGTGGAGTTGGCCGAGGGGACGGATAATTTCGCCCCGATCCACTCCACCGTGGGCGTCAGTGCCATGGTGCGCTTTGGCAATATCCCAGCCAGGATGAGTGATACGGCCATTTCCTATATCATGCAGCAGGAAGCTGGCCTGATGCGCGGTCACGAATCGAATCGGCCCGACTGGCATCCCGGCGATGAGCTGGAGATCCTCGATGGACCGATGATGGGCCTGAAAGGCATCTTCCAAAAACACCTGGGTGAAGAACGGGTGATGCTGTTATTGGATTTACTCGGAAAACAAAGCCGAGTGGTGCTTAGCGAGAATCTGATCAAGGCGGTGCAGTAAACACAGTAGGAGCGGCTC
>JACUTZ010000062.1 GCA_014859545.1 Gammaproteobacteria bacterium
GCATATGGCTACCGGCGTCCTGCCTCACGCCAAATACCGCCCATCCCTGGGCATACATCCTTTTTTGGCGATCTTGGCGTCTCGGCGAGATCATCCTTGCGGCTATTTCCGCCACACCAGGGCGTCGTGACACCAGCGCAGCAGGCCCCGCCTCACAAATGCCCCAAGGCCTGATCCAGGCGGCTTACCCCGATCACCTTCATCTCCCCGATCTGATTCTTGCTGACATTGGCCGTCGGCACGATGGCCAGTTTAAAGCCATGCTTGGCGGCCTCTTTCAGACGGTCCTGACCATTGGGTACCGGGCGGATCTCCCCGGCCAGGCCCACCTCCCCAAACACCACCAGAGCGCTGGGTAGGGGACGATTACGCAGGCTCGACAACACCGCCAGCAATACGGCCAGATCGGCTCCGGTCTCGGTGACCCTGACCCCGCCGACCACATTCACAAACACATCCTGGTCGTGGGTGGCGATGCCACCATGGCGATGCAAGACCGCCAGCAACATCGCCAGACGATTATGCTCCAACCCAACCGTAACCCGACGCGGATTGCCCAAGTGGCTTTCATCCACCAACGCCTGCACTTCCACCAGCAGCGGCCGACTACCCTCCACCGTGACCATAATCGCGCTACCGGCAACGTCCTGTTCATGGCGGGAGAGAAAGATCGCCGAGGGGTTGCTAACCTCGCGCAGACCCAGCTCGGTCATCGCGAAGACACCCAGTTCATTGACCGCACCAAAGCGATTCTTGAAGGCCCGGATCACCCGATAGCGGCTACCGCTGTCTCCCTCGAAATACAACACCGTATCGACCATGTGCTCCAGCACCCGCGGCCCGGCCAGCTGTCCATCCTTGGTAACATGGCCCACAATGAACAGGGCGGTCCCGGTCTGCTTGGCAAAGCGCACCAATTGTGCGGCACTCTCGCGCACCTGGGCCACCGAGCCGGGGGCCGACTGCAGTTCTTCGGTGTAAATGGTTTGAATCGAGTCCACCACCAGCACCTGCGGTTTTTCCCGCAGCGCGGTGGCGATGATCCCTTCGACGCGGGTCTCGGGCAACAGCCGCATACCTTCCAGCGGCAGCTTGAGACGATGGGCACGCATACTGATCTGCTGGGGGGATTCCTCGCCACTGACATACAAGGTCGGGTAGCGTTGGCTCAGGCTGGCCAGGGTTTGCAGCAGCAGGGTGGACTTGCCGATCCCCGGATCGCCGCCGATCAATACCACCGAACCGACCACCATGCCGCCACCGAGTACCCGATCAAATTCTCCGATCCCGGTCGGGGTGCGAGCTACATCCTCGGGGCTGATCCCGGCCAGCACCTGCACCCCGATCTGTTCACTGCCACCGGCATAACCGGCGAAGCGCGCCGACTTGCCGCTGGGCTGGGCGACCGTTTCGACCATGGTGTTCCAGGCCTCGCAGTCGGGACACTGACCGGCCCACTTGTTCAACTGGGCACCGCAAGCATTACAGGTATAGATCGTCTTTGCCTTGGCCACTGGGCCTCCATTACATTAGATAATCGTCGCGATCATCCTCTTCATCCGGCTCATGCTTCTTTTCCCAGTCATCCTCGCCTCTGCGAGCGAGTAGCAACCACAGCACGATGATCACCAGCACGACCGGCAACAACACCAGCGCACCAACACGAAAACCGGGATTGTCGATACCACAGCCGTTGAGCATCGGCAGCAACAACAACAGCATCAGGCTACGCATGGCTCTCATCCTCCGTACGGAAAGTCCGCTCAGGCAAAGGCCTCCGGATAGAAGCTGCGCAGCAGGCGAGCTGTCTCCGGGTGCAGGGCAAGTCCATTCAATTCGGCAAACGGCACCCAGCGCGCCTCACTGGCATCATCACCAGCCTTTGGCTCACCGGACAGGTACTCGCCATAAAAATCCAGCACCACATAATGAAAGCGCAGTCCACCGTCCGGGTCCTGCTCGATATGTTCAAACTGCCATGCCAGCCCGGCGGCACGGATCCGCACCCCGGTTTCCTCGCGGATCTCCCGTTCGGCAGCGGCCTGCATCGTCTCACCGGGCTGCACCCGCCCGCCGGGAATCGCCCACAGGCCCTGTCCTGGCGGCCGGGCCCGCTTGACCAGCAACAGCGCTTTTTGATGACATACCACGGCTCCCACACCTAGCTGCGGCCAGTGGGCTTGCGTACTCATGGGGTCTCAATACATTCCACCCGGCGGGTCACTCCGCAGAGCAGTTCATAGGCGATGGTCTCGGCATGCTCAGCGACGCGCTCCACCGGCAGACCCTCACCCCACAACACCACCGGATCGCCGATCTGCGCCTGGGGCTGGCTGCGCAGGTCCACACAGATCATGTCCATGGAGACCCGCCCGATCAGCGGCACCTCCCGGCCGTTCAGCAACACCGGGGTACCAGTGGATGCATGACGGGGGTAGCCATCCCCGTAGCCCACCGCCACCACCCCGATCGGCATCTCCTCCGGACACTGCCAACTGGCGCCGTAGCCGACGGATTCCCCGGCCGCCACCTGTTTGACCGCGATCAGCTCCGATCGCAAGGTCATCACCGGCAACAATCCATGCTCCTGCGCCCGCGCCCCTAGCAAGGGCGAGACCCCGTACAACATGATCCCGGGGCGCACCCAATCACCATGACACTGGGGCCAACCGAGGATCCCGGCCGAATTGGCGATGGTCTTGAGCCCCCCCAAGGCCTGGGTGGTCTCGCTGAAACAGGCAAGCTGGCGGGCGGTCATCGACGAACCCAGTTCGTCGGCGCAGGCCAGGTGGGTCATCTGCCCCAAGGCCTGCAGCCGGGGGTGGGTCTGGATCCGTTGCCACAGCGCAGCGGCCGCCTCGGGGGGCACCCCCAGACGATGCATGCCGGTATCGATCTTCAGCCACACCCGCAGGGATTGCGCCAGGGATTGCTGTTCCAGGATATCCAGCTGGTTGGGATGATGGATCACCAGATCCAGCCGATGCTGGGCAATCAGCGCCAGTTCATCGGCCTTGAAGAAGCCTTCCAGCAAGGTGATCGGCTGGGTGATCCCGGCCTGGCGCAACGCCAGCGCCTCCTCGATGCAGGAAACCCCAAAGCCGTCCGCACCCGCGAGGCTGAGTGCCACCCGTGCCAGGCCGTGGCCATAGGCATTGGCCTTGACCGCCGCCATCACCCGACTATTGGGGGCCAGACGCCGCACCTGGGCAAGATTATGCCGCAGTGCGGCCAGGCTGATACTGACCTGGGTACGACGCATCGGGCTTACTCGAAATCCCGACCGGCGTAAGGGTCATGGGCAAGGTTTTCAAAGCGGGTAAACTGACCGAGGAAGGCCAGGCGTGAGACACCGATGGGACCATTACGCTGCTTGCGGATCAGGATCTCGGCCATGCCCTTGTCGTTACTGTCCTCGTTATAGACCTCGTCGCGGTAGATGAAGACGATCACGTCCGCATCCTGCTCGATCGCCCCGGATTCACGCAGGTCCGACATAATCGGGCGCTTGTCGGTGCGCTGTTCCAAACCACGATTAAGCTGCGAGAGGGCAACCACCGGCACATTCAACTCCTTGGCCAGGGCCTTGAGCGAACGGGAGATCTCGGAGATCTCATTGGTACGATTTTCCTTGGCGGCATTACCCGATCCCTGCATCAGCTGCAGGTAGTCGATGACGATCAGACCCAGACCATGCTCACGGGCCAGCCGCCGCGCGCGGGCGCGTAGCTCGGTGGGGGTCAGGCCCGGGGTATCGTCGATGTAGATCGGTGCATCGGAGAGGATCTGCACCGCCGAGGTCAGGCGTGGCCAGTCCTCATCGGTGAGCTTGCCAGTACGGACCCGGTGCTGATCGATGCGGCCCAGCGATGACATCATACGCATCGCCAGTTGTTCGCCAGGCATTTCCATCGAGAACACCGCCACCGGCACCTGACTCTTAATCGCCGCATTCTCGACGATATTCATCGCAAAGGTGGTTTTGCCCATCGACGGGCGTCCGGCCACTATCACCAGATCCGAGCGCTGCAGGCCGGAGGTCTTCTGGTCGAAATCGTCAAAGCCAGTCGGCACCCCGGTAATCGGATTATCCAGGGTAAACAGATAATCGATACGCTCGACCGCCTTGGTCAACAGGTCCTTCATGCCGACAAAGCCACGGTTGCTGCGCGCCCCCTGATCGGCAATCTGGTAGACCGATTTTTCCGCATCATCCAGCAGCTCGCTGACCGTGCGCCCTTCCGGCTGGTAGGCCGAATCAGCGATGCGGTGGGCCACCTGCAACAACTGGCGTAATACCGAACGCTCGCGCACGATATTGGCGTAGGACTTGATATTGGCGGCACTGGGGGTATTGCTGACCAGGTTGCCCAGATACTGGATCCCACCGACATTTTCCAGCTCGGCCAGCTTATCCAGCCACTCAGCCAAGGTCACCACATCGAAGGGGCTGCCCAGATCGGCCAGGTGCTTGATGGCGCGAAAGATCAACCGGTGGTCACGGCGATAGAAATCCTCCTCCACCACCAGATCACTGGCCTTGTCCCAGGCGTTATTGTCCAGCATCAGACCGCCCAGTACCGACTGTTCCGCCTCATTGGAATGGGGCGGGACCTTGAGGGCCTCGGTAGCGGCATCGCGGGTAAAAGGCAATAGATTATCTGGCATTGTTGGGATAGGTCCGGCCAGTGGAAAAACGGATTCACATCATGCCGCAATCCCGCAGCAGATGAAAGCACCTGGACAGGATGGGACGCATCGAGATGCAAACCATCCCCCCAAAACCGACACAGGCCCCGCCACTGTCACCAGCAACGGGGCCTGCCTGTCAGGATCGGGGTGACTTATTCGGCCACGACCTGCACGGTCACATCCTGGGTCACATCGCTGTGTACCTGGATGCTGAAGACAAACTCGCCGGTATGGCGAACCGCGCCTTCCGGCATCTGTACTTCCAGCTTGGCCACTTCCACACCGGCAGCGGTCAGGGCTTCAGCGATGTCGCTATTGGCCACCGAGCCAAACAGCTTGCCTTCGTCACCGGCGCGGGCGGCGATGGTGATGCTACCCAGCGCAGCCAGCTTTTCGGCACGGGCCTTGGCGGCGGTCAGCTGCTCGGCAGCCTTGGCTTCCAGCTCGGCGCGGCGTTCTTCAAACTTGGCCACGTTATCCTTGCTGGCGATGACCGCCTTGCCCTTGGGCAGCAGGAAGTTGCGACCATAGCCAGACTTGACCTTGACCTGATCACCCAGACCACCCAGGTTACGAACCTTTTCCAGCAGAATTACATCCATCTCACTTACCTCATCGTCATGTCAATCGCGTGGCAACCCATCAGGAGTCACCTGCTCCCCCCTTGGGAGAAGCGTACGCACGAAAATCAAACCAGTTATCCAAGGCACCGGCTACGGCCAGCAACAATGCCACCGGACCGGCCAACACCAACAACAAATACATCCCCAACAACCAGCCCCGACTGGCCCCGCTTTGCTTGACCAGGGCGTGTATCAACGCGGTTCCCTGCAACAGAAGCGGCAGCATCGCCACCATGAACAGGTCCTGACCCAGGCCGTCGACACCGCTCAGAAAGGCCACCGTGACCAGCAGCAAGATCGCCAGGCTCGGGGTGCGCCCTATTTTCAGGTCGCGAAACTCTTCCCCAAAGCCACCCGGGTTGACCAGCATCGCCTGCCACCAGCGTCCCAGCATTAGGCTGAGCAGCAGACTCACCGCCAGGGCGGTGGCGATCAAGCCGGTTA
The DNA here is from genome assembly GCA_014859545.1 of Gammaproteobacteria bacterium. Lineage (GTDB taxonomy): Bacteria > Pseudomonadota > Gammaproteobacteria > Thiohalomonadales > Thiohalomonadaceae > SLDE01. The sequence goes on from JACUTZ010000062.1 coordinate 5,760, forward strand.
GTACCGTGGCAATCTGCCCCAAACTTTGCGCAAACTGTGTGCGTTCGGCCTGATCAAGCTGTTCCATTACTGGTGCAAAATACTCCAGCAGGAAGGGTTCCCACCACTGGCCAGGGCTATCCAGACTCAGATGGAACACCACCACCAGCATCGCCCCGAACAGGCTGGCCAGCAACACACTGCGCCCCTGATCGGCATTGCGGCGCAGGTTCACCGACAGGCCCCATACCGGCAGCCACACCATCACCAGGATGACCAGCCCCAGCACCGCGCCACTCGGCAAAAACACCGATAACAGCATCACGGCCAGCATCGCCAGTCCCATCAATTGCAGGGCCTGCAGCGGCCCGACCTTGAGGGTAATCAGCGAAACCACTCCACCACTAAACAAGCTCAGAAAGGGCAGCAGTGGCGTCAACAGCGCGGTGACCGCAGTGACCAGCACCGCCTGCCAACGCCCAGTGGTCACGTAGCTGGCGAGAAAACGCATCCGTCCAGGCCAGTCAGTGGCGGATTATTGGTGGGAATCGCTATAGGGCATCAGCGCCAGGTAGCGGGCACGCTTAATCGCCGTGGCCAGCTGACGCTGGTACTTGGCCTTGGTGCCGGTAATCCGACTGGGAACGATCTTGCCGGACTCGGTCACATAGTTCTTCAGCGTGTTGAGATCCTTGTAGTCGATCTCCTTCACGCCATCAGCGGTAAAACGACAAAACTTCTTACGACGGAAAAAACGGGACATTTCTGGTCTCCTGAATCAAATAATAGTGCGTCACAGACGCTCAATTGTGTCCGCATGCAGGATAAGGCGGTATTCACCGTCACGATTATTGGCGCGGGCCAAAAAACCGCTCACCCTTATCCCATCACCTGCTGCCAGGGGCTGCGCCGTCTGTATCAGGGAATCACCGCTTGCGATGACACCGATCTGACAGACGACCTGACGCTGCATCCCTGCCTCCTGTTGGCGCGAGGTGTGCAGCAGGCTAAAGCGCAATACCGGAATACCTGCCGGGCTATGACGAAGTTGCGGCATATTACCCACCACACCCGCAAGCATCAGGCAGTTATCCTGCACAGGGATTTACTCGGCAGCGGCCTCTTCGGTACCCGCATCAGCGCTATCGCTGTCAGCATCATCATCATTGCTGGCGCGCTCATCACTGCGCTCGTCCTTGCTGCGCACCAGCGGAGAAGGCTCGGTGATGGCTTCCTTGACGGTGAGGATCAGGTTACGGATTACCGCATCATTGAAACGGAAGGCAGATTCCAGCTCGGCCATGGTATCCGCAGCACATTCCACATTCATCAGCACATAATGTGCCTTGTGGATCTTGTTGATCGGATAGGCCAGCTGACGACGACCCCAGTCTTCCAGACGGTGGATCTTGCCTTCGGCGGATTCGATGGTCGAGCGGTAACGCTCGATCATGGCAGGGACTTGTTCGCTCTGGTCAGGATGAACCAGAAACACGATTTCATAGTGCTTCATCAAAAGCTCCTTTCGGTTTAGGCAGCCCCGGATCCAATATCCGGAGCAAGGAGAAACAATCATTCAACCCCCGCCCCCGGTATCAGGGAACAAAGGACCGCGTATTCTACGCCCAGCAGGAAACCGGCGCAAGCGGACTAGCCGCGTACCGGCACCCGGCAGAACAGGTCATCGGCGGCGTCTTCACCCAGCCGCTCATAGATATCCTCCAGGGCCTGGTTTTCCGTGGCGAAGATATTGTGCGTACCCATTTTTTCGAACAGGCCGGTGGCACGCATCACATCGAGGATTTGCTTTTTGAAGCCGGACAATACCACTTCGATCCCCGCCTCGCGGAGGTTTTCCACCACATGATGCAAAACCTCCTCGCCGGAGGCATCGATCATATTGATCGCATCGCCGACCACCAGCAGGTACTTGGCGTCGGGCTTGTTGGCAACCATTTCCAGCACACAGTCCTCAAAGTAGGAAACATTGGCGAAGTACAAGGAGCCGTCAAAGCGCATCGCAATGATGTGCGGACTGGTCGGCAGTTCCGGATTCACCTTGACGTCGCGCAGGGTGCCATCCTTGTAGCGGCCCAGCTGCGCCACCCGTGGCTTCATGGTGCGATACAGGTGCAGCAAGATCGCCAGACCTGCGCCGACGATGATCCCCCTGTCCAGATGTGGTGCCGCCAGCAGGGTCACCGCAAAGGTGATGAAGGCAACCATGCCATCGGTACGGCTGGCCTTCCAGGTATGCCTGAGCGCCTTGATCTGGAACAGACTGGTCACCGCCAACAGGATGATCACCGCCAAGGTGGCCTTGGGCAGGTAGTAGAGATAGGGGGTCAGGAGCAACAGGGTCAGCACCACGAACAGGCCGTTGGCCACCATCGCAAAACCAGTTTGTGCCCCGGCCTGCAGATTGATCGCCGAGCCGGTAAAGGAGCCGGTGGCCGGGTAGGCCTGGAAGAAGGAGCCACCAATATTGGCCATACCCTGTCCGATCAATTCCTGATTCGGGTCGATCTTCTGTTTGGTCTTGGAGGCCATCGCCTTGGCCATGGAGATGGATTCCATAAAGGCCACCAGCGCAATGATCACCGCCGCCGACAGCAGTGCCATGATCATGTCCAGGCTCAACGGCGGGATACGGAACGAAGGCAGCCCGGAAGGGATGCTGCCCACCACATCACCACCGCCAGTCAGATTCAGACCCTGGCTGTCCACGCCCTTGACCTTCCAGTTCAGACCATCGGTCTGCAAGCCCTCTGGACGCTGCTTGAAGGGGTATAGCGCCACGGTCTCGCCCTGCTCGTCCACCACCCGCACCAGTTGCAACAAACGGATCTCATGCAGACGGTGACGGTTGGCCTCCTCCAGCTCGGCCACATCCAACTCCAGCAGGTTGATGCGATGATTCAAATCGGTAATCGCCCGTGCTTCGCCATCCCTGCGCAGGGCCCGCAGTTCGGTCGCCAACAGGGTAGACTGGGCCATCAGTTCGTTAATGCGATCCTTGCTCTGGGCAAAGTCCACCAACAGGGCGCGTACCGTCGGCTCCGCCACCTGCTCAAGGCTGGCTCTGTCCTTGTGTTCATAGTTCAGGGCCACACTGACCAGAATGGTAATCACCACCGCCAGCAACACACTGAGTTTTTTCAAGGCCTTGATGCGCTGGAAACCCAACATCATCACCAGTGCAAATACGGACATTGCCAGGGTGGGCCAATGGATTTGCGACAGATAACCCGTCATCTCCCAGATATCACCGAGGAAAGAATCGCTACGACCCTTGGGGATCCCCAGCAGCATGTTCAACTGGGACAGTGCGATGATGATCGCCGCTGCGGTCATGAAGCCCAGGATCACCGGATGGGAGACAAAATTGACGATAGTGCCCAGCTTGAGCGCCCCCAGGCTGAACTGGATCACCCCGACCATCAGGGTCAGCAACAACACCAGGCCGACAAACTCCTCGCTCATCGGCACCGCCAGCGGCGCGACCGCTGCCGCCGTCATTAGCGAGACAATGGCCACCGGACCGGTGGCCAACTGGCGGGAAGAACCCCATAGCGCACCAAGGATGGCGGGTACAAAGGCGGTATACAGGCCGAAATAAACCGGCAGGCCGGCCAACTGGGCATAGGCCATGGCCTTGGGCACCAACACCAAAGCGCCGATAACCCCGGCCAGCACCTCTCCACGCAAGGCTGTGCCAGTAATCGGAAACCAGGCCATGAAGGGAAATAACCGTAACAGCCACTTGTTGTTGCGGAGCATAATATCTGCCTTGTGCGGTGATTCCCCCGGTACAGGCCCCAGGGGTGAGTGCGAGGTTAAACGCGCATTATAAACCTCTTATATACTTTTTGAAAGTGCTGTATTACACCAGGCAGGGTGAGCGCACACTTACATGAAGTTCGTATCCAGGCAGGCGTATGCGGACACCCTGTTACACAAAGTCCGTATCACCACCAACGTGGTTTCTGTCACATCAGCTGTGATAGGCTTTACTCGCTTAGAATCGAGCCCTAGCCGCAAACACCACAACCTGACTACCTCGGACAGATAAGCCCTTGCATCAGCTACAGGCCTTTTGGCATACCCTGATCCACGCCTTTCGCAACCTGCTGCCGATCATCATCGTGGTGGCGGTCTTCCAGGCCCTGATCATTCGCCAGGTTCCCGACGGCCTGGTGGCGATCAGCATCGGTCTGCTGGTGGTGGTGCTGGGGGTGGCGCTGTTCCTGCAAGGTCTGGAGATGGGGGTCTTCCCGATCGGTAAGAGCCTGTCCAATGCCTTTGCCCGCCGCGGCTCGATCCCAATCCTGCTCAGCTTTGGCTTTGCGATGGGTTTTGCTGCGGTGATCGCCGAGCCGGCGCTGATCGCGGTGGCGGCCCAGGCCGAGATAATCAGCGGCGGGCGGGTCAATGCCCTTACCCTGCGCCTGATTGTTGCGCTGTCGGTGGGTGCGGTGGTGGCACTGGGGGTATTGCGCATCCTCTTTGGCCATTCGCTGCACTGGTACATGATCATCGGCTACATGGTGGTAGTCATGGTGACCTTCTTTGCCCCGGAGGAGATCGTCGGACTAGCCTATGACTCGGGTGGGGTGACCACCAACATCGTCACTGTGCCGCTGGTCGCGGCGCTGGGGCTGGGTCTGGCCGCCTCGATCCGTGGCCGCAATCCGCTCACCGATGGGTTTGGTCTGGTCGCCCTGGCGGTAATGGTGCCGATGATCACCGTGCAGATCTATGGGATCCTGGTATACAGCTTCGGCGAGGCACCCGAGGCTGCCGCCCAGGCCACGCAAATGGTCAAGGAGATGGCGGAGCTCGAGCCGGTGGCCCTGAGCGCCGCGGCACTACTGGGCAATATGTTGCGCGATCTGCTGGTGATGTTCCGCGATGTGTTGCCGATCATCCTCACCGTGCTGTTGTTTCAATACGCCGTCATCCGTCGCCCCATCGCCCATCTGCCCAAGGTGATATTCGGCTTTGTGCTGGTGATCTTTGGCCTGTACGCCTTTGTGCTGGGGCTGAAGATGGGCCTGTTCCCCATCGGTCGCAGCATGGCCGAACAGCTGATCCAGCTGGATCAGGTGCTGTTCCTGTACCTGTTTGCCTGTTGCATCGGCTTTGCCACTACCATGGCCGAACCGGCACTGATCGCCATCGGGCAAAAGGCCGAGGAGGCCGCCAATGGCCGCCTCAGCGGCACTATGATCCGCATCCTGGTGGCCATCGGGGTGGCCATCGGCATCACCATCGGGGTGCATCGCATCATCGCCGGCGACCCCATTCACTATTACATCATGGGCGGCTACACCCTGGTGATCCTGCTGACCTGGCTGGCCCCCAAATACATCGTGGCACTGGCCTTTGACCTGGGCGGAGTAACCACCTCCGAGGTCACCGTGCCGCTGGTCACCGCACTGGGGATCGGCCTGGCCACCCACATCGAGGGGCGCAATGTGTTGATCGACGGCTTCGGCCTGATCGCCTTTGCCTCAATCTTTCCCATCGTCACGGTAATGCTGTATGCGATTAGCGTGGAGATCTATAACCGTTATCAAACCAAGCCTAGCAAGGGAGGCAAGCCATGAAATTTGCCGTACTCATCGCCATCCTGCCAGATGAGCTGGAAGACAAGGCCATCGATATCGCCAAGCAAACCGGTGCCGGCGGGGTGACCATCCTCAATGGCCGGGGCCTCGGTGCCGAGGCCAAAAAGACCTTCTTCGGCCTGACCTACGAGGGCAGCCAGTCGGTGCTGTTGTTCGTGCTGGAGAAAAAACTTGCGCTGGCGGTGATGAAGGCCATCAGCAAGAAATTGGACCTGGCCAACCATGCCAAGGGGGTGGTCTTCACCATCCCGCTGGAACACATCGCCGGGATCGACATCGGACAGATCAATCGCTTTCAGGAGACCTTAAAAAATGACATCTAATACTCCCCCCACCCTGGTCAAGGACCTGATGATCACCAATGTGGCGACCATCTCGCCCCTGGCGACGATCCGTGAGGCGATGAAGGAAATGCGCCGCAGTCGGGTCAAATCACTGATCGTCGAAAAGACCCACCCCCATGACGCCTACGGCATCATCACCTATACCTCAATCATCAAGACCATCGTCGCCGACGAAGGGGACATCGATCTGGCCAATGTCTACGATGTCTGCAGCAAGCCGGTGATCACGGTCTATGGCGACATGGAGGTCAAATACGCGGCGCGCCTGATGATCCAGCAGTCGATCCAGCGAGTGGTGGTGCTGGAAGGCAAGGAACTGGTGGGCATCATCACCATGAGCGATATTATCAGCGCGATGCTGGAAAACGTGGAATAAGCGGAGCAGGCGTGGACAGCTACGACGATATTCCTTACCAAAGCCATGCCATACCGGAAACCCATCCGCAGGCACTCGCCGCACTGGCCCGACTCAGCGGCATCGAGAGCGCCAATCCGCAGCAATGCCGCGTGCTGGAATTGGCCTGTGCCAGCGGGGGGAATCTGATCCCAATGGCCTGGCAGCTGCCCGGTAGCCAATTTGTCGGCATCGATCTTTCCGCAGTGCAGATCCACGAGGGCCAGCAACGGATCGCACAAACTGGTCTGACCAATATCCAACTGCAAACAGGCGATATCCTCGACTACCAGCCAGAGGGGCCATTCGACTACATCATTGCCCATGGCGTCTACTCCTGGGTACCCGAGGCGGTGCGCAGTGCCATCCTGCGCCTCTGCCAGCAACACCTCAGTCCACAGGGCATCGCCTACATCAGCTATAACACCTTGCCCGGCTGGCGCATGCGCGGGATGCTGCGCGATAGCCTGCTACACAGTGTGGACAGGCAAAGCGCACCGGCGGCGCGCCTGGCCGCGGCCCATCACTTCCTCAACCGCTTCGAGCAGGGCCTGGGCGACATCGACGCCCTGCACAGCGAGTACCTGCGCCACGAGATCGGGCACATTCGCAGCACCCATCCCAGCTACCTCTACCATGAGTACCTGGCCGAGACCAATCAGCCCTTTCTCTACCGCCAGTTTGTCGCCGATGCCGCCGGACATGGCCTCAAGCCCTTTGGTGATGCCCGTCTGCATACCCTGTTTGCCGCCACCCTGGGTGAGCATGCCGCCGAGATGGTCGAGGACGGCGATAGCCCGCTGGAACGACAGCAGCGCTATGATTTTCTGGTCAACCGCAATTTTCGCCAAAGCCTGCTGTGTCGCAGCGAACTACCCAGTCTGGATGAACCCAGTCCGGAGGCCTTTGCCCGACTGGCTCTGTTCTCCACACTGCAGCCACCACGCAAACTTGACCTGCGCAAGGCCAAGCCGCAGCCCTTTACCGACACCCATGGCCAGCAGCATCCGGTCAGCCACCCACTGAGCAAAGTAGCGCTCAGTCTGCTGGCCCGTGCCCAGCCCGCCGCGCTGGCCTATCCCGAGCTGGAGGCCCAGGCCCAGCATCTGCTCATGCAGCAAGGCGATCCACGCTTTGCCGCACAGCCTGAACATCTGTTTGGTGAGCTGTTCATGCTCTACGCCCACCAACATATCGGTGCCAGTCCCGAGCCTGAGGCCATGCCGAGCGTAAATCTCAGCACCCCGGCTGTCTGTCCTCACGCCCGCGTCGAGGCCCCGCTGGGACAGCTCACCGGCCGTCATCACCGCACGCTTCGTCTGGGCCGTGATGAAATGCAGCTGATCGCACTACTGGATGGCACCCGGGATCGGGAGGCACTACTGACAAGCCTCAATACCGCCCGGGAGGGTAAGCCACTGGACAAGGATTGGCTGGCGTTGAGTTTGCAGCGACTGGTTGCGGAAGGGGTGCTAAGTTAAGGTTCTTCGCAGATTAGTGTGATAATCACACTTGGGATAGTATTTGTGTCGCTACCGCGACGGCTTATTGGATGCGGGGGGCTGCCCCGC
>JACUTZ010000215.1 GCA_014859545.1 Gammaproteobacteria bacterium
TCAAACAATCGGCCCGTCCGGGGTAGGCGGGTACTCCATATCCGGATCAAAATTCACCGTAAATTCTTCCACCGAGGCGGTTGCTGCATCCAGCTTCTGGAAACGGGCAATATGAAACAGCGCCTCGCCCTCGTGCACCAGCGGCAGATTGGTGCGTCCAACGATGATCCCCTTATAGGGTGAGCGCACCTCCAGTTCCTGCTCGCCAAAGGGATCGGCCACCACGCCCAGCAAGGTGTTCTTTTCCACCTGGGTACCCAGGCTAACCATCGCACGCAGGATGCCGCTTTCCGGTGCGCGCACCCAGGCACTGGCGCGGGCCACCACCGGTACCAGACATTGGCGTTTTTTGCGCGAGGGCGGCAGCATGCCCAGCACCCGCATTACCTCCACAATCCCGTTCACCCCGGCGCGGATCGACAGCTCATCAAAACGCAGTGCCTCGCCAGCCTCATACAACAGCATCGGCATGCCCTGCTCTGCCGCAGCCTGGCGCAGCGAGCCATCGCGCAGGTTGGCATTGATCAACACCGGCGCGCCAAAGGCCTCGGCCAGCTTGAGGGTTTCCGGATCATCCAGGTTGGCGCGTACCTGTGGCAGGTTGTCACGGTGCAGCCCGCCGGTGTGCAGGTCGATCCCATGGGTACACTTGGCAACGATCTCTTCCATGAACAGATGGGATACCCGCGAGGCCAGCGAACCGCTCTCATGACCGGGAAAGCTGCGATTGAGATCGCGCCGGTCCGGCAGATAGCGGGAGCGCTCCAGGAAGCCATGCACATTCACGATCGGGATCGCGATCAACGCGCCACGCAGGCGTTTGAGTACCGGCAGTTTCAACAGGCGGCGGATGATCTCCACCCCATTCAGTTCATCGCCATGGATGGCCCCGGAAATAAACAGTCGCGGCCCATCCTGACGACCATTCACCACATGCACCGGCATCGCCAGACTGGTATGGGTATACAGTTTGGCCACCGGCATATCGACGGTCAGACGTTTTCCCGCTGCGATCTCGACCCCGTTGATACAGATGGCACGTCGCACAGGTTCAGCCCTTGCCCTTGGTACGTGTTTTATGCGGCTTGGCGTTTTCCTCAATGTATTTGATGATCATGCTGGCCACATCCTTGCCGGTAGAGGTCTCGATCCCCTCCAGCCCCGGCGAGGAATTCACCTCCATCACCAGTGGCCCATTGGCCGAACGCAGCAAATCCACCCCGGCCACACTCAGCCCCATGGTCTTGGCGGCACGCACCGCGGTGGCGCGCTCCTGCGGCGTCAGGCGGGTAATACTCGCGGTGCCACCCCGGTGCAGATTGGAACGGAACTCCCCCTCCTTTGCCTTGCGCTCCATTGCCGCCACCACCTTGTTGCCCACCACCAGACAGCGCACATCACTGCCATTGGCCTCCTTGATGAAGGCCTGCACCAGGAAGTTCGCCCCCAGCTCACGGAAGGCATCGATCACACTCTCCGCCGCCTTCACCGTCTCGGCCAGCACCACCCCCTTGCCCTGGGTCCCTTCCAGTAGTTTCACTACCAGCGGCGCGCCACCGACCAACTGGATCAACTCCTTGGTGTTTTCCACGTGATGGGCAAAACTGGTCAGCGGCAGGCCGATCCCCTTGCGCGACAGCAATTGCAGCGAACGCAGCTTGTCACGCGAACGGCCGATCGCCACCGATTCATTCAACGGGAAGCTGCCCATCATCTCAAATTGGCGCAACACCGCCATACCATAGGCGGTGATCGAGGCACCAATGCGCGGGATCACCGCATCATAGTGTTCCAGACGCTCACCCCGATAGTAAATACCGGGCTTGGCCGTCGCGATATCCATGTAACACTTCAAGGTATCCAGCACCCGTACCTCATGGCCGCGCTCAAGCGCCGCCGACACCAGGCGTTCGGTGGAATACAATTTTCGATTGCGCGAAAGAATGGCAATTTTCATTAAACGAGCCTTAAATTATGGGTCAATATTTGAAGAGACATACCTGTGCATGTGGTTGATTGTTCCCCTAGCCCAGCGAGAGGGGATCATTACGTGGCACAGGTGCTCCTATTCAGCACTCAGCACTCAGCACTCATGCCTTCGCGCCTCAGCGTCTGGGCGATATGTTCCAGACATCGCCAACCGACTACATCCATGTAGTCGCCAGCGCGAGCCTGGTTTTGATTTACGCTTTTCCTTGCCCCTAGCCCCTAGCCCCTAGCCCCTAGCCCCTAGCCCCTAGCCCCTA
>JACUTZ010000216.1 GCA_014859545.1 Gammaproteobacteria bacterium
AGTAGTGTGATTGTGGGAACGATCAATCCGCAGCATTTGCGAGAGAATGTACGCACGGCAGAGGACGCAAGACAAACGCCTGCCCAGTAGTGGCATGCCGGGGTTGCGTAGTATACAAAGATGAAAGACCTTGATAGGGGATGTACTGAATGTTAAGTGAATCGACGATCCTGATAACCGGCGGCACCGGCTCCTTCGGGCATACCTTTGTTCCGATGACGCTGGAAAAATACAACCCGAAGAAGATCATCATCTTCTCCCGTGACGAAATGAAGCAATGGGAGATGGCCAAGCTGTTCGAAGCCGATCCACGGGTGCGGTTCTTTATCGGTGATGTACGCGATCGGGATCGTCTCTATCGTGCCCTGGATGGTGTTGATTATGTGGTGCATGCGGCGGCTACCAAGATCGTGCCTACCGCAGAGTACAACCCTTTTGAATGTGTAAAGACCAACATCAATGGCGCGATGAATCTGATCGATGCCTGCATCGACAAGAAGGTAAAGCGCGTCGTGGCACTGTCTACCGACAAGGCAAGCAGCCCAGCCAACCTGTACGGCGCAACCAAGCTTGCCTCAGATAAATTGTTCGTGGCAGGCAACTCCTATGCTGGTGGACAGGACACACGCTTCGCCGTGGTCAGATACGGCAATGTGATGGGTTCACGTGGCTCGGTCATCCCGTTCTTTTTGTCGATCAAGGACAAGGGGGTTCTGCCGATCACCGATCCGAGAATGACGCGTTTCATGATCTCCCTGGAACAGGGCGTCGAGCTGGTATGGCATGCCTTCGAAGACATGGAAGGCGGTGAGGTCTACGTCAAGAAGATCCCCTCAATGAAGGTTACCGATGTGGCGACAAGCATCGCTGCAGATGCTAGGCAGGAAGTCGTCGGGATCCGCCCCGGTGAAAAACTTCACGAACAAATGATTAGTGAAGAAGATTCCTACTACACCTATGAATATCCCGAACACTTCAAGATCCTACCTGCAATTCACAATTGGAATACCTGTGGCTTGCGTATCAAGGATGGCAAGAAGGTTGAGGAAGGTTTCAGCTACACCAGTGACAACAACACCGAGTGGATGACACAGGCCGAGTTACGCCAGTGGATTGATGAGAACGCTGAGAAAATTGGCAAGATATAAACAATGATCCCTTACGGCAAACAAGACATCACCCAGGAGGATATCGACGCAGTCGTCGAGGTACTGCGGTCCGATTTCCTCACCCAGGGTCCTGTCGTGCCCAGGTTTGAGCAATCCGTCGCTGGGTATTGTGGGGCCAGACATGCCGTGGCCGTAAACAGTGCCACCTCTGCACTGCATCTGGCCTGCCTGGCACTGGGCTTGGGCCCTGGTGATACCCTGTGGACCTCGCCCATCACCTTCGTAGCCTCGGCCAATTGCGGGCTGTATTGTGGCGCAAAGGTCGATTTCGTCGATATCGATCCAAGAACCTACAATCTCTCCGTTGACGCGCTGGAGCAGAAACTTGTTCAGGCCGAGAAACTTGGAAGCCTGCCAAAGGTATTGGTCGCCGTACATCTTTGCGGCCAGCCCTGTGAGATGGAGAAGATCCATGCCCTGGGGCAGCGATATGGCTTCAGGATCATTGAAGATGCCTCCCATGCCATCGGTGCCCGCTACAAGAACGAGCCGGTCGGTAACTGCCGCTATAGCGATATCACCGTATTCAGCTTTCATCCGGTAAAGATCATCACCACCGGTGAAGGCGGCATGGCACTCACCAATGACGATGGCCTTGCCGAACAAATGGCCTTACTGAGAAGTCATGGGATCACGCGCGAACCAGAAAAGATGACGCACGAGCCAGATGGAGGCTGGTATTACCAGCAGATAGAGCTTGGCTATAACTATCGAATGACCGAATTACAAGCCGCACTCGGCGTCAGCCAGATGTCCAGGCTAGATGCCTATGTAAGTCGTCGTCATGAATTGGCACGGCGCTATAACGAACAGTTTGCCAGTCTGCCCGTGACAATCCCATGGCAACACCCGGATAGCTACTCCGGTCTTCATCTCTATGTCATTCGCCTGAATCTGGAACAGATCGACCGCAGTCATCGAGAGGTTTTTGAAGCCCTGCGGGAACAGGGGATCGGCGTCAACCTGCACTATATTCCCGTGCATACCCAACCCTATTACCAGCGCATGGGTTTCAGGCCCGATGATTTTCCGGAGGCTGAACGCTACTACGCGGAGGCGATTAGCCTGCC
>JACUTZ010000063.1 GCA_014859545.1 Gammaproteobacteria bacterium
TCTTGGCGTGCTTGGCGCCTTGGCGAGATCATCGCTTTTCGGTTTTATGCGCCACGGAGGGTGGGGGGGAGTAGTTACGGGAATTTTAGCCGCCTGTCACGGTCTTATCTCCCCGAACCACTGCGGTATCACTGGTATGGCCGCCCAAGCCTGCGTATAATCGCAGCCCTTGAGTGACCCCGAATCAACCTATACAGCTTTACGGAGAGCCAGATGGCCATTGAACGCACCATTTCCATTATCAAGCCCGATGCCGTTGCCAAGAATGTGATTGGCGAGATCTATAGCCGTTTTGAAAAGGCGGGCCTGAAGATTGTTGCCGCGCGCATGATGCACCTGAGCAAGGAGCAGGCCGGCGCTTTCTACGAGGTGCACAAGGAGCGTCCGTTCTACAATGACCTGGTCGCCTTCATGACCTCCGGCCCGGTAATGGTGCAGGTGCTGGAAGGGGAGAACGCGGTGGCCATGAACCGTGAAGTGATGGGCGCCACCAATCCCAAGGATGCTGCCCCTGGTACCATTCGCGCCGATTTTGCCAGCTCGATCGACGAAAATGCCGTACACGGCTCCGATGCCACCGACACCGCCGCCCGTGAAATCGCCTTCTTCTTCAAGCCTGAGGAGTTGTGCCCCCGCACCCGCTAAGGCGGGTGTTTGCTAGCCAATGGGTAAACCATGACTGAGTCTGCCAGAATAAATCTGTATGGCCTGACCCGGGAAGATATGGAGGCCTTCTTCACCAGTTTGGGGGAGAAGGCCTTTCGCGCTTCTCAGGTGATGAAGTGGATGTACCAGGAAGGTGCCGATAACTTTGAGCAGATGAGCAATCTGAGCAAGGCGCTGCGCGCACGCCTGGCCGAAGTGGCCGAGCTGCGTCTGCCCGAGGTGGCGCAGACCATGCCTTCCAGCGATGGCACCATCAAATGGTTGCTGAAGGTGGACGATACCAATCATATCGAGATGGTCTACATCCCGGAGGAGGGGCGCAAGACCCTGTGTGTCTCCTCCCAGGTGGGTTGCACGCTGGCCTGCAGTTTCTGCTCCACCGCCCGGCAGGGCTTTAATCGTAATCTCAGCGCTGGCGAGATCGTTGGTCAGGTGATGCTGGCGACCAAGTTGATCGGGCTGCCCGAGAATCGGGGCGAGCATGTGATCACCAATGTGGTGATGATGGGCATGGGTGAGCCCTTGCTGAACCTGGATAATGTGATCAAGGCGATGGACCTGATGCAGGAGGATTTGGCCTTTGGCATTTCCAAGCGCCGGGTCACCCTCAGCACCGCCGGGGTAGTGCCGGGCATCGATGCGCTGCGTGAGCAGAGCGATGTGAGCCTGGCGGTATCTCTGCATGCCCCCAATGATGCGCTGCGTGACCAACTGGTGCCGATCAACAAGAAATACCCGATCCGCGAACTGATGGCTGCCTGCAAGCGTTATGTGGCCGGCAAGGCGCGTCGTCGGGTGACCTTCGAGTATGTGATGCTGGCCGGGGTCAATGATAGCGAGGCCCATGCCCGTGAACTGGTAAAGGTGTTGCGCACAGTACCCGCCAAACTGAATCTGATCCCCTTCAATCCCTTCCCCGGATCGCCCTATCAGTGTTCCAGCCTGGAAACCATTAACGCTTTTCGCGAGGTGGTGATGCAGGCCGGGATCATTACCGTGACACGCAAGACCCGTGGCGATGATATTGCCGCCGCCTGTGGTCAGCTGGCCGGCAAGGTAGAGGATCGCACCCGTCGCAGTGAACGTTTTCTCATCAAGGAGGAGAAGATCGCCTCATGAAACTGCCTCTCATCTTGCTTGTTGTTATGGTGTTTGGTCTGGCCGGTTGTGCCAGCAGTCCGGACATGCGTGGTGTGGACAAGGCCCAGGCTGCTGATGCCAATGCCGAACTGGGTCTGCGTTATATGCTGCAGGGCGATAACCAGTTGGCCATGGAAAAACTGCAGCGTGCGCTGGAGTTTGATTCCCGCCACTCATCGGCGCATCACTACACCGCCGAGTTGTATCGCCGCCTGGATCGGATGAGCGATGCGGATCGGCATTTTGCCCTGGCGGTGCGTCATCTCAAGGAACCGGACGCCACCCTGCACAATAATTATGGTGGATTTCTGTGTAGTCGGGGGCGTTATGACGAGGGTGAGGCGCAGTTCCTGAAGGTCTTGGAAAACCCGGTCTATCCCTTCCCTGATCAGGTATACGAAAACCTGGGTCTGTGTATGGAGGACAAGGGCGACTATGCCAAAGCGGAAGCCTATCTGCGTCAAGCGCTGAATCGCAATCCACGCGCCCCGCAGGCGCTGTTGGGGATGGCGCGGATCAGTTTTGCCCAGGAAAACTATCTCTCTAGCCGTGCCTATTTGCAGCGTTATCGTGATGTGGCTGCGCATACCCCCGAGTCCCTGTGGCTGGGGGTACGTACCGAGCGGATGTTGGGTGATCGCAATGCCCTGGCCAGTTATGGTTTGAATCTGAGGCGGAATTTTCCGGATGCCGAAGAAACCCGTCTTTATCTTGAATCCCGCTAGCAGGGAAGGGCAATGAGCGAAACACCACACGACCAGCAACAGACAGAGCACAGCGAGCTAGCCCAGACGGCAAGCTTGCCGGGGCATCGGCTGCGCCATACCCGTGAACAACAGGGGCTGTCCCTGCATGATGTGGCCTCTAATCTGCGCCTTTCGGTCAAGGTGATTACTGCGCTGGAAGAGGATGACTACACGGGTCTTCCTGCGGCGACCTTTGTGACAGGTTATCTACGTGCCTACGCACGGCTGCTGAATATTCCCGAATCCGAGCTGAATTTCCCCACCCGTATTGCCAAGGAACCGAAACTGATGCCCTCGGTTGCCACGGCCTCCCAGCCCAGTAGCCGTGATCTGCCGGTGCGTTTTATTACCGCCTTGATCGTGATCCTGCTGCTAGGCTCAACTGCCTATTGGTGGATGGTCAATGGTGATGCCTTGCTCTTCGAACGAACGCCGCCGCAAACGGGGCTGGTCGATTTTTCTGCCGCCCCAGTGCCTACTGAACCGAGCGATGCGCCTGTTGTGCCGACGGATGCCGCCGCTGATGAAACGCCATTGATTGCGGATGAAGCGGTCATGGTCGACGAGCCGTCGGCAGCGCCACCGCCGACGGTAGTCCATTCCGAACCGCCACGTCTGGAGGCGGAGATTGAATTGCGTTATCAGGCCGATAGCTGGACCGAGATCAGCGACAGTGACGGCACACAGCTCGCCTATGGACTGATCCAGGCTGGGCAAACGCTCAGCCTGCAGGGCAAGGCGCCATTCAGCATCTTCCTGGGCTATGCGCCCGGGGTGGATGTGTATTTCAACGACGAACTCTTCGACCATAGCCCCTTCCAGCGTCGCGACGTGGCCCGCTTTCGGCTCGGTGGTCCTGAACATAATCGTCCCGTATCCAGGTAAACAGTATGCAACACGTCAGTCCGATTACCCGGCGCAAATCGCGTCAGATCATGGTAGGTAAGGTCGCCATCGGTGGTGATGCGCCGATCTCGGTGCAGAGCATGACCAATACCGAGACCACCGATGTGGCCGCCACGGTGGCGCAGATCCGCGCCCTGGAGCAGGCCGGTGCCGACATCGTGCGGGTCTCGGTGCCGAGCATGGATGCGGCCGAGGCCTTTGGTAAGATCCGCCAGCAGGTCAATGTGCCGCTGGTCTCGGATATCCATTTTGACCATCGGATTGCACTGCGGGTGCTGGAGCTGGGGGTGGATTGCCTGCGCATCAATCCGGGCAACATCGGCAAGGAAGATCGGGTGCGCACCCTGGTGGATGCGGCTCGTGATCGCGGCGTACCGATTCGCATCGGGGTGAATGCCGGATCGCTGGAGAAGGACCTGCAAAAGAAATACGGCGAGCCCACCTCCGAGGCGCTAGTGGAATCGGCGCTGCGCCACATCGAGATCCTCGACAAGCTGGACTATCAGGATTTCAAGGTCAGTCTCAAGGCCTCCGATGTGTTTATGACCGTGGCCGCCTATCGGCAACTGGCCGGGCAGATCGAGCAACCGCTGCATCTGGGGATCACTGAGGCCGGTGGTTTTCGCTCCGGCACGGTGAAGTCGGCGATTGGTCTGGGGATGTTGTTGGCCGAGGGTATCGGCGATACGGTGCGAGTGTCACTGGCTGCCGATCCGGTTCAGGAGATCAAGGTTGGTTTTGATATTTTGAAAAGCCTGCACCTGCGCAGCAAGGGGATCAATCTCATCGCCTGCCCGTCCTGCTCGCGCCAGAACTTTGATGTAATTGCCACCGTCAATGCCCTGGAAGAGCGCCTCGAAGACATCCTCGAACCGCTGGATGTGGCAGTGATCGGCTGTGTGGTCAATGGCCCCGGCGAGGCCCGCGAGGCCGACATCGGCCTGACCGGCGGCCAGCCCAATTTGATCTACCGGGGTGGCAAACCGGACTACAAGGTCGACAACAGCAACCTGGTGGACGAACTGGAAAAGAACATCCGCGCCGAGATCGCCCGGCGCAAGGAAAACCATTAATAATCACCGCAGAGGCGCAAAGGCGCAAAGGCGCAGAGAAAACCCTATAATGGCCGCACTAATGTGTAAGGCCTTTGTAACATCCGGCAAGTACAGAGTACTTACTTGCCTCGTTCGCAATTATTTCAGTACCTCTGCGTCTCTGCGCCTGGGCGATATGTTCCAGACATCGCCAACCGACTACATCCATGTAGTCGTCTGCGGTAAAAATTGTTTTTTGATGAGGTACAAGGTTTGAGCAAGCATATTCAGGCCGTGCGCGGGATGAACGACATCCTGCCCGATGTGACACCGCGCTGGCGTTTTCTGGAAGACACCGTGCGCAAGCTCTTTGATGCCTATGGCTATCAGGAGATCCGTATGCCGATCGTCGAGGCCACCGAGCTGTTCAAGCGATCCATCGGCGAGGTCACCGACATCGTCGAGAAGGAGATGTATACCTTTGCCGATCGCAATGGCGACATGCTGACCCTGCGCCCAGAGGGCACCGCCGGTTGCGTGCGTGCCGGGATCCAGAACGGCCTGCTGTACAACCAGACCCAGCGCCTCTGGTATAGCGGTCCGATGTTTCGCCACGAGCGTCCACAGAAGGGACGTTATCGCCAGTTTCATCAGATCGGCGTCGAAACATTTGGCCTGACCGGGCCGGATATCGATGCCGAGTTGATCCTGATGACGGCGCGTCTGTGGAAACAGCTGGGACTGGCCGATGCGGTCCAGCTGCAACTGAACTCGCTGGGTTCGTCCGAGGCGCGCGCCGCCTATCGGGCCATTCTGGTCGATTATTTGCGTGTACACCATGCGCAGCTGGATGAAGACAGCCAGCGCCGTCTGGAAAGCAATCCATTGCGAGTGCTGGATAGCAAGAACCCGGCGATGCAAGAACTGATTGCCGCAGCGCCCAAGCTCAGTGATCATCTGGATGAGGAGTCGCGCCAGCATTTTACCGAGCTGTGTGCCCTGTTGGATGCCGCCGGTGTTGCCTATACGATCAATCCCTGCCTGGTGCGGGGACTGGATTACTACAGCAAGACGGTGTTCGAGTGGGTGACCGACAAGCTGGGTGCCCAGGGCACGGTCTGTGCTGGCGGACGCTTCGATGGCCTGGTTGAGCAGCTTGGTGGCAAGCCGACCGCAGCGATGGGTTTTGCAATGGGTATCGAGCGCCTGGTGGCGCTGCTGGAGGAGCAGACCATGCCGCTGCGGGATTACCAGCCCCATGCCTATTTTGTGTTGCTTGGTGAACAGGCCCAGCGTGAGGGGCTGTTGTTGGCCGAGCGCCTGCGCGATGCGGTACCCGGACTGCGTATCGAATCCCATTGTGGTGGCGGGAGCTTTAAATCCCAGTTCAAAAAGGCCGACCGCAGCGGTGCCGCGCTGGCGCTGATCCTCGGTGAGGCGGAGTGCGAGCAGCACACACTGGGCATCAAGCCGCTGCGTGCAGAGGGCGAACAATTGCAATTGGCGCAGCATGCGGCTGCAGCGTGGTTGCGCGATTATCTGGAACAAAATCAATACGAGCAGGAGCAATCTAGTGGAAGTGTATAACTCGGAACAGGATCAGGTCGAAGCGATCAAGGCCTGGTGGGACAAGCATGGCAAGTTGGTGATTGCCGGAGTGGTCGCCCTGCTGGTGGGTGTGTTCGGCTGGAACACATGGCAGGACCGGCAGCTGCAGATGGCCGATGCCGCCTCCACCGCCTATTACCAGATGTTGGAAACCGTGGCTCAGGATCCAAACGCGGCGATGGCGATCGGTCGACATATCGTTGGTGAATTTTCTTCCACCACCTATGCGCCACTGGCTAGCATGATGCTGGCGCGCCTGAGTGTGGAAGAGGGCGATTTGGCTAGTGCCGAGGCCCACCTGCAAACGGTTGCTGCACAGCGCAAGCTGCCCGAGCTGCAACGGGTGGCGCGTCTGCGCCTGGCTCAGGTGATCTTCGCCCAGGGACGCCACGAACAGGCGCTGGCACAGTTACAAGGCGATGCCGGCAGCCTGCAGGCGGCCTTTGATGAGATGCGTGGCGACATCCTGCTGGCTCAGGGGCAGCGTGAACAGGCGCGTGCCGCCTACAGCCGTGCAGCCAGTGCCTATGCGGATCAGCCGGATAGCCATGCCCTGGTCAGCATGAAGCTCAATGACCTGGAAGAGCACAAGGCAGAGTGATGCAATTGTTCAAATCTTTCGCCCTGTTGCTGGCTGTTTCCCTGCTGCTGTCTGCCTGTAGTGGCAAGCTTGCGCCGATCAATCCACCCAGCGAACTGGGTGCCTTCCAGGCCGAGCTGGAACTTGCCACGCGCTGGGGCAAGCAACTGGGACAGGGCAGCTTCGGTTATCATCTCAAGTTGCGTACCCTGGTGGACGGTGAGCGGGTGTTTGCCGCCAATCATGCCGGTCGGGTTGAGGCCTATGCCAGTCGCAGTGGTGAACGCCTGTGGCGGATTGAGTTAAATAGTCAGCTCAATACCGGCCCCGCCGATGCGGGCGAGATGCTGTTGTTTGGTGGCATGGCCGAGGTGATTGCGATACGAAAGGACGATGGACGGGAAGTCTGGCGCAGTCCGGTCAGCAGCGAGATATTGGCCCTGCCTGCCTGGCACCATCGGATCGTGGTTGTCCATGGTGGCGATGGCAATATCATTGGCCTGGATGCACATAGCGGCGAGCAGCGCTGGATACACCGCGAGTCGGTACCCAGTCTGAGCCTGCGCGGCACCGGCACACCGTTGATCGTAGGTGATGACGGGGTCGTGGTGGGGACGGCCTCTGGCAAACTCATCGCGCTGGGTTTGCAGGACGGAAAACCGGTCTGGGAGGCGGTGATTGCCACTGCGCGTGGGCGTACCGAACTGGAGCGGATTGCCGATGTGGATGCGGATCTGGCCCTGGTTGACGCGGTGGTCTATGCCTCCAGTTATCAGGGGGTGCTTTCCGCCATCTCGCTGGGCGGTGGACAGATCCTGTGGAATCGTGACATTGCCTCGTCTACGGGTATCGTCGCCGATCGTGAACAGATCTATGTCAGTGCCAGTGATGGTACGGTGTGGGCCTTGGCACGCAGCAGTGGCGCCACGATGTGGCGTCAGCCGGCACTGCAGTACCGGCGCCTGAGCGCACCGGTGCAACAGGGCAATTATCTGATCCTTGGTGACTACGATGGTTATTTGCACTGGCTACACAAGGAAGATGGCCGTCTGGTGGCGCGCACCCGGGTGCGCGACTGGCGTGAACACTCCCCGCTGCCAAGTGATAGCGAGCAGCCCTTTGTCGGGCGTCCAGAGGATCGTGCGGTGTTGATGGCACCTGCGGTCAGTGGCAACTGGGTGTATGCCCTGGACAAGCGCGGGGTGCTGGATGTCTATGAAGTCAGCCCCGTGGAGAGCAGTCGCTGAGTATTATCGGCCAGCTCGCCACAGATTCCGTATGCGCCCCGTCTGTATTCATGACGTGGTGGATATGGCCTTATCTCTAATATAAGTGAAAATACTTTCATGAAACCCGTTATCGCCCTGGTTGGCCGTCCCAATGTGGGCAAATCGACCCTGTTCAACCAGCTGACCCGAACCCGCGACGCCCTGGTGGCGGACTTCGCCGGGCTGACCCGTGACCGCCAGTACGGGATCGGCCGCCTGGGTGAACGCCCTTATCTGGTGGTGGATACCGGCGGGCTCAGTGGCGAGGCCGAGGGTGTGGAAGGGGAAATGGCCCAGCAGGTGCGTGCGGCCATTGAAGAGTGCGACACGGTATTGTTCATGGTGGATGCCCGTCAGGGCATGAATGCCAGTGATGAACATATCGCCGATTATCTGCGTCGCTGCGGCAAACCGGTGTTTGTGATCCTCAACAAGACCGATGGGATTGATGCCGATGTGGCCGGGGGTGAGTTCCATGCCCTGGGTCTGGGCGAGCCCTTGCCGATCGCCGCCTCCCAGGGGCGTGGCCTGAACGGGATGATAGAGCGGGTGCTGGCTGATTTCCCCGAGCCTGAGGACGAGGAGGAGGGCGAGGCCGAGGATCGCATCCGCGTGGCCATCGTTGGTCGTCCCAATGTGGGCAAATCCACCCTGGTCAATCGCATCCTGGGTGAGGACCGGGTGGTGGTCTTTGATATGCCCGGTACCACCCGTGACAGCATCTATATCCCCTTTGAGCGCGGTGGCCAGCTGTATACCCTGATCGATACCGCCGGGGTGCGTCGCCGTGCCCGTATCAGTGAGGCGATCGAAAAATTCAGCATTATCAAGACGATGCAGGCGATCAATGACGCCAATGTGGTGGTGATGGTGATGGATGCCCGCGAGGGCATCAGCGAGCAGGACGCCCATCTGTTGGGGATGGCGATGGATGCCGGGCGTGCCTTGGTGATTGCGATCAATAAGTGGGATGGCCTGGATCGGGATATTAAGGATGCGGTACGGCGCGAGCTGACGCTGAAACTGCCCTTTCTGGATTTTGCCAAGTTCCACTACATCTCCGCCCTGCATGGTACCGGGGTGGGCGAGCTGTATGCGACGATCAAAAAGGCCTATGCCTCGGCGATGCGCAAGTTCTCCACCCCGGAGTTGACCCGTCTGCTGGAATCCCTGCTGATGGCCCACCAGCCACCGCTGGTCAACGGCCGCCGCATCAAGCTGCGTTATGCCCACCAGGGCGGCAAGAATCCACCGCTGATCGTGATCCATGGCAATCAGGTCGATGCCATCCCCGGCAGCTATCGGCG
Source organism: Gammaproteobacteria bacterium (assembly GCA_014859545.1). Classification (GTDB taxonomy): domain Bacteria; phylum Pseudomonadota; class Gammaproteobacteria; order Thiohalomonadales; family Thiohalomonadaceae; genus SLDE01. Next base: position 9,256 of record JACUTZ010000063.1, read on the forward strand.
TTACCTGGAAAATGCCTTTCGCCAACACCTCAAACTGGAAGGGACACCGATCCGCATCGAGTTCAAGGGCGGTGAAAACCCCTATGCGGACAAGAAAAATGAATTGAGCAAACGCCAGGTGATGCGCAAGCAGCGCCTGGTGCGCTTTATCAAGAAAAACGAGAAAAAACGCCAGCGCAAGAAACGCCAGTAGTGAAAGCCCTGATTGGATGGGCGCCTGCGCTGGGATATACTCGAAGCGTTGTTACACAAACCGAGTACAAAAAGGAGCCTTAATAATGTCTTTGGATCGCGCCATGTTTGCCCTGGGTGGTTTTATGGTCATGCTGACCGTACTGCTGGGCTTCCTGCACCATGAATACTGGTTTTATTTCACCGCTTTTGTGGGTTTCAATATGTTCCAGTCCGCTTTTACCGGTTTCTGTCCGCCGGTATTCCTGCTGAAGAAACTGGGCGTCAAGTCAGGCGAGGCCTTCAAGTAAGCGGCCTTGCCTGCTACAGGCACTGCAGGATCAAAAAAGCCCCGCGATGCGGGGCTTTTTTGTGCTTGCCTGTCGGCTTAGTGGTGATGACCATCGGGGCCATGTACATGGCCGTGGTCCAGCTCTTCCTGGGAGGCATCACGGACCTCGACGATGGTGACGTCGAAGTTCAGGATCTCACCGGCCAGCGGATGATTGGCGTCCACGGTGACATTGTCCGCATCCATGCCAATCACGGTGACCACATGGGGACCATGCTCGGACATGGTCTGAAATTGCATGCCGATCTGAATTTCATCGGCATTTTCAAACATCTGGCGCGGTACCGCCTGGGTCAGGGCATCATCACGTTCGCCGTAACCATCGGCAGGGGCAACAGTGACCTTGACGTTGTCACCGGAGGTCTTGCCTTCCAGCGCGGACTCCAGGCCGGGGATGATATTGCCGTGGCCTTGCAGATAGGCCAGTGGTTCGCGCCCGGAGGAGGTGTCGATAACCTCGCCCTGATTATTGGTCAGGGTGTAGTCGATGGATACAGCTTTGTTGGCAGAAATTTGCATCATGGATCCTTGGATTGTGTCAGTTTCCGCGCCAGTCTACGCCTATTTATTGCCAGATCCAAGGAATAGCGGCTGCGGCGACAGGGAGGTGTTTTGCGCTTGTGGCCGTTTGCAGAGGTGTTTTCCTGAATAATTCTCCGTTTCGGCCGCTATGGGGTTACAATCTTGGCAATTTATGACAGGCAAGTTTGATATGTCGGTGTATTCGGTAGACAGGTTGATGGGGCAAACACGCAGGTTGGCGGCGGATTACCGCAAGGCCACCGGTCAGCCCCTGCCGGTGACGGCGGAGATTGCCAATTACGATGCGGCGCGCCTGCTGGACCTGGAATTACTGCAGCCGCCCCCCGGCGGTTATGATGCGGTGGGCCGATCCGGGGAGTGTGAGGGCCTGCGTTACCAGATCAAGGGACGGGCGATCTTCGACGAGGGCAAGGGCGGGGCCCGCATCGGTCAGCTCAAGCTGGAGCAGGACTGGGATGCGGTGCTGCTGGTGTTGCTGGATGAGGAATACCAGCCCTTTGCCATCCACGAGGCGGATCGCGCCGAGCTGGAAGCGGCCCTGGCCGACAGCGCCCGCAACAAGCGCGGTGCCATGTCGGTCGCTCGGTTTCGTATCATCTCGCGGCTGGTGTGGACACGGGAAGAAGGACGGATCGACGACGAGATCTGGGATAACACACAAGAATAATATGCAGTCAGTCAGCGAACTTCTTTCCAGTGGCGGCCCCTTTGCCCGTCTCCTCGATGGTTATGCCCCACGCAGTCAGCAGCAGGAGTTGGCCGAGGCGGTTGCCGAGGCAATCGCCAGCCAGCAGATGCTGGTGGCCGAGGCTGGCACCGGTACCGGTAAGACCTTTGCCTATCTGGTGCCGGCCCTGCTCTCCGGCAAGAAGATCATCATCTCCACCGGTACCAAAAACCTGCAGGACCAGCTGTTTCACAAGGATATCCCACTGGTGCGTGATGCCCTCGCCCTGCCGGTGGATGTGGCACTGTTGAAGGGGCGTGCCAATTATCTGTGCCCACACCGACTTGAGTTGTCGTTGAACGAGGGGCGCGCTGTCACCCGTAGTCTGCTCAGCGACTTGCAACAGGTACGCAAGTGGGCCTCGAGCACCCAATCTGGCGATATCGCCGAGTTGTCCAACCTGCCGGAGGACTCGCCGCTATGGCCGATGATCACCTCTACCGCCGATAACTGTCTGGGTAGCGATTGCGATTATATTGAGGCCTGTTATCTGGCCCAGGCGAGGCGTCGTGCCCAGGAGGCGGATGTGGTGGTGATCAATCACCACCTGCTGTTTGCCGACATGGCGCTCAAGGACCAGGGCTTTGGCGAGCTGCTGCCCGGGGCCAATGCCTTCATCCTCGATGAGGCCCATCAGCTGGCGGATACCGCCTCCAATTTCTTTGGCACCATGGTCAGCGCCAACCAGTTGATTGAACTCAGTCGTGATGCCATCGCCGAGGAGCTGAACGAGGCCGGTGATAGTCGTCAGCTACGGGTCTTTGCCGAGAAACTGGAAAAGGCGGCCCGTGACATGCGCCTGTGTTTCGAGGTCGAGCCAAATCGGGGTCCCTGGCTGTCGGTGCGGGATCGGGAAGGCATGGCCGGGGCCATCGAAGAGCTGGCCCAGGCGCTGCAAAATCTGCGCAACTGCCTGGAACCCCTGGCGGCGCGGGGCAAGGGGCTGGAGGGCTGTTTCGAGCGCTGTGAGGACCTGCATGCCCGTTTTGGAATGCTCACCGGAGCGACCCCGGAGGGGATGATCCACTGGTATGAGACCCATACCCGATCGTTTTCCATCCAGCTGACCCCGATGGATGTGGCCAGCCTGTTTCGTGCCCGTATCGATGCCCATCCCTGTGGCTGGATCTTCACTTCGGCGACCCTGGCAGTGGGCGAGCGCTTTGACCATTTTATTGCCCAACTGGGCCTGTATGGGGCGACCACCCGTCAGTGGCATAGTCCCTTTGACTATCCCAAGCAGGCGTTGCTGTTTGTGCCGGATGGCATGCCCGAACCGAATAGCTATGGCTATACCGCAGCGGTAGTCGAGCAGGCTCTGCCGGTGATCCAGGCCAGTGAGGGTCGCTGTTTCATGCTGTTTACCAGCCATCGTGCCCTCAGGGAGGCCGCCGAGCTGATCCGTGAACGCATCGAGTGGCCGCTACTGGTACAGGGCGATGCCCCGCGCAGTCGGCTGTTGGAACAGTTCCGTGAACATGGCAATGCGGTGCTGTTGGGTACCGGCAGCTTCTGGGAGGGGGTGGATGTGCGCGGCGAGGCGCTCTCCTGCGTGATCATCGACAAACTACCCTTTGCCTCGCCCGGCGATCCGGTGTTGCAGGCGCGGATTGAGGCGATGCGCCGCAATGGCGCCAATCCTTTTATGGACTATCAATTGCCCCAGGCGGTGATCACCCTCAAGCAGGGGGTGGGGCGGCTGATCCGTGATGTCAGTGACCGAGGGGTGTTGATGCTCTGTGACCCACGCCTGGGCAGCAAACCCTATGGCAAGATCTTCATCGACAGCCTGCCGAATATGAGCAAGACCCGCAAACTGGAGGTGGTGCAGCGTTTCTTTACCCACCTCAAGCAACAGACACCAGGAACCGAGACCCATGAAACTGCTCGCGCTTGAAACCGCCACCGATGCCTGCTCGGTAGCCCTGTACCTGGATGGGGAAATCCATGAGGACTTCCGCATTGCCCCGCGCGCCCATACCCAGCTACTTCTGCCGATGGCCGAGGGCCTGTTGCAGCAGGCGGGTCTGCGTCCGGCGGATCTGGATGCACTGGCCTTTGGCCGTGGCCCCGGGGCCTTTACCGGGGTGCGTATTGCTACCGCGGTGGTGCAGGGGCTGGCCTATGCCCTGGATCTGCCGGTATTGCCGGTCTCCACCCTGGCAGCGTTGGCCCAGGCTGCCCATCGCCAATATGGCTGGCAACAGATTGCCTGTGCCATGGATGCGCGCATGGACGAGGTCTATTGGGGGGCATATGTACTGGATGAACGCGGCCTGATGGTCTTGCAGGGGGATGAGTCTGTTTGCCCCCCAGCCGCGACGCCGACGCTGGCGGGGACATGGCAGGGTTGCGGTAGTGGCTGGGTAGCCTATGCGGATCTGCTGCATGCCCGCCATCCAGAGGTGGCGCTGTCCCCGCAGGAGGACTGGCCCCATGCCCAGGATGTCGCCAGTCTGGCGGTGGCTGCCCTGCAACGGGGCGAGGGTGTCAGTGCAGCCGGGGCCTTACCGGTATATCTGCGTGATCAGGTGGTGCATCGGGCGGGCTGAGTGATGAGTGCTG
>JACUTZ010000217.1 GCA_014859545.1 Gammaproteobacteria bacterium
TGGAGAACATCCCGGTACTCAGCTATCTGCTGCAAAGGGGCCGATGCCGACACTGCCAGGGAAAGATTTCCGCACGCTATCCGCTGATTGAAGTCTTCACTGCGCTGCTCACCGGCATCACTGCCTGGCATTTTGGCTTTGGCTGGGAGGCACTATTCGCCATTCTGCTCACCTGGGCCTTGATCGCGCTCAGCTTTATCGACATCGATCAGCAACTGCTGCCGGATGACATCACCCTGCCCTTTCTCTGGCTGGGTCTGGCACTCAGCCTGTTCGGTCTGTTCAGTGACATGCCATCGGCCATTATCGGTGCGATGGCTGGCTACCTCTCCCTGTGGCTGGTCTACTGGGCCTTTAAACTGATTACCGGCAAGGAAGGCATGGGCTATGGCGATTTCAAGCTGCTGGCCCTGTTCGGGGCCTGGCTGGGCTGGCAAAGCCTGCCACTGGTCATCCTGCTCTCCTCCCTGGTCGGTGCCATCATCGGCCTTGCGATGATCCTGTTTCGTGGCCGAGACCGTCAGCTCCCCATTCCCTTCGGCCCCTACCTCGCCGCCGCCGGCTGGCTGGCGATGTTATGGGGCGAGGCACTGATCGACTTCTACCTGGATACTGTCCTTTAATGCTGCGGGTCGGCCTGACCGGTGGGATCGGTAGCGGCAAATCCACGGCATGTGCCTATTTCCAGGCCGAGGGGGTCCCTGTTGTCGACACCGATCAGATCGCCCGCCAGTTGCTGCAGCCCGGCCAGCCACTGCTCAGCCAGGTACTGGAAGCCTTCGGTCCCGAGTATCAAAATGAACAGGGCAAACTGAACCGGGCTGCCCTAAGGGAAAAGGTCTTCGGCAGCCCAGCGCAACTGGCACGGCTTGAGGGTCTGCTGCATCCGGCGATCCGGCAGAGTGTCCATCAGCAATTACAGACGCTGCAGGCGGCCTACGTCATCATCGCCATTCCCCTGTTGGTGGAAAAGGGCTGGCAGGGCGAGGTGGACCGTGTGCTGGTGGTGGATTGTGACGAGGCCCTGCAACTGCATCGTGCCAGCCAACGCGACCACTGCGATCCGGCGGCCATACGCCAGCTGATGCGCTTCCAATCGAGTCGTCAGCAACGGCTAGCCGCTGCCGACGATATCATCCATAATGATGGCAGCACCGAATCACTCAGGCAGCAGGTGCAAGCGCTGCACCTGCGCTATCTGAAAATGGCCAAACCATCCTCGTGAGCGTCCATGCAAGGCTACACTGTCTACGAACATCCACTGAATGAGCGCATCCGAACCCTGCTTCGGCTCGAGCACCTGTTCCGTCAAAGTCGGCATTTCATCGAGGGCAAGAGTGCCTGGGATAGCCGCATCTTCATCGCCACCCTGATCGATATCCTGGATATTTTTTCCCGCGGCGATATGAAAACAGAATTACTCAAAGAGCTGGAACGCGCCACCGGCAATCTGCGGGGATTGATGGATATCCCCCAGGTTGATCACAACAAGCTGGGCACCATCCTGCGTGCCATGGAACATCTAATCGAGAATCTGCATGGGATGAATGCCCAGCCAGGCCAGTCACTACGGGAAGATGAGTTTCTCACCGCAATCCGACAGCGCAGTACCATCCCGGGCGGCACCTGTGATTTCGACCTGCCAGCCTATCACCTCTGGCTGGCTGCCAGCTATGACAAGCGCCTGCAGGATCAACGTCGCTGGCTGAACTCACTTGATCCGGTTCATCAGGCTATTGAACTATTGCTAAAGATGATCCGCAACAGCGCCGAGGTCCGCCCAATCCGCTGTGAACAGGGCAGTTATCAGCAGCAACTGGATAACAACACCCCGTTCCAATTGGTGAGGGTGATGCTGCCGAATGACAGCCCCTACTATGCAGAGATCAGCGGCAGTCGCCACCGCTTTACCATCCGTTTTCTCAAGCCTGCCTCACAACGTCCCGCACTGGCCGACGAGGCCATCGAATTTCGCCTGGCCAGTTGCAGCCTATGACAACCGTAAGCTGTCCAACTTGCCAGGCAAGGGTGATCTGGAACGAACAGAGTCCCTGGCGACCCTTTTGCAGCGAGCGCTGCAAGCTGATCGATCTGGGTGAGTGGGCCAGTGAGGGGCACCGCATTCCCGGCCCTCCCGCCCTTGACGGCCTGGAGGAAAATCCGGAATCAGAATCAAACCATTAGCAGGCTGTTGTTGTCGCTCAGGCGAGTGCGAGAGAAGGCATTGCGGGCGA
>JACUTZ010000218.1 GCA_014859545.1 Gammaproteobacteria bacterium
ATGGAATTGATCTTGTATCTGGCGCTGGGGGCCTTTGCCGGGACCCTGGCGGGTTTGCTGGGGGTGGGCGGTGGGCTGGTGATTGTGCCGGTGCTGGCCGGGGTGTTTGTCGGCTTGGGCTACCATCCGGAGGTATTGATGCACCTGGCGGTGGGCACCTCGCTGGCGACCATCGTGCTGACCTCGGTGTCGTCGATCACGGCGCATCATCGCCGTGGCGCGGTGCAATGGCCGACCTTCACCTGGATGGCACCGGGGATCGTGTTGGGGGCCTGGCTGGGGGTGGCGCTGGCCGATATGTTGCGCGGCGACGCCCTGCGCATGGTGTTCGGCATCTTTGAACTCAGCGTGGCCCTGTACATGTGGTGGGACCGCCCGGTCAGCCCGCATCGTACCTTGCCTGGCAGGCTGGGACTGAGTGGTGCTGGTGGGGTGATTGGTGCGATTTCGGCGGTCGTCGGTATTGGCGGCGGTACCCTCACGGTGCCCTATCTGCAGTGGTGCAATGTGGCAATGCGCCAGGCAGTGGCCACTGCCGCCGCGGTGGGCCTGCCGATTGCCCTTGCCGGGATGGCCGGTTATGTGATCGCCGGTTGGAGCAATCCGTTACTGCCTGCCGGTAGCACCGGCTATGTGTACTGGCCGGCCTTGCTGGGAATCGTCGCTGCCAGCATGCTGTTTGCCCCGCTCGGCGCTCATCTCGCGCACACCTTGCCGACCCACTATCTGAAACGCTTTTTTGCGCTGTTCCTGGCTGGCCTTGGCTTGTGGATGCTGCTGGGATGAGAGCGCTGCTTGGACTGTTGCTGCTGTTGGCCGGTTTGCCCTCCTGGGCTGAACCGGAGCTACGCATCAGCGAGATCCGTTTTGAGGGTAACCAGATCACCGAGGAGCGCATCCTGCGCCAGGAGATGTGGCTGCGTGAAGGCGATGTATTCGATCCGGATCTGCTGGAGCGCTCGCGCCAGGCGCTGATGAATCTGGGACTGTTTCGTCATGTGCAGGCGGAGAGTCAGAGCATAGACGGGCAGCAGCGCTTGTTGATTCGGGTGGAGGAGCGTTTTTTCCTGTTGCCGATCCCCTTGGTCGGTGCCAAACCGGATGATGACCAGTTCAATTACGGCGTGGAACTGCGTTATGACAATCTGTGGGGGCTCAATCAGCGTTTGAAACTGGCTTTTGAGCACCGCCGTCAACTCGAAGGCGAAGAGCCACTGATGCGCCAGTGGTTGCTTGACTATCGTTATCCGAGGGTGATGGGGAGTCGCAATAATCTTGATTTTTATACCCGATTGCGCAGTCAGCGGCGTCTAATCTCGGAGCAAGAGGGAGAGGGGGCTTATCATCGGGATCAATACACACTGGGGCTTGGCCTGTCGCGCTGGTTGGACCCACAAGGGCGGAGTGAAGGCTGGCGGCTGGGTGGTCGCCTGAATCTGATCCAGCATGATTACAGCGAGCAGTGGGGCGCGGGTCTGGCCTATCAGGATGCCCAGGCGCTGGAGTTGCAATGGGATGTCAGTTATTACCGGGTCGCTGAACACCCCTACCATCGTGCCGGCGATCATTATGGTTACACCCTAAGTCACTCCCTGACAGGCATGGGATCGGATTATTCCTATCTCCAGCATATGCTCTATTGGCGGGCCTATCGACCGCTGGACTGGGTGGATGCCAACCTCAATACCCATCTGCGTCTAGGCTTGGCCAGTGGCAGCAGCTTTAAGCTTCCGGCATACAGCCTGGGCGGCAATTCTCTGCGCGGTTACCGTGACGAGCTGGCCACGGGGAATGCCATGCTGGTGCTCAATATGGAATACCACCATCGGATCAGCGGCTATCGCCAGATGCGTGCGGTGCTGTTTACCGATGTGGGCAATGCCTGGGATGAGCCGACGTCGATCCGTTTGACCGGTTTTTACCCGGCGCTGGGCGTGGGACTGCGCTGGCGGGTGCAGTATTTTGTGGATACCACCCTGCGGGTGGATTACGGCTATGGCTTGCGTGATGAAACCCAGCGTTTTTATTTTTCCACCACGGCGAGTTTCTAGCCTGTTATGCAGGGCAAGAGCATTATCCGTTTCCATCTGAGTACGAAAGAGATTTTTACCGCAGAGGCGCAGAGCAGATTTGAATTCAGGGCTAAGTTCCTTTTTTCGGTTCTTCGTAATTTACTGGGAAATGCTTTAGTTCACTGTTTTGTGTCGCTACCGCGACGTGGATTGAATGCGGGG
>JACUTZ010000219.1 GCA_014859545.1 Gammaproteobacteria bacterium
AAGCGACCCTCAATTGACGCGGCAGCCCTTGCCCCTTGCCCCTTGCCCCTTGCCTCTGCCGTTGCTTATACCACCAAGCTCAACTGCCTGAGCAGGGTCGCCTGGGCCGGGCGCAAGGCCTTGCGCACCTGCTGACAGCAGCGCAACAGGGCCGTGGCATCCGGCATCTTGCGCGGAGCCTCCTCCAGGGCGCGTGACCAGAGCCGGTAGGGGGCACTGCCAAACAGCAGGTCGAATTCATCCCCGGGCATCCAGCCTGGCCAGGCCTCATGGACCCGGTCGTGGACAAATTCACGGTAGCCATCGGCCTGGCGATCACCCAGTTGCTGCCGAATAGAGTGGATCAACGCCTCTTCGTGGCGTAATAGAAACTTCCCCAGGATCGGGGCATAGCTGGCCACCACCTGGCCATTGGCCGAGAGGTGAAAAAAGCCTTGCCAGAAATGCGGCAGTTTGTGTTCCGCCAGCACCGCCAGTGGACTGCCATTCTTGATCTGCACCATCACATCAAAACCGATCTCGCGCAGACGGGAATGATGGGCCGGTGGCAAGGCCGTGCGTTGTACATACTGACAATGGGACTGGATCTCGCCCAGGCTGGGGATATCAACGGCAATCAGCTCATCGATACTATCCAGAAAATTCACTGCAGCTGGCTCAGGCGCAGCGCTACCCGGTATCAGGCGCAGCATCCCCTTGCTCTGCCAGGCCACCCGCCGCAACGCCTGCTCGCCACTGGCAGTGGGACAAACCACCTGCTGCAAGACACCATCCTGCAGATGTAATACGGCCACCCCCTTGTCACCTCGACCACTGATCTCCAGGCTGCCAGTAAAGCCGCGCTGCCTGAGCAGGCCAAGGATTTGCAGCAGATACAGATCGGCAAAGGGAAAGCGGCGCTCGGCAGCCGACTCGGCGGCATTGACCCGATCCTGCAAGCGGGCACCCAGACGGATCAGCTCGCGGGTCGAGGATGGACTGAGGATGGCCAGAAAACTGTCCATCTCCCGCAGCAATTCAGGATGTTCACTGCTGATGGCGTAATTCAACAGGGTTACGATATCACCGTCCTGGGACAGCTTGATGCGACCCGCCCCCTGACGCTCATAGGCCACACTCATGCGGGCCAACACCACCCTGGCATCCGTCGCGATATTCACACTCACGTTCCCTTCCTCTCCTCGGCTGTGGCACCACCCATCCAGGCGGCATCCCCACAGCTTGTCATTATTATGTCCCCGATGAGAACCCATGCATGGACACGGGTTTATCCGGGGCTTCATTTCTTGTTTGGCTTTATCCGGGCATTCTACTGAGAGAATTGGCTTGCGGACAAGCAGCCATTGTCATCGGCCTGTCATGCTGATCCGGGATAATCACCCGGTCGGTATCTCCACCGGCATGACGTCTTGGCAACAGGGATCTGCCGCCGTCACCCCATCGGATACGATGACTCCTAGTGGCTTGAACGGGCGCATGATGCGCCCATTTTTATGCACCAAACACACAAACACAAAAAAAGCCCGATGACTTGCGCCACCGGGCTTGAAGTGAGGAGATGGCATCCTTGCCAGGAGGTCTCCCTGCGAGACAACCTTAGAAGTTGTACATCATGCCGATGGAGATCCCACGGGCGGTCTCACCGGCAGCACCGTCGGGTCTGGCGGTACGTGCCTGGCCCCAGGGGGTTAGACTGGCATTGTCGTCATTGCTGACCTGGGCCACATTGGCATAGAAACGCAGATCACTATGGATACGGTGCTCGACACCGACGGCAATCATATTTGAATCGCTGTTGGCGGCATCGGCGCTACGCATCAGATAGTGGGTCTTCAGGTAGGTCTTTTTCGGGGTGATGGTGTAGTTCAGACCGGCACCCATCACATTGGCGTCATGGGCATCATTGGTGTGATCCACACTCTGGTAGAAACCAACCACGCGCAGGCTGTCCATCACCTTGTAGCCAGCGGCCAAACGCATCGCGCTACGTTCGCCACGATCGGAGTCCTCACTGCGTGACTCATAAGCCGCTGCCAGATCCAGCGCGCCCTGCTTGTAGGTCAAGGAAGTGCTCATGGAAGCCTCCTTGGCACCGGAAGTCGCGGCGTCACCTTCATGAATGGAATAGGCAACATTCAGCTGCATCGCACCAAACTTGGGGGTCTGGTAGTGGATTACGTTTTCGAAACGCTCATCGAAACGACCATTGCCGACACGGGTCAG
>JACUTZ010000001.1 GCA_014859545.1 Gammaproteobacteria bacterium
TTTAGCTGAACGAAGCGGGGTTAAGGCCCGTCCATTCCCGCCGAGTAGCACAGTGGAAGGTGGAATAGCCCGCAGGGTGGCGCGCACGACGCGCGCCACTTTGCAGTCAGGCCAGGGAAGGCCTGTCTGCAAAGCCCGACTGGAGCGAGCAACGCAGGGGACCCGAAGGGCGGGAATTTCGGGAGCGTTTCTTTGGGTACTTTCTTGTCGCGACAAGAAAGTACCTCGCCCGCGGGGGCGAATTCCCCGCATTCAATACACGTCGCGGTAGCGACACAAAACAGTAAACTAAAGCATTTCCCAGTAAATTACGAAGAACCGATTTCATTAAGGGTATGGAAAAAGACCTCTTCCTCAAGGATAAGCGCACACAGCAAGCCGTGATAATGAGCCTCATCATCATCGGTGAGGCCGCCACAAAAATCATGGATGCATATCCCGAGTTTACCCTCCGCCATCACCAGCTGCCCTGGCACAACATGCGCGGGATGCGAAACAGGATAGCTCACGGCTACTTTGATATTAACCTGGATTTGGTCTGGGATACCGTACAGTCAGCATTACCACAACTACTAGGCCAACTATCCGCGCTCCAGCATGACAATTAGCTGATCACCTCGCTACATTCCCATCCAGCCTACCCAGATATCAACCGCTAGGATGGGCAAAGACCAAATTTTGTCCAACTTTCGAAAAATTTGACCACTCCCCTCCCTGTCCGTATATTAGCGCCACGTTTCAGGTGTTCCCTTGCCAGCTTGGATGGGAATGAAACGGGAAGTCGGTGCGCAGGCCTAGCCTGCAATTCCGACGCTGCCCCCGCAACGGTAGGCGGTGCGTGCTTGGCCACAAAGCCACTGTGTCAAACGACATGGGAAGGCGGTCAAGCCGGGGAAACCCACACTGCGAGCCCGGAGACCGGCCTGGAACCATTACGCCAGTACTGCGGTGGGCAGTGCGTGGGCAGATGGCTTCCCTCCGGCAGCACTCCGTCCCTCCTCCACCCGACTGGTTATTTCATAACCTCAATGCGCGGGTGAGCGCAGGGAAACAACACATGCAAAAGAAAACCCTTCTGACGGCCATGCTGGCCGCTGGCTACGCCTTGTCTGTTCAGGCCGAGCAGTTCATTGAGCCCATCATCGTGACTGCGACACGTACCGCACAAACCGTCGACGAGACCCTCGCCTCGGTGACCGTGATCACCCGCGAGGAGATCGAACGACTGCAGCCAGCTCAGTTAAGCGATCTGCTGCAAAGCCGTGCAGGCATCCACATTACCAACAATGGTCCCTTCGGCAAAAACACCAGCCTGTTCATGCGCGGCAGCAACTCCGGCCACACCCTGCTGCTGATCGACGGCGTGCGCATGGGCTCAGCCACTTCCGGCGGTGCCTCATGGCAGTTCCTCCCGGCCTCGGAGATCGAGCGTATCGAGATCGTGCGCGGCCCCCGTACCAGCATCTATGGCGCCGACGCCATCGGTGGTGTCATTCAAATCTTCACCCGGCAGGGCACTGAAGGGTCGGCCCGTACCAATGCCCACGCCCGCATCGGCAGTTTCAACACCCGCGAGATCGGTGCTGGGGTGCGTGGCGGCAATGAACAAACCACCTACAGCCTGTCGGCCAGCCATCATGAAACAGACGGTATTAATCTCATTGAGAATATCGGGGATGACGAGCGTGACGGCTATCGCAACACCTCTTTGTCACTCAACATCCGCCACCAACTGGAAAACAAGGTGGAACTCTTCACCAATGGCCTCTATTCGACCGGACAAACCGAATATGACGATGCCTCCTTCGATTCCCCCTACAGTGATTTTGTGCATGGCGCCCTTTCTGCCGGTCTCAAGGCTGCCATCAATGAGGCATGGCTGACCGAGCTCACACTCAGCTATGCCGCTGATCGCGCCAATGTCACAGACTCATGGCCTGGGTACTTCGATACCTTCAGGGATCAGATTGACTGGCGCAACGACTTCACCATTGGCAACGGAACTCTGCTCACCGCAGGTATTGATTGGCACCAGGATCGCGTGAAAAGCACGACGTCTTACGACGAGAACAGTCGCGATAATGTCGGTGTTTACCAAATCCTGCAAACAGAGCTTAACCACCATAATTTGCAGGGCAGCCTGCGTTATGACGACAACGAGGCATACGGCAATCAAACGACAGGCGCGCTGGCCTGGGGGTATGCCCTCAGCCCGCAACTGCGCAGCCGACTTTCCTGGGGCAGTGCGTTCAAGGCACCCACCTTCAACCAGCTCTATTGGCCCGGTTTCGGTAATCCAGCGTTGCAACCAGAAGAGTCTGAAAGCTACGAGGTCGGCCTTCGTTACACCCAGGCAGAACACTTTTTCGATGTCGCCCTGTTCGAGACAACAATCAAAAATCTCATCGCTGGGCAGCCCGTTGAGAACCTGCAAGCAAGGATTCGGGGAATCGAAGTGGATAGCCGGGTAAGCCTGCAAGACTGGACTGCCGCAGCATCACTCACCCTGCTCAATGCCGAGGATCGCGACACCGGCAACGAACTGGCTCGCCGACCAGGGGAAACCCTGCGCCTCGATCTTGATTATCGTCTTGGTCATTATAATCTGGGCAGCAGCGTGGTCGCGCAAGGTCGCAGCTATGAGAATGCAGACAACACCGACCGCATTGCTGGCCACGCCGTGCTCAATCTGCGTGGCGCATGGCGGATGGATCGACACTGGACCTGGCGTGCCACGATCGACAATGTGTTGGACAAGGAATATGCCACCACCCGACACTGGAGCGGCACGAACTACAACCAGCCCGGACGTGCCGCCTATCTCTCCGTCCACTACCAGCAGTAGGCACCGGGGTGAGGACGGCTTTGCCGCGATACATGAATAAGCCGTCGCGGCCTAGCCGCCCCTCATAGCCAGAACTACTATGAAAAAGAAACCCACCATCCTGATACTGCTATGGCTGCTGCTCAGCCCGCCCCTTGCGGTGGGTGAATCTTCCTGCCCACGCATCATCAGTCAGTCTCCCTATCTCACCCACACCCTGGATTGGCTGGGGCTGATACCCTGTATTGTCGGTGCCAGCCGCTATGATCAAGGCCCATGGGCCGATACCGGCGGGGTCATCGACCCGGATATAGCAACCATCCGCGCCTTAGAACCACAGCTGGCCATCACTACCCATTGGACCGATCCGCAGCTTTGGGGCAGCCTGAAGGAAACGGGTAGTCGCACCCTGATCCTGGACGGCTTTCAGGGCATGGCACAGATCACCGACAAGCTGCGCCAGATTGCTGCTGCCAGCGGACTAAACAATGGTGAAACAATGGCCAGTGACTTCGAGCGGCAATGGCGCGATGCAGCTGGGCGGGTTGGCGGCCAGGGACAGCGCAGCCTGCTGATCTCCCCCTGCGGCGGTCAGCCCTGGCTCTATGGTGAGGGCACCTGGCTTTACGAACTCTTCCAGGCGGCAGGCTTTGCAGTGCAGAGCATCGGCCCCGGGGTGCAACATGTATCGGTCAGTGAGGATGAAGATCACTTCGCCACACTACTGGAAAAAGAGCGGCCCGAACTGGTGTTTGCGTTTATCAACCCTGCCAGTGCATCCTGTCAGGCCTTGATTGCCTCCCGTCCGGTCAGCATTATCCCCTTGCCTGCCGAGCAATTTACCCATCCGGCCCCCGGCGTGGTGCTGGAAGGGCTGGAACAGCTGGCCGCGATGCGCGGACGCTGGCAAACCAACACGGAGTAAATATGAACGAAAACGACAAGAGCCAACGCCATGCCGAGCGCATGGCCCGTAAAAAAGCCGTGATCGATGAAAAGATCGAGGCGGCCGACATTGATCGCGGGATCATGTTGGTGCTCACCGGCAATGGCAAGGGCAAGTCCTCTTCGGCCTTCGGCATGCTGGGACGTGCACTCGGCCATGGCATGCAGGTGGGAGTGGCGCAGTTCATCAAGAACCGTTCCGACACTGGCGAGGAGGCCTTCTTTCGCCAGCAGCCGGGGGTGCAGTGGCATGTGCTGGGCGATGGCTTTACCTGGGACACGCAAAACCTTGCCCAGGATATCGCCACCGCCAAGCGCGGCTGGGCCGTGGCGCGGGACCTGTTACAAGACCCCTCACTGGGCCTGGTGGTGCTGGATGAACTGACCTATCCACTGGCCTATGGCTGGCTGGAGATGGAAGAGGTACTGGCAGATCTGGCCGCTCGTCCGGCCATGCAGCATGTGGTGATCACCGGGCGTGCCGCGCCACAGGCGCTGTGCGATGCGGCCGATACGGTGACGGAATTGCGCGATGTCAAACACGCCTTTCGCGCCGGGGTGCGGGCACAAAAAGGTGTAGATCTCTAGTGCCCGCGCTGTCGCCTGCGCTATTGCTGGCATTGCTTGGCCTGCTCTTGGGCAGCACGGCCCATGCCACCATTACGCTTGGCGACGATCTGGGCAATGTGATTACGCTGGAAAGACCGGCGCAGCGCATCATCAGCCTGGCACCCCATGCCACCGAGCTGCTGTTTGCCGCCGGGGCCGGTGCGCAGATCGTCGGTGCCTCCAGTTTCAGTGACTACCCGCCCGAGGCGAAGCAGATCCCCGGCATCGGTGGCTATAACAATGTGGATATGGAACGGATCCTGGCACTGCAGCCAGACCTGGTGATCGCCTGGCACAGTGGCAATGGGCCACGCACCCTGGCACGTTTGCGTGAGCTGGGCCTCACTGTCTATGCCAGTGAGCTGCGACAGCTGGAGGATATCCCCAACGCGATCGAGCGCATGGGCATCCTTACTGGCAAGGAACAGATTGCGCGTGTCGAAGCAGAGCGCCTGCGTGCACGGCTGACCACCCTCGGCCAGCGCTATCGCGATCAGGCGCCGGTGAGCGTGTTTTATCAAATCTGGCATCAACCCCTGATGACGGTGGGCGGCGAGCACTTCATCAACGAGGTGATCCGCCTCTGCGGAGGTCGCAACATCATGGCGGCACAAGCCGTGCCCACCCTGAGCATTAGCGAGGAGGCGATCCTGCTGCACAACCCCCAGGTGATCATTGCCAGCGGCATGGGTGAACCACGTCCCGAGTGGGTGGAGAACTGGCGTCGCTGGCCACAGCTTGAGGCAGTGGCCCGGGGGCAATTGTTTTTCATCCATCCGGATCTGCTGCAACGCCCAAGCCCGCGCCTGCTCGAAGGCGCCGACCAGCTGTGCGAGGTGCTGGAGCAGGTGCGCGAGGCGACAATGCAATGAACACCCCGGCTCTCAGTCAGGTTCGTCGCCCATTATTTTGCCACCGACGACTAGGCTGGTTCCTGCTGATCTCGCTATTGGGGCACCTGCTGCTATTGTGGCTGTGGCTGTCACTGCCACCCAGTAAACCCATAGCGGCCGAACCAACGGGTAGCATGCAACTACGCCTGCAAGCGACCACGGCAAAGGCCACGGACATGCCTGCACAAACCGAGCCGATAGCTGCCCCGGCGTTGCCCGCCCTCGACAACACCCCTACACCCAAAGACATGACAGCCACGCCCTCTGCTCAGGGTCCAGCCAGTGCCACCAGACAGACTGAAACCGCACCGAAGTCACGCCCACCGCAAGCCGAGATTGACGTCGAAACCATCGCGGCCAGCCCGGCGCAGCCTTCTGCAGAGGCCGAGCAGGCCACCCCCATTGCGGCAATACAAACAGCAGACGAGATCGCTGTCAGCACGCAGACAGCGGACGCCCCTGTAGCCGAGGAGGCGCAACATCTTCTCGGCCAGCTCCGCCATGAGCTGGCGCGGCATTTCCACTACCCGGCCCTGGCGGTGCGCCGGGGTTGGCAAGGTACCGTGCAGCTGGGTTTTGAGATCGATACGGGTGGTCGGATCAGCAATATCCATGTGGCGCAAAGCTCGGGCCATGCGCTGCTGGATCGTGCTGCGGTCTCGGCCCTGGGCCGGGTCGGGCAGTTATCACTACCGGTCAAGCATCATCACCAGTTACGTTTTCCGGTGATGTACCGACTGGAAGAAGGCTAGGAAACAAGACCGCAACACAGAGGGCACAGAGCCCACAGAGAAATACATGGTGCAAGCTCTGATACCGACGTTACTGCAGCGGGAACAGCAGACTCATCACACATCGTCGGATCGACACTGCCTATCCTCCGTGTGCTCTGTGTGCTCTGTGTCAAAGGCTTTTGGTTTTTTCCTGGAGCGAGGCACCCCGCCAGCTATTCCAGCCCGAGTTTTTTGAGCCGGTAACGCAGCGCCCGAAAGCTGATCCCCAGGCGCTTGGCGGCGGCGGTCTTGTTATTCTGGGTATGCTGCAGGGCATCCAGTAGCAGACGTCGCTCGATATTTTCCAAATAGGTTTCCAGGCCCAGCTCGGCCACCTGGCTGGCCTCGTCTGCCCACTGCTGGGCGGGGGATGTGGTGCGGGCGGACAGGGCACGGGGATGCCCATGCAATTGCAGATCCTGCAACTGGATCGTCGCGCCCTCGCACAGCGTCATGGCGCGCTCCAGGATATTCTCCAGTTCGCGCACATTGCCGGGAAACGGATGTGCCAGCAGGGCCTGTTCGGCCTCCGCGCTCAGGCGCGGCACCGCAATCCCCATTTCCTCGGCCAATTGACGCAGAAAGTAGTCCACCAGTACCGGAACATCCTCGGTGCGCTCACGCAGATTGGGCAGATGCAGCTGGATCACATTGATGCGATAGAACAGGTCTTCACGAAACTCGCCACTATCAACCCGTGCGCCCAGATCTTTATGGGTGGCGCTCAGGATGCGCACATTGACATGCTGTTCGTGCTGCGCCCCAACCGGGCGTACCGCCTTTTCCTGGATCGCGCGCAATAGTTTGACCTGCATCTCCAGGGGCAGATCGGCGACCTCATCCAGAAACAGGGTGCCGCCGTCGGCGGCCTGGAACAGCCCCTCCTTGTCGCTATAGGCCCCGGTGAAACTACCCTTTTTATGTCCAAACAATTCGCTTTCCATCAGGTCTGCCGGGATCGCCCCGCAATTGACCGCGACGAAGGGTTTGTCGGCACGTGGCCCCTGGGCGTGGATCAAACGCGCCACCAGTTCCTTGCCGGTGCCGGATTCACCACTGATGTAGATCGGGGCCTGACTGCGGGCCAGCTTGCCAATCATCTGCCGCACATGGGTCATGGCCGGTGAATCGCCAAGTAATGGCTGGCTCCCCTCGGCACCCAGGCTGTCCGTTTCGGCAGCGGTCTCGCCCAGACGCAGGGCCGAGGCCACCAGCTCGCGCAAGGTCTGCAGCTCGACCGGTTTGTTGAGAAAATCAAAGGCCCCGGCCTTGAGGGCCTCGATGGCCGACTGCATATTGCCGTGGGCGGAGATCATCGCCACCGGCAACTGTGGATGATTCAGCTGGATGTGACGGATCAGATCCATGCCACTGCCATCCGGCAGGCGCATATCGGTCAGGCACAGGTCAAAGTGTTGACTAGCCAGCAGGGCAAAGGCCTCATGAACCGTTTCAGCCTCTTTGCATTGCAACTGCATGCGCGACAGAGTCAGTGCCAGCAATTCACGAATATGTGGCTCGTCGTCGACGATCAATACCTGGTGGGTGGTTTGCAGATCACTCATGACATTCCATCTACAGCTCGGCTCGAAAAGACCAGACGAAAACGGCTGCCGCCGCGCTCATCCGGCTCGTAACGCAATTGCGCCTGGTTACACTCGGCCAGTTCGCGGGCCAGATACAGGCCCAAACCAGTGCCCTTGCCCTGGGTGGTGTAAAAGGGCTCAAAAATGGTGCTGCGCAACTCTTCCGGCACCCCAGGACCATTATCGCAGACATCGATATAGCCGTGGTTTTCGCCCATCCTGCCACAGACGATCCGCACCATGGGTCGGCCGACAGCAGGGTGGCCATGGCGCAGGCCATTTTCACACAGATTGCTGAGGATTTGGTGCAAGTGACCGGGGTCAAACCAGCAGCACAGACCATCCGGAACGCTCTCCAGACGGATCTGGCTATCGGCCTGCGGGTGGACATGGCCGAATTCCAGCAGGAAACGATACAGGCAATCGTTCAGGGTCAGTAACTGCGCCTGGGTACGATCACGTCGCCCCAATTGCAACACGTTTTCGATGATGCTGTTAATCCGTTGCGACTGTTCGGCAATGATCTCGGTCAAACGACGGTCCGGATTTTCCAGCGCCGGGGATTCTGCCAGCAAGGCACCGGCATGACTGATCGCCCCGAGTGGATTACGGATCTCATGGGCAATACTGGCGGTGAGCCGCCCCAGCGAGGCCAGCTTGAGCTGCTGGGCATGCTGGGTGGTGGCCGCCGCGTCCTCCAGAAACAACAGCGCCCCATTCGCCTCGACACTACCAATGGGAATGCACTGCACCAGGACCTGATGCGGGCTGGACTGCGGGTTGATACGCCATTTCTGATCATGTCGGGCACGCTGCCATAACCGCAATTGCTCCTCCAGGTCATTGCCATAATCTTGCAGAGGGGCATTGGGTGGCAGAGTCGGCATGCCGAGCAGGCGCCAGGCGGCGCTGTTGATCAGCCGCACCCGCCGATCCGGCGCAACCACCATCACCCCAGTATGCATGTGCTGGATGATGTACTCGGTCAGCTGCGCCATATTGGCCAGGTCGATACCGCGCTGGCGCGCCAGCGCCTCACTCTCACGGGCACGGCGTGCCAGCACATGGGCGAGGATCGCGGTGGCAAACAGGGTAAAGCCCAGCATCCCGGCCAGGGAATAATTCACATGGGCTGGGTTGCCAAACCAGGCGCTATAGATTTGATCACCCAGCACCGCCAGCGAAGCCAGTGCGGCAAACAGACCAGAGATCCGCCCGGCAGCGATCATGCTGCCATTGGCGATACTGATCACCAGCAACATCCCCACTCCGCTGCTCACCCCACCACTGGCATGCATCAACACCACGATAAAGCCGATATCCGCCAGCATGTGGCTGGAGAGCTGAAACAGGAAGCCCGGCTTGCGTACCCACAACGGATACATCGCCAGCAGGCTGAAGGCCACATAGGCCAGACCAGTGTAATAGAAAAGATCGGGCGCAGAGCTGCCCAGCGGCGGCGGCAGCTGTTCCAGCTGGAACAGAATCACCAGCAGCGCGGCAATAAAGAAGCGGTAGAGATTGAGAAAGCGCAGCGGTCGCCAGTTGTGTTCCTCACTGGCCAGAATGCTGGGCAGCGGGCTATTCAGGATAGGAGGCGGGCTCTGGCTCATATCCCGCGACGATTAGCCCTGATCCAGATCACGATGTTCCGGACTGCAGTAATAGTGCTCGCCCCGCGGCAAGGCCTCGTGCTTGGGGATGTGGATGCCGCAGTGTTGGCAGCGCACCATATCGGTGGACAGGCTTTCTGGTCGCCGGGCCTTGCCCGGACGGGGCTTGCTCAACATCCCCCGTATCGCACGATAGGCCAGCCACACCAACAGGGCGATGATTAAAACGCGGATCAGATTCATCTTGGGGCGTCCTCAGCCTAATATGACCGCATTGTAGCTGGCTTGATACGTGCGGGACAAACGCAAAAAGCCGGTCCTGGGACCGGCTTTTGCTGAAACACACCGCGGGCCGATTAGGCCATGTTGCGAACGCGGGCGTTCAGACGACTCTTGTAACGTGCAGCGGTGTTCTTGTGCAGATAGCCCTTGTTGACGCTGCTATCGATCGCCGGTACAGCGGCGGTATAGGCGCCCTTTGCGGCATCCTTGTCACCGGACTGAACGGCCTTGAGTACACGCTTCATGGTGGTGCGCAGGCTGGAACGGGCAGAGGCGTTGTGGACGCGACGCTTGTCGGCCTGGCGGGCGCGCTTTCTGGCTTGTGCTGAATTGGCCAAGGTGTTTCTCCCAAAAATATGAAATTCGGCTGGCATTGAATGCAAGGCCGCGTATTTTGCTATCCTTGCCCGCCACTGTCAATCCCTTATTCACTGTGAATCGGCAGAGACCCGAGGCGATGCACGCGTTATCATAAGCCCTTTCGCCGATAGAGACCCCGCATGCCACTGCGCCACCCTCGTCACCGGACGCCTCGCCAATGAGCGGCGGACTGCTGCGCTCTACTGCCACGGTCGGTGCTGCCACCCTGATCTCGCGCATCCTGGGCTTTGTCCGTGATGTGGTGATCGCGCGCCTGTTCGGTGCCGGGGCCGGTACCGATGCCTTCTTTGTCGCCTTCAAGATCCCCAATTTCCTGCGCCGCCTGTTCGCGGAGGGGGCCTTCTCCCAGGCCTTTGTGCCGGTGCTGTCCGAATACAAAACCCTGCGCAGCCAGGCCGAGGTGCGCCTGCTGGTGGCGGCAGTCAGCGGTACCCTGGGGGCGATCCTGATGTTGGTGACGCTGCTGGCGGTGCTCGCGGCGCGCCCGCTGGTATCGGTGTTTGCCCCGGGCTTTGTCGGCGACGAGGAAAAATTCGCCCTCACCGCCGAGATGCTGCGCCTGACCTTTCCCTACCTGTTGCTGATCTCGCTGACCGCGCTCTCTGGCGGGGTGCTCAATACCTATGGCCGTTTTGCCATCCCGGCACTGACCCCGGTGTGGCTAAACCTGGCGCTGATTGCTGCAGCCTTGTGGCTGTCGCCGCAATTCGAGGTGCCGGTGGTGGCGCTGGCCTGGGGGGTGTTGCTGGCCGGGGTGCTGCAACTGGCCTTTCAGATCCCCTTTCTCTATCGACTGGGACTGCTGTGCTGGCCGCGCTGGGGTTGGCAGGACAGTGGGGTACAACGCATTCTCAAATTGATGCTGCCGGCCATCTTTGGCTCCTCGGTGGCGCAGATCAACCTGTTGTTTGACACCATCATCGCCTCCTTCCTGATCACCGGCAGTGTCTCCTGGCTGTACTACTCGGATCGGCTGGTGGAGTTCCCGCTCGGGGTGTTTGGCATCGCCCTGGCCACGGTGATCCTGCCCAGCCTCTCCCAGCGCCATGCCGAGGCCGACCCACAGGCCTTTAGCCGCACCCTGGACTGGGCGCTGCGCTGGGTGTTGCTGATCGGCCTGCCGGCCAGCCTGGGACTGATGGTGCTGGCCGCGCCGGTTCTGGCCACGCTGTTTCAGTATGGGGAGTTCGGCCACCACGATGTGAACATGGCCGCGCTGAGCCTGATGGCCTATAGCCTGGGCCTGCTGGGCTTCATGCTGGTCAAGGTACTGGCGCCGGGCTTTTTCGCTCGCCAGGACACCCGCACCCCGGTGCGTTTCGGGATCTATTCGATGGGCATCAATATGCTGCTCAATCTACTGTTTGTGCTGCCAATGGTGTGGATGGGGATCAACGGTCCCCATGCGGGTCTGGCGCTGGCGACCGCCCTGGCAGCCTTTAGCAATGCGCTGCTGCTGTTCCTGCGCCTGCGCCGTGACGGGGTCTATCAGGCCCAGCCTGGCTGGGGACGGTTTTCGCTACAGGTGCTGATCGCCAATCTGCTGATGCTGGCACTGCTGTTCTGGCTCAACCCACCCCTGGCGGACTGGCTGGCCTGGGGGGCCGGACAACGGGCCAGCACCCTGGCTGGCCTGGTGGGCGCAGCGATATTCATCTATATCGCGGTATTGCTCGCAGTGGGGATACGCCCGGCGATGCTGACCGGGCGCGGCATCACGAGGCGGCACCAGGGGCAGGATTAGTCGCCGCCTGCAACTGTTCGGCCAGGCAGCGCTTGCCACCCTCGATCAGCGACAGCAGTGCCGGGATGAAGAACAATACCAGGATGGTGGCAAAGCCCAGGCCGAAGGTGATCGAGGCGGCCATGGGGATCAGGAACTGGGCCTGTAGCGAGCTTTCGAACATCAGCGGGGTCAGTCCGCCGATGGTGGTCAGCGAGGTCAGCATCACCGCCCGCAGCCGTCCGCAGGCCGCCTCGATCAGCGCCTCGCGCACCGCCAGTCCCTTGCGACACTGCTCCTTGAAGAAGCTGACCAGGATGATCGCATTATTGACGACGATCCCGGACAGGGCAAACAGACCAAACAAAGACATAATGGTCAGATTGATACCCATCACCCAGTGACCGATGATCGCCCCGGTCAGGCCCAGCGGGATCGCCGCCATCACCACCACCGGCCAGCTCCAGGAGGAGAAGGACCAGACCAGTACCAGGTAGATCAGCCCCAGGCCCAGCACCAGGCCGGTGATCATGTCGGCAAAGGTCTCGCGCTGATCGGCGGCACGCCCCTCAAAACTGTACTGAATCCCGTAATGCGTCGCCAGGGCCGGCAAGGCCTCACGGCTGATCTCGGCGATGATCGCATTGGCATTGCTGCGGCTGCTGTCCACCTCGCCGGAAACCTCTACCGCCAACTGGCCATCTGCGTGGCGCAGCGCCTCAAAACCACGTCGCGACTCCCAGCTGGCAACGCTGGCCAGGGCCACGAACTGCCCATTCGGTGCGCGCACGTCAATGCGATCAAACACATCCAGGCGCTCGCGCTCATCGCGCGGCAACATCACCCGCACCTCCAGCTCGTCCTTGCCGTCCTGCACCAATTGCGCCAGGCTGCCATCAAAGGCGGCGCGCAACTGCAGGGCCAGACTTTCGGTGGTAAAGCCCAACACCTCACCGGTGGGGGTCAGCCGATAGATCAGCTGCTCGCGGCCAAAGGGCATGTCGTCCTCCACATCGGTCACCCCGGGGATGGTCAGCAGGCTGGCTGATAGTTCGAGTGCGGCGGCCTTGAGCGTCTCGGGATCCCCCCCACTCAGGCGCACGGTCAGATCACGTCCGGGCGGACCGGCCTGGCGGGCCGTGATGGTCAAGCCCTCGATGCCACTGGCCTGGGCGATCTTGGCGCGCCAGACACGAATAAATTCCTCATTGCGGACGGTGCGCCGCTCCGATGGCAGCATTTCGACGATCATCGAGGCCAACTGGTCACCGCGTGCACCGACACCGGCACCACTCCCGGTGGCCGCGCCGAGCTGTGCCACCGCGGCATTGATCAGGCCACCACCCAGTTCGGCCTCGGTCTCGTAGAGGGCACGTTCCAGCTCGCCCAGGAAGGCCTCGGTGTGGGCCCGTGGGGTGCCCGCCACAAAATTGGCATTGGCATAGAGCAGCTGTGCCTCGGGGCTGGGGAAAAAGGTGAATTGCATCCGCCCCCCCGCCAGCAGACCGATGGACAGGATCATCACCGCCAGGGTCAGCGCCACGGTGGTGCCACGCCAGTGCAGGGCCAGGGTGACCAGTGGCCGGAAATACCCGTCACGAAAACGCTCAAAGCCCTGATCCAGGCGCTGGCGCAAGGGACTGACCTGTTGGCTCAGGGTGCCACGCAGGGCCAGTTTGAGGTGATTGGGCAGGATCAGGAAGCTCTCCAGCAGCGCTGCCATGATTACCATAATCATTACAAAGGGGATATCAAACAGGATGTTGCCCATGATCCCGCCGATCATCATCAGCGGCAGGAAGGCGGCAACCGTGGTCAGCGAAGAGGCCACCACCGGCCAGAACATGCGTCGCGCCCCACCCAGGGCGGCCTGCTCAGGTCCCTCACCCATCTTGCGATGGGTATCCGCATCCTCACTGACCACGATGGCATCGTCGACGATGATACCCAGTGCCATGATCAGGGCAAACAGGCTCATCATGTTGATGCTGCCACCAAACAACAGCATCAGACCCAGAGTGGCCATAAAGGCGGTGGGAATGCCTACCGCCACCCAGAAGGCCACCCGTGCGGGCAGGAACAGATACAGCACCAGCAATACCAATACCAGGCCACCCAGACCATTCTTGAGCAGCAGCACAATACGGTCGCGGATCAATTCCCATTGGGTGTCATAGACCTCAACCGCCAGGCCGGGTGGCAGACCCGGCACGGTATCATCCAGCCATCCCTGCAGGATCCGCGCGGCCTTGAGTGAGTGACCACTTTCGCTGCGTTCCAGCAGCATCTCCACCACCACCCCATCCTGCTGGCGCAGAGACACATTACCGGGTCGGGCCTCGCGACGGATCTCGGCAATATCCCCCAGGCGCAACAAGCCGTGCTCATCACTCAGCAGCGGCAGGCTGGCATAGCCCTGGGCATCGCGACGCTGTTCCAGGGCGCGGATCTCGCGCGCCCCATCCTGTTCCCCTGCCACCCCGGCCGGCAGGTCACGGGCCAGGCGGCCAACCCGTTCGGCAATATCCGGCAGCCCCATCCCGGTGCTGGCCAGGGCCGCCGCAGGGACCTCGATACTGATTTGTTCGCTGGGCAAACCATTGATAGTAACCCGATCAATACCGGCGGCCAGCAGCTCTGTCTCAAACTGACGTACCCATGGACGCAATTCATCCAGGCGGTCGCCCCGTATCAAAAGTCGGGCGATCAGGTCATAACGGGAGATGCGACTGACCTGCGGGGTCTCCGCATCACGCGGCAGATTACGAAACTCATCCACCTGCTGGCGCGCCTCATCCAGGGCCAGCAGGGGATCGGTGCCCTCATGCAGCTCCAGGGTGATCGCGGCGATCCCCTGGGTAGAGGTAGAACTCATGCGTTTAAGGCCATTGATACTGCGCAGCCGCTCTTCCAGTGGGGTGGTGATGGCACGTTCCACATCCTCCGAGGAGGCACCGATCCAGACCACCCGCACACTGATGATGTCCAGGTCAAAGCTGGGGAAAAACTGCACATTCATCCGCAGAATGCCAACGATGCCGACCACAAAGGCCAGCAGCATCAGCACATTGGCCGCCACCCGGTGACGAATAAAGCGATTCAGCAGCCCCTGTTTCACTCGCCAGCTACCTCAGCGAGGTCCACCAACAAGCCATCAATCGCATTGGGCAGGTGGGTACGCATCACCAAGGCACCCGCCGGCAGGACCTGGGCAGCGATCAACATCTCCACCTGGCCATTCACCCGTCGCTCACCCAGCAATTGCACCGGAACGCCGCGTAAACGCCCATCCTCGATCAGGTATACCCGCTCGCCACCGTGCAGGGCAGAAAATGGCAGCGACACGGCCTCGAGTTTCGGCCCCTGCAGTCGGGCGGCAAGCAGACTGCCAACCGGAACGTCCGGTCGACCACCCAGGCGCAACCAGGCATCAATGCCGCGCACATCCGCCTCGGCCCCCAGGCGTTCCAGGCTTGCTGTGTAGCTACGACCGGCGTATGGCATGCTGGCCGCGAGAGGCTCATCCCGCTGCAATGCCTCGGCCAGCACTGAGACATAACGCTCGGGCAGGCGGGCACGCAGATACAGTCCATCCAGGGGGTAAAGGGTCAGTAACGGCTGCCCGACACCAAGATGGTCGCCCGGTGCGACCTCCACCCGGCCGACACGGCCCGCAAAGGGGGCCACCAGGTTGCCCCGCTGCTGATCCCGCTCGGCCTCGTCACGCCGAGCCTGTAGTTGTGCCAGCCGTGCGGGATGCTCAGCAATCGCCTGCTCCCGTTGCAGCAGACTGAGGCTGGCTCGGGCAAAATCCTCGCGGGCCTGATCCAGCTCTCGATCGCTACCCAGCTGACTGGCACTGAGCCGTTCGGCACGACGCACCTTGGCCTCGGCCAGCTGCGCCAATTCCCGATCCCGTTCCAAGGCCTGTTGATCCTGTTGATAGCGCAGTCGTTCCCGTTCCAGATCGGCTTGCGCCAAGGCCAGACGTGGTGCCAGATCGCGGGGGTCCATATTCAGCAAAACCTGCCCGGCCTCAACCGCCTCACCATCACGCACCCAAACCGACTGGACACGGCCACTGACCGGTGCCGCTGCATGCCAGCGATCCGGGGTCTCGACACGGCCATAAAGGGTATATTCCGGCCGATGCTGTGCTGGCTGGATTCGCACCGCATCGACACGCCAACTACGTTCGCTGACCTCAACCGGTGGGGCTGCCGGACGGGTGGCCTTGAGCAACAAAAAACCGCCTACGGCAAGAAAAATGATCAGGACCGGCAGCAGCACCTTGCGCATCGAGATTTCCTTAGTGGATTAAGCGTATAAGCAGAAGCCAACAGACTAGCAGGGTGCGAGAAAGTTCGATAGTGGATGCAAATCGTCAGCTTGGTGCAGCTGCAATTCACACACCAAAAGAAGGCGTGGTTAAATTGTGTTCGGGGTGGCCAGATGACCACCCCGCGGCGGTTTATTCAACCTTGATATAGGCAAAACCTTCCTGATTTTGCAACTCGGCGATGCGCACCACACCGGATGGCACCACGGTCACGCTCCCATAAAGCTTGTTTTCTTCGAGACCAACCGCCGACCGGGTAATATCACACAATTCCAGCTTGACGTTATGTATCGATGCCAGGGTGCTCAGACGACCACGCAGGTTTTCACGCAGTTCGGCCAGCGCCTCGTCCTCGGCAAAGGGCGTATTGGTCAGCTTGTCATCGGTGACAAAGCGTATCCCATGCGACAGGAATACAATCCGCACATCGTAATCAATAAACTCATTGTTGTAGTACATTACCATGTTATTGATATTGGTAAGCATCGCGCTGACACGATGCGGATCGGCAAAGTCAGCATGGTAAACCACCTTGGCCATGCCCGTTTCCGCGCGCAGCTGCTGCGGCCCAAACATCGCCAGAAAAAGCCCGGCAGCCAACAGGGCCAACATGGTCAATCGTGTAAAATTCTGTGTACGAGTCATGGCTTGCATGGCGATTCCTCCATCATTATTTTTTGGGGTAAATTCGCGAACAACTCTACCCCAGAGTACGGCAATCAGCAAAGATGCTGCCCTGTCGTTGTAGACAACGGGACCCCTGCACTTGTTCCGACTAAATCGCAACGCACTGAAATATATTCGGTTTATCCGCAGCCCCTACCGACGCAGTAGCGCAGGTAACCATAAAATATCTATCTCGCAAAATCGCCAAAACATCTCATCCATCGACCCACAAGCCAAAAAAAACCCCCGCCTTTGTGGGCGGGGGTTTTTATTGGCTGGGGGACTAGGATTATTCGGCCTGAGGGCCTCACCCCTGCGGGGCCGGCTTCACTGCGTTACGCCGTTCCCTCGCCTATGGCTCGGGTCGAACCTAGAAAGACTTCCATCGATACAATCAAAATTCTCAACGTCCCCTGTCCAATCCAAGTTAACACTCGCGTACAGAGACTAGTTTCTCATCCATCGACCCACAAGCCAAAAAAAACCCCCGCCTTTGTGGGCGGGGGTTTTTATTGGCTGGGGGACTAGGATTCGAACCTAGGTTGACGGAGTCAGAGTCCGTAGTCCTGCCGCTAGACGATCCCCCAATATCTGACAGACAAACAGGCCTCG
Source organism: Gammaproteobacteria bacterium (assembly GCA_014859545.1). GTDB lineage: Bacteria > Pseudomonadota > Gammaproteobacteria > Thiohalomonadales > Thiohalomonadaceae > SLDE01. The sequence goes on from JACUTZ010000001.1 coordinate 17,247, forward strand.
CAGTAACGACGCCTGTCTGGGGACCGCAAGGATTAACGCTTGGAGTACTGAGGACGCTTGCGCGCCTTGTGCAGACCAATCTTCTTGCGCTCAACCTCACGGGCATCACGGGTCAGGAAACCACCCTGGCGCATGGTGCTACGCAGGGTCTCGTCCTGGCCAACCAGGGCACGTGCGATGGCATGACGAATCGCACCGGCCTGTCCGGTGTTCCCACCACCCTTGACGGTGATATTCACATCGAACTTGCCCAGCAGGTCGGCAGCTTCCAGCGGTTGGCGAACTACCATACGGGCAGTTTCGCGACCGAAGTAATCTTCGATGCTGCGGTTGTTGATGGTGATCTGGCCCTTGCCAGCCACCAGCCAGGCACGGGCGCTTGAGCTCTTGCGGCGGCCGGTGCTAATGGTGTGTTTCTCTGCCATGGTCTTTACGTACCTTAAGGTTTAGATTTCCAGCGGCTTGGGCTGCTGTGCGGTATGGGTATGTTCCGGCCCGGCATACACCTTCAGCTTGCGGAACATGGCGCGGCCCAGCGGATTCTTCGGCAGCATGCCCTTGACGGCGCGCTCCAGTACCTGCGGGGCATCCTTGGCGATCAGCTTGTCGAAGCTGATCGACTTCATGCCACCCGGGTAACCGCTGTGGTTGTAATACATCTTGTCGCTGGCCTTGCGGCCGGAAACATGGATCTTCTCGGCGTTAACGACAACAATGTAGTCACCGGTATCCACGTGCGGGGTGTATTCCGGCTTGTGCTTGCCGCGCAGACGGCTGGCAATCTCGGTCGCCAGGCGTCCCAGGGTCTTATCGGTGGCATCGACCACGAACCAGTCACGCTTGACGGTTTCGGGCTTTGCGCTGAATGTCTTGGTCCCAATCATTTTAACAAACACTCCAGGTCGAGCGGGGTCTCTCGTAAAAAGAGGCGGAATAATACTGAAAGGCCGGGCAAGATTCAAGGCCCGGCCGAAAAAATTCATTCATGGGCCACATCCGGCCCTGGCTCTCTCTTTCATCCAGACGGCAAACAGCAGTGACCAATCCGGGGCATCATACTACAAAGGGGTCAAAATAGCCGCAGGGGGAAGAAATAAAAAAGGCGCGGCGAAAGGGGGAGGTGCCGCGCCTGCAAATATCCACCAAAAGGAGGATGGAGGAGTCTGCTAACGCAATATCGCATCAGCAGGTTCTAATATACAACAATTCTAATCCATGTCAAGCCCGGGGAGCTTTTTTTCCATCTTGAATTCACCGGGTCGGATCCGCATAGTAGCGCCGACTTTTCTAGCGGAGACTTATCGTGCACATCGCAAGCCTGCGCAGCCGCCTGGGGCTGTGGATCGAATCGACCCGTATCCAGTACAGCATCATTGCCCTGATCATCGTCAATGCCATTACCCTCGGCCTGGAGACCTCACCGCGGGTGATGGAGGCCGTTGGACCGACCCTGCTAGCACTGGATAGGGCCATCCTGTCGGTATTCGTGCTGGAGATCCTGCTCAAGCTATTCGCCTTTGGCCCACGCTTTTTCCGCCAGCCCTGGAATGTATTCGATTTTATCGTAGTGGGGATTGCGCTGGTCCCGGCCAGCGGCCCGTTGGCGGTGCTGCGTGCCCTGCGCGTACTGCGTGTGCTGCGCCTGATCTCACTGATGCCGAGGCTGCGCTTTGTGGTTGAGGCCTTGTTGCATGCGGTACCGGGGATCATGTCCATCGCCGGGCTGATGCTGTTGATCTTCTATGTGGCGGCGGTGATGGCCACCGGCTTGTTTGGGCAGCGCTTTCCAGACTGGTTCGGCAGTATCGGCGCCTCGATGTATACCCTGTTCCAGGTGATGACGCTGGAAAGCTGGTCGATGGGGATTGCCCGTCCGGTGATTGAGGTCTATCCCTTTGCCTGGCTGTTCTTCATACCATTTATATTGATCGCCACCTTCACCATGCTGAACCTGTTTATCGCCATTATCGTCAATACCATGCAAACCCTGCATGAGTCCTCCCATCAGCAGGAGCAGGAAGAACTCAAGCAGGCGGTACACGACGAGGGGGGACATCTGGAAACGGAGATCAAGGCACTGCGTGAGGAGATCCGTGGCCTACGCGGCGCGCTGGAGCAGAAGCACCCACCAGATTAATCGGTTCTTCGCAGATTAGTGGGATAATCCAGATTGGAGCAAGACTTGTGTCGCTAGCGCGACGGTTGATTGGATGCGGGGGGCTGCCCCGCGCGCAGCTTACATTTTACGAAGCCCATCCATGGGCTTCGCAGTGTACCTCGCCCGCGGGGGCGAAATCCCCGCATTCAATCCACGTCGCGATAGCGACACAAAACCGTGAATAGGATCATTTCCCAGTAAAATACGAAGAACCAATTAATCCAGGCCAGCGCTGATGATTCAGGGTGCATCAAAGTGGGCGCGGATGATGCGTGCTCACAAATATGTTGAGCGACCCTTCACTCCTCCGCGACTGCGGAGGCCAGCTCCTGGCGGGTGTCCAGCACTGGTGCAGCATCCAGGTCCTGGGCATCCATCATCTCGGCCAGACGCTGTAGCGAGGCGAGGATCTGGTGCTGCTCCCAGTCCCTTAGCTCAACAAAGCGCTGAATGAAACGTTGCTGTAACAGGGTTGGCGCAGCATCCAGTCGCTCCCTGCCCTCTGCGGTCAGGCTGACAAAGATCCGCCGCCTATCGGTATCGGAACGCACCCGCTGCAGCAGACCGCGCCGCTCCAGGCGATCCAGGATCGAGGTCACTGTCCCCTGGCTCAAACTCACCCGTCGTGCCAACTCACCGGCGGTCAGCTCATCGGCAGCCAAGGCCTGCATCACCAACAGCTGTGGTCCGGTAAAGCCGGCCTGTTGCATCAGCTGGCGCGAGCGCAGATCAATGGCACGAATAATCCGCCGCAACGTGATCAATACATCGGTACAACGCGCATCCGCCTCACGATCAGACAGCGACGACGCGCTTGTCGATTTCGTTTTCATCATCAGATATCAGAGCTCCAAAAACCCGGCTGGCAGTTGGCCTGCACGGCGTTTGCACACGTAAATCACGGCGCTATTTTACTTCCACATCAAAGTAATTAACAGCACAAAAACCAATCCAATCATTGAAATTCAGCATGTTAGTGCGTTATAGTGCTGATTATTACTTTGCACACAAAGGAATATCTCGCCCCAACATGAATAATCAAACACAAGTCCAGCTGCGCCTGCCGGAGCTGGCGGACGGTAAACCAGTCCACGAACTGATTGGCCGCTGTCCCCCGCTGGATCTGAACTCCAGCTATAACTACTTTCTGCTTTGCAGCCACTTTCGCCAGACCTGTGTGATCGCTGAACACCACGGACAGATCGTCGGTTTTCTTTCTGCCTACCTGCTTCCGGAGCAGCCCAAGACCCTGTTCGTTTGGCAGATCGCCGTGGACGCCAGCATGCGCGGCAGCGGCCTGGCCGGTAAATTACTGGCAGAACTGCTGGAACGTCCGGCCTGTCGTCAGATCCAGTATCTGGAAACCACCATCGCCCCTGGCAACATACCCTCGCGCAGGGTGTTTGAGCGCCTGGCCGACAGCCAGGGCGTGGCCATCCACGAAAGCGATTTTTTACAGCCCCATCACTTTGGCAACGAAGGCCATGACGAAGAGCGGTTGATCCGCCTGGGGCCATTCCAATCCTGACCAGGGCTTAGCCTTTGTCATATTCAAATAATTAGCAAGGAGATACACCATGAGGATCTTTGAAGAACTCGAATCAGAAGTACGCGGTTATGTACGTGCCTTCCCGGCCATCTTTGATGTGGCCAAGGGCTCACACATCTTCGATGAGAACGGCAATAAATTTATCGATTTCTTTGCCGGTGCCGGTACCCTGAACTACGGGCATAACAACCCGATCATCAGCGAAGCACTGATCGAATACCTGCAGCGCGACGGTATCGTGCATGCCCTGGACAAGGCCACCGTGGCCAAGAAAGCCTTTTTGCAGACCTTTTACGACGTCATCCTGGCGCCGCGTAATCTGAACTACAAGATCCAGTTCACCGGCCCCACCGGTACCAATGCGGTCGAGACCGCGCTCAAGCTGGCGCGGATGGTCAAGCGTCGCTCCAATGTGATCGCCTTTACCAATGGCTACCACGGCCTGACCATGGGCGCGCTGGCAGTCACCGGTAACGACTTCTATCGCGATGAATCCTACGGCGCACGCAACAACGCCGACTCGGTGCCCTTCGACGGCTACTTTGGCCCCGATGTGAACACCATCGACTACCTGCGCAAATTCCTCACCGATGGCTCCTCCGGTATCGACCTGCCGGCGGCGATCATCGTCGAGACCGTGCAGGGCGAAGGCGGTATTAATGTGGCCAGCGTGAAGTGGTTGCAGGAGCTGTCCGAGCTGTGTCACGAATTCGATATCCTGTTGATCATCGACGATATCCAGGTCGGCAACGGTCGTACCGGTACCTTCTTCAGCTTCGAACGTGCCGGCATCAAGCCGGACATGGTCTGTCTATCCAAGTCCATCGGTGGTGGTCTGCCAATGGCGATCCTGTTGATGCGACCCGAACTGGATCAGTGGCAGCCTGGTGAACACACCGGTACCTTCCGTGGCAACAACCTGGCCTTTGTCGCCGCCACCAAGGCGCTGAGCTACTGGGAAAACGATGACTTTGCCGAATCGGTCAAGTACAAGGGCCAGATCATGGAAGAGGAACTGAAGAAGATCGTCGACAAGTACCCGCAACTGGATATCGAGCTGCGCGGCATCGGCATGGTTTGGGGTCTGGATATCCCCCGTCCCGGCTTTGCCGGTGAGGTGTCCAAGGAGGCCTTTGCGAATCACTTGATCATCGAGCTGGCCGGTGCCGACGATAGCGTGGTCAAATTCCTGCCGGCGCTGACCATCGACGAGGAAACCCTGCGCGAAGGCCTGACCCTGATCGACAAGGCCATCGGCGATGTACTGCAGCGTAGCGACGATGCGCGCAAGGGAATTAGCGCATGATCGTTCGTCATCTCGAGGAGATCATCGGCAGCAAACGCGAGGTACATGCCGAAAACGGCAACTGGGTCAGCCGCCGCTTTGTTCTTGACGAGGACAAGGCCGGCTTTTCCTTCCATGAAACCATCATCAAGGCCGGCACCGAGACCCATATTTGGTATAAAAACCATATCGAAGCGGTCTACTGCGTAGCCGGTGATGGCGAGATCGAGGATCTAAAAACCGGCCAGGTGCATCCTATCAAAGATGGCACGCTCTACCTGCTCAATGACCACGACGAACATTTGCTACGTGGCGGCAAGGAAGACATGCGCCTGATCTGCGCCTTCAACCCGCCGGTAACCGGACGTGAACACCACGACGCAGATGGGGCCTATACATCTCATCCGCGCGAGGCCGAGTACCAAGCGGTACGTGAAGGGAACTGATCTGAACTGTTCTCACCGCAAAGACGCAAAGGGTTCAAGAAAAAGAGGAGTATTTGCCTGGCTTCAAAGCCACACTCCCTCTTCCCTGACCATGAGTGCTTATTAGCATCGAGAGCTCGACCCCGTTAGCTTGAGGTCACAGCACCAAGCCAAGTCTTTCTTTGCGTCTTTGCGCCTTTGCGGTGGGCAGTTTTGTTACTCTGGCTGCTCAGCGGCGGTGACGTACAAGTCGTGTTCGTCAGCGGCGTTGATCACCACATCCAGCACATCACCCGGCTCCAGCCCCTCAAAACCACGCAACACCACTACCCCATCGATCTCTGGCGCCTCAGCGGGACTACGGGCGATCGCCTCGCTACAGATCACATCATCGACCAATACCGTGGCGCTGGTGCCGACACGCTGTTGCAGCTTGTTGGCACTGATCGCAGTCTGCACTTCCATAAAGCGCTCCAGCCGTTCCTGCTTAAGCTCCTCTGGCACCGCGCCTGGCAGCTCATTGGCTGCGGCCCCGGCTACCGAAGAGTAGGCAAAGGCCCCGGCTCGATCCAGCTGGGCCTCCTCAAGAAATTCCAGCAGCATCTCAAAATCACGCTCGGTTTCACCGGGAAAGCCGACGATAAAGGTCGAGCGCAGGGTCAGTTGCTCACAGGTCTCACGCCAGGTTTCGATGCGGCGCAGCATGTTTTCGCTGTCGGCCGGGCGGCGCATCGCTTTGAGTATCGTTGGGCTGGCATGCTGCAGGGGCACATCCAGATACGGCAATGCATAACCATCGGCCATCAATTCAACCAGGCGATCCACTCGGGGATAGGGATAGACATAATGCAGACGCAACCAGGCCCCGAGTGAGCCCAGCTGCTTGACCAGGTTTTCGATATCGCTTTTGATCGGCCTGCCCTGCCAGAAGTCGGTACGGTACTTGAGATCCACCCCATAGGCGGCGGTGTCCTGGGCCACCACCAGCAATTCCTGCACCCCGTCTTCGACCAGCTTTTCGGCCTCATCGAGGATCTCGCCGATCGGACGACTGGCCAGTCTGCCGCGCATAGAGGGGATGATGCAAAAGCTACACCGCTGGTTACAGCCCTCGGCGATCTTCAGATAGGCATAGTGGCGTGGGGTCAGCTTGATCCCACCCGGTGGCACCAGGTCGGTCCAGGGGTCATGCTTGGGCGGCAGGTGGTGGTGGACCGCCGTCATCACCGCTTCCAGCGAATTGGGGCCGGTGACCGCCAATACCTGCGGGTGTGCGCTCTGCACCACCCCCTCCTTGGCCCCCAGGCAGCCGGTGACGATCACCCGGCCATTCTCGTTCAGGGCCTCGCCAATGGTCTCCAGGGATTCCTCCACGGCCGCATCGATAAAACCACAGGTATTGACCACCACCAGCTCGGCGCCCTGGTAATCGGGCACGATCTGATAGCCTTCGGCACGTAACTGGGTAAGGATGCGCTCGGCATCGACGGTGGCCTTGGGGCAGCCGAGGCTGACAAAGCCGACCTTGGGGATGTGTTCAGACATGGAGTGATCGCCAGGACAGGAATACGGGGCGCCATTCTATACGAAACACGCCCCGGCCCATACTCACACAATCACTCAGGATTTTTTACCTTCGTTGAGCTCCGCCAGTTTACGGCGTAGCGCCATCAGATCCGGGATGCGGGTACACACCCGCTGGCAGATCTCGCAGACATCCTGCATCGCCTCGCGGATCGGCTCATCGTGTTCATGGATGATCGCCTCCTTGCACATATCACACTTATTTTGCGGCTCTTGTCGTTGATCACTATCGCCACTGTTCACTGGCTTTCTCCATACTCATTATGGGAGTACTACAGCGTAAGGCGTCCTTCGCGTCAATCCCTGGCGGGTCAGCAAGCCACCCTGGCTGGCACCATGGGGCCGTATGGGGGTATATTCGACCCAAACACAAAACAAGAGGGGGACCCGATGCAATATCGTAAGCTGGGCAGAAGCGGCATCAGCGTCAGTCTGATCGGCCTGGGCACCATGACCTTTGGTGAGCAAAACAGCGAGAAAGAGGCCCACCAGCAGCTCGACTATGCCATCGAACAGGGGGTGAACTTCATCGACACCGCCGAACTCTATGCCATCCCGCCACGAGCCGAGACCTATGGCAGCACCGAGACCATCATCGGCAACTGGCTGGTCCGCAAAAAGCAGCGCGAGAAGATCATTCTCGCCAGCAAGGTCTGCGGTCCCGGTGGGGACTGGCTGCCGCATATCCGGGGCGGCGAGACCCGCCTGGACCGGCATAACATCAACAAGGCGATCAACGCCAGCCTGAAACGCCTCAAGACCGATTACCTTGACCTCTACCAACTGCATTGGCCGGACCGCAACACCAACTACTTCGGTAAACTGGGCTATGTGCATGACCCGGACGACCGCCCGGTACCGATCATCGAAACCCTGCAACTACTCAATGATCTGGTCAAGGACGGCAAGGTGCGGCATGTGGGTCTGTCCAACGAGACCGCCTGGGGGGTGATGCGCTATCTGCAACTTTCCGATTGCCTGCAAATGCCCCGTGTGGCAAGTATTCAAAATCCCTACAGCCTGCTCAATCGCAGTTTCGAGGTGGGCCTGGCCGAGATCGCCCACCGCGAGGATGTCGGCCTGCTGGCCTATTCCCCGCTGGGTTTCGGGGCACTCTCGGGCAAATATCTGAGCCCGGAATCCCCAGCCGAGGCGCGCCTGAATCGCTGGCCCGACTATGATCGCTACAGCAACCCGGAGGCGCTGGCGGCCACCGCCGCCTATGTCGCACTGGCTCGCGAACACGACCTGGATCCGGCGCAAATGGCGCTGGCCTTTGTCAACAGCCGCCCCTTTGTCACCAGCACCCTGATTGGTGCCACCCAGATGGCGCAGTTGCGCAGCAACATCGCCAGTGCCGATCTCCAACTCAGCCAGGAGGTACTGGACGGCATCGAGGCCATCCAACGCCAATACCCCAATCCCAGCCCATAACGACCCAAGTCCAGAGTTCTCATATATGAAACCACAATTAATCAGCTTCAAACTTTGTCCCTTTGTACAACGCTCGGTGATCGTGCTGCAGGAAAAGGGCGTCGACTATGACATCGAGTACATCGATATCAACAACCCACCCGACTGGTTCAAGGCCATCTCGCCGCTGGGCAAGGTGCCGGTGCTGCGCGTTGGCGAGGCGGTAGTCTTCGAGTCGGCGGTGATCATGGAATATCTGGATGAGGTCAACCCCCCCTCGCTACACCCAGCTGAACCGCTGCGCAAGGCACAAAACCGCGCCTGGATGGAGTTTGCCTCCAGCCTGTTCATGTCCTTGCACGGTCTGGTCAGCGCCGAGCATGAAGCGGATTACCAGGCCGCCGAATCCGCGCTGCGCGGCAAGCTGGCCCAGCTTGATGCACAACTCAGTGGCCCCTACTTCAATGGTGAAGACTTCAATCTCATCGACGCCGCCTACGCCCCACTGCTGATGCGCCTGGCGCTATTGGAGGAGTGGGCACCAATGGGCCTGTACGATGGCCTGAGCAAGCTCCCTGCCTGGTCAGCGGCGGTACTGGCCCGCCCGGCAGTACAAGATTCGGTGATCCCCGAATTTGCCGAACTCTATCGCCGCTTTATCGGCAACCGGGACGGCTATGCGGCAGAGCGCTTCGACCCCCTCTGAGCCCCACAAACAAACAAGGGGCCATCCGGCCCCTTGTTCCCATCCACGAGCAAGCATCCGCTAGATTTCCAGCCCACCCATACGCTCGGAGATGCGGTGGCGATACCACTTCACCCCCAGAAACACCCCAGAGAGGAACAACAGCAACATCAGCAGGGTTTGATAAAGCCAGGCCAGGCTCCGTTCACCATGACCCAGCTCCGCACGGTACTGCTCAATCTGCTGCACCAGCGCCGCCTCGTTATCAAGCATGGCCTCAATCCGCTCAGCCTGGTCCGCGTTCTCGGCCTGCATGGCGGCCATCCCCTGCTCCCGTTCGGCTAGCTGCAACAGCACCGCCTCATGGCTTTCCCGCAGCTCTTCCAGCAGCAGACGTGCCGGCTTTTCCTCGCTCAAATAGGCCGCGCTTACCCAGCCTTCGATGCCACGCGAGGTACGGACCTTCACAAAACTCCCCGAACGATCCAATGCCTCCAAACGGGCGCCCGTAGTAACCACTGCCAACGGGGTGTCCGTTGAATTCGGCTGGGGACGCACCCCAAGCCGCAATTCATCGTGCACATAAAGAAACTCTGCCGAGACTGCCGATGCCCATAGCATCACCAGTACAAACAGGCCGCATACCATGCGTCTACACATGAAAAACCCACATTTCATCTCTGAGGAAAGGGGCAAAATACCCCAGTAGTTTGCTCATATTGCAACAACCGTCAAACACCCGCAAGTCCGACACCTTACGTTCAGCCCAGCACCGCAAACCACAACGGCAGGCTGAGCATGCTCAGAATCGTGGTCAAACTCACCGCCATGGCATACAGGCCACTGTCCAGACGATAGCGATCACACAGCACGATCCCCAACACCATGGTTGGCATCGCCGCCTCCAGCACCACCGCGATCAGCACCTGCTGGTCCAATGCCGTCACACCAGCCACACCCCAGACCAATAGCGGGGTCAGCAATAACTGAATCAAGACCACCGGCAACAACAGCTGCCACTTACCGCGCCAGCCGTCGCCCCAACGCAGCGCCAGGCCCAGGGAAAACAACATCAGCGGGATCACCCCCGTCGCCAACATCTCCAGACTACCGGCAAGCAGGCTGGGCAAGGGCACGCCGAACAGGTTCAGACCAACGCCCAACAAGGCGGCCCATAAGGCCGGCACCCGCAACAGATTTTTCAATGGGTTGACCGGCACACTGACCCCACCATAACGCTGGGCCAGAAAGACCCCCAGACTCAACAACAACGGTGTTGAGGCAAACAGGTCATACTGAATCGCCACCGTGCGCGCCCACGCTCCCAGGGTTGCTTCCAATACCGGCAGGCCCAGATAGGTGACATTCGGAAAGGCCGCCGCCAGCAGGATCGCCCCCATCGCCGCATTCACCGGCGCACGACCACGAAACCAGAGCCAGGCCACCGCCAGTGAGACCAGAATGCCAAACGCCGCCAGTGCGGCGATCATCAGCGCATCCAGCGAAAGTGTCGCCTGCCACAGCACCAGCAACACCATGGCCGGCAGCAACAACACATAGACCAGGCTGGTCAGACTATGGCGCAAGGTCTCACCATTCACCCCCTGTGGGGCGAAGTGACGCCACAACACGCCACACAGGATCAAGATACCCGCCTGGGCAATCACCTCATACATACATCACCCTACTTAGCATTCTGCTGTCCTGCCCATTATCTGGCGGCAATGTGGCATTCGTTACCGACAAACTCAAGCAACAGCGAAAAAACCCGCCAAAAACCACAAAAAACACCCTTTTAGACCCGCTTCTCCCTTGTCTTTTTTGTATGCGCGTTAGAGAATCAGCGCGACGATATTGATATTACTCACCGCGTTCGAACAAACCCAAGGAGAGAAAACCCATGGTTGCCAAGAAAAAAGCCCCGGCCAAGAAAGCACCTGCCAAAAAGGCCACTGCCAAGAAAGCGGCCCCCAAGACGGCTGCCAAACCCGCTGTCGCTGCACCGAAGAAGATCAAAGCCGTTAAGGAGGCGATGACCAAGACCGCCATGATGCAAGCCATCGCGGATGAAACCGGTCTGTCGCGCAAGCAGGTTTCAAGCGTCATGGATTCCCTGGGCGGGATCATCGAGGCACACGTCAAGAAGGGTGCTATCGGCGCCTGCAGCATCCCCGGCCTGATGAAGATCAAGACCATTCGCAAGCCGGCCCAGAAGGCTCGCAAGAATGTACCGAACCCCTTCAAGCCAGGCGAAACCATGGATGTGGCTGCCAAGCCGGCCCGCACCGTGGTCAAGGTTCTGCCGCTGAAGAAGCTCAAGGACATGGCCGGCTGATTCGGGCTTCCCGCCGCATAATCAAGGGTGCTTCGGCACCCTTTTTTTATTACTCCAGTTTATAGCCTCTGGCGGCGAACAAAGATGCGTTTTCCCCGACAACCCCCTGCAAAAACCGCAGCCTAACGCCGTTTCAGCCAGTTAAGGCAAACGGCACTCAGCATATAAGCATGCACTTTCATTGAGTGAATTAATAGCGAAGCAAAAACATTTAGCTGCCCTGCACGTTGCAAATACCGCTGTCATGAATTATTCATAGATCACGGTTCGCAAAACTCATACGGAGGCGCCGATGTCTGAAAACTACACAACTTTGCCCTATAGCAGCCTCAGCAATGGCTCTACCTATCATCGTCCGCCACAGCGTCTGCCCGATCGTGTAACGGCCGATAGTGCCGCAACCGATGTGATGACGGACTTTACCAAAGTCGCGGCGATCACCATGGGGCCCTGTGCCACCCTTAGTGCAGCAGAGCAGCGCATGATCGCCAGTGGGGTTCGCCTGCTGCTGGTCACCGATCAAAGCAATGCCATCCTGGGGATCATCACCTCGACCGATCTGCACGGTGATCGTCCACTCAAATACCTGCAGGAAGTCGGCGGCAAGCGTGAGGACATCTTCCTGCGCGACATCATGACCCCAGCCGACAAGCTGGAGGTGCTGTACATGGTGGATGTGGAAAATGCCAAGGTTGGACACATCGTACAAACCATGAAGCGGGTTGGCCGCCAGCATGCCCTGGTGGTCGATCTGGACGGCAACAAGCAGCAAATGGTGCGTGGCATCTTCTCCACCAAGCAGATCAGCAAGCAGCTTGGGATAAACATCGACACCACCGAGGTGGCCAAAACCTTTGCCGAACTGGAAATGGCCCTAACGGCCTAAACATTCACCACCTTCAAAGCCAAAAAAAACCGGCCAGCTGTAAAGCTGGCCGGTTTTTTATTGCGCTGCCATTGGACTAGAACAACATTTTGAAGCCCACATGGAGATCGTCTTCCAGCTTGACCGCGGACGGACCATTCTGGATATCCACATCGATATAGCGATAACCGACGTAGACAAAGGCCTGGGGCAACAGCTGATAGTCGGCGCGTACCCCATACTCACGATAACGATCGGCGTCCTGGGAGGAGAGGATGCTCGGGGCATAATAGAAGTGACCACCAAAACCAACCCGGTGGATCGGGGTAAAACGCAGCTGCATCCCAGGTGCCAGGGCACTCAGGCTGACATTACCGGGTGAGGCATAGATCAAACGGCCACCCAAACGGATGTCAAAGGTCCCCTTCTCACTCCAGTTTTCACCACTGACATGCATCCCCGCGTGGAACAACATATCATCCAGGCGATCTTCGTCCTCGCTGTACAGAACGCCGAAATCCGCGCTCAAGCCGGCGTGGCCACGCTTGCTCAAATCCATCTCATAGCTAAGACGCAGCGCATCGCTGTGTACGTTAAAGTCGATACTGTCGGCAAAACTGTTATTCGCTGCCAGGGCAGCGACCAGCAAGGCCAGTCCGGAACCAATACGTTTCATCGCTCAACCTCATGGGGTAAATAATCGTATTCATGATACAGTGATTCGGGCGGGATTTCATCCCCGCCACCAGAAGAATAATCCTATGGGTATCAATAACACAGAAGGAAACACGCTATGAAGAAACTCATCAGTGTCGCATTGCTTTGTACCGCCCCAGTGAGCCTGTTAATGGCCAACGAGGCAGATGTCCAGAAACGTGTCGAAGACAGCCGTGCCGTCATCCAGCAGTTTGCCCAGCAGTTGCAGGGTGAACTGGGCAAGGCGATGAAGGCCGGTGGGCCGGTAGCCGCCATCGAGGTCTGCCAGAGCGCCGCACCAGCCATCGCCGAGGCGGAATCCCGCAAGCATGGCTGGACCGTGGGCCGCACCACCACCAAATTGCGCAACACCAACAATGCCCCGGACGAGTGGGAACTGGCGACCCTGCAGAAGTTTGAAGAGCGCATCGCCAAGGGTGAATCACCCATGGGCATGGGTCACTTCGAAGTGGTCTCTCAGAATGGCCGTGAGGTATTCCGTTTCATGAGTGCCATCGGCATGCCCTCGCTGGAACAGGCACCCTGCCTGCACTGCCACGGCGAGAACATCGATACCAAGATCACGGCCAAGCTCGACAGCCTCTATCCGACCGACAATGCCCGTGGCTACCGCCCCGGCATGCTGCGTGGTGCCTTCACCATCACCCAGCCAATGAACTGAGTCACCATGGCACAGGGACGTGCCAATCAATCAAACAACAGGGCATAGGGTCTTTGCAGATCCTGACGCAGCCCCTCCACGCTCATCTGGCGCACATAGCGCTGCTGTTCCCGATGATCCAGAAAGATGATCAGGGTCGGTACGCTCAACACCCCCATCTGGGCAGCCAGTGCCGTCGCCGTATTAACCTGGATCTTCAACACACGAAATCTTGGATAGTGTTCGGCCAGCATCTGCTCAATACGCGGGTAGAGGTTATGGCAGACACTGCAGCTATCGGCGGAAAAATACACCGCCAGTGCCGATTCCGACGCCAATAACTCGGCAAATTGCGGCGTATCAAGCTGGATTTGTTCCATTTCTTCTTCCTGTTCAGGCATTAACCACAACAAAAAAGCAGTTTTATTTGGCTAAATAGCCTCTATATTGTCACGAAGGATCAAAAAAGATCGATGCGACTGACCTCGCCCAAGCCCGGAGTTTCCATTGAATAACGAACTGAACAGCGAAGAACGTACCAATCTGGCCATGCTGGCCATCAGTATCCTGGATGAGTGGCGGCTGTCACCCACCGATCAAATATTTCTACTTGGCCTGCCAGACGACACCAAGCCCCGCGAACTGAGCCGCTACCGCAATGGCGTGTCGCCACTGCCTGAGGATGACGGGGTCATCAGCCATGCCCGCCATGTGCTGGGCATTCAGGAATCCCTGCACGTGGTCTTTCCACTGAATCGCAATATGCCCGGTTTCTGGCTCAAGCACCGCAACAAGGCACTCAAGGGTATCCCACTGGAAATCATGCTGGATGAAGGCCTGAGCGGCATGCACCGGGTATGGGCACTGCTCGACTGCACTCAGAACTGGTCCAACTAAAAGTGGTCTCATTGTGATCCAGCACGCTGATACTGCGTTAAAAAGCCTGCTGCGGTGCTCATTTACGCTATGTAAACTGCGCTCCTCGCAGGCTTTTTGCCTTGTCTGAGCGCACTGTCTCTAATTTTGAGACCACTTCTAGTCCCGCGTCACCCAGGCGTTACTGATCCCAGTCTGCTGCTGAATGGTGGCGATGTAAGCCCGTGCCCCCTCACGACTGTCAAAGCCGGGCACCTGCAGGCGGAACCAGGTACGCCCATCCCGCTGGGCTTCCTGCATCTCCACCCGAATCCCCATCTGACGTAGGCGAGCCATTTCGGTACGCGCGTCTTTCTCACTGCTCAGTGAGATCAGATTAATCGACCAGCCACCACTGCGCGAGGCTTCGGTACTGCTGGGGAGCGGCGTGACCACTTCCGGCTCGGCGGTTGTATTGCCTGGAGGGGCACTGACCAGCCGCGCCGTGCCGTTAACCGGGGCGACCAGGCTCGGTGCGCTTGCCGCTGTATCTGCACGGCCCGGCTGCTGGGCAGCCTCCAAACGCGCCAGACGTTGTTCGATGGCCTCCAGACCGTCTTCACTACTCTGTCGCAGATGACTCATCGGACCCTCGATGATCATCGCCAGCTCATTCACCCGCGTGGCCAAGACGCTGATATCCATACGAAGTCGCTCGATGGCCAGGGAGTCAGAGGCCATACCCAAACCAGATGCTGGCGCTTCGTCCACAGCTACACGCTGTCCCAGAGACAGTGCCAGGGCAAGAACCGCTACCAGCCCAGCCAGCACCGACAACACCAGACTCAATCGCAGCAGGCGGCTGTTACCCTGGTCGGGGCTCGGCTGCGCTGGCCCGCCAACACCCGGAGGCGCAACATGTCCAGCGGAGGCCGCGGCCGCATGGGCCGAGCCCGTCGCGGCCGCAGTCAGCGCCGCGGCGGCCAAGGCGTTTGGGGCTGCATCGGTCTCGTCCCTCTCCGGGAGCGCCGCAGCCGTGCCAGCATTCTCCGTTTCACTCTGCCCCAGCGAAAGATCCAATTCCTCCGTGTTCAGTGTTGGTGAAGGAAGCGCGTCCTCGCCCTCATCCAGCTCCGGGTGTATCAGGGCATCCGCAAACAGCTCATCCTCCTCAGGCATCGGCTCCGACAGGGATGGCTCCTCGGCAAGCACGGTATCGTCCTGTGCGATGGCCTGGGTGAGCGGCTCCGCCACCGCATCCCCATCCTGCGGCGACTCGTCTTCTGTCATTTGCGTCGATATATCAGCCGGATCATCCGCATCCAGCCGCTCCAGATCGCCGGAAAAATCGTCCAAATAGGCATCAAGTTCATCCAGATCCGCGCTGGCTTTTTGCGCGTCTATCGGTGTTTCAGCCTTGGCGGTGTCCGGCTCATCGAAGAGATCCCGAAAATCGGACATCAGGTCTTCATCGTCATGTTTATTATCGGCCATGCGTTCCTCCCATGTTTCTATCGTGCGCCAGCACCCTCACAGGCACACTTGCCGCAACACGGCACTGCAGGCATATCCAGATTAAGACGCCGGCATCCGCGTTTGCCTGATCAAATAAGCCATTCCTTTCACCCCATCACTGCAGTCTGGGTACTTGCCAAGAAACTCCGGCAAAACCAGTCAGGACAGATTTAGGCTTAACGATGTCGCAAGTATGCCGCTTATAGCGCGCTCAGGAAAGCGTCTGCTTCCCGATTTATGATCGCGTATACTGGCCCGTGCCTTCATCCGCTTGGACGATCCGTTTGATGACCGATTTTTTCAGACAAAAAAGGCTTGCCGTCCCCCTGCTATTGAGCGGGCTATTGATCGCTGTGTTATTGCTGATTCATTTCCTGCATACACCCAGTCATGAGGGACCGTGGCAAACCGCTCAACAGCGACTACCCGAGATCCGGATGGACAACGACAGCGTGCAGATCAAACAACTGCGTGACTTTCGTTATTATCCCGATGGGCAGATCCGCGAGGCCCGTTATCAGCAACAAGAGTATTCGCTGGCGGCGCTGCACGCTGTTTGGTTCGGGATCTCGCATTTTTCCGAAAACGGCCTGGCCCATACCTTTTTGAGTTTTGAATTTGCCAATGGCGATTATCTGGTCGCCTCGGTGGAGGCGCGTATGCGCCCGGCGCAAACCTATCACCCAATGCAGGGCCTGCTGCGCCAATACCACAAGATCATCGTGCTCGGCACCGAGGCCGATATTATCGGCCTACGCAGCCATGTACGTGGCGAGCGGGTACTGCTCTATCCCCTACAATTAAACGCCGAGCAGCGTCGACATCTGTTACGGGGGATCATCGCCGATGCACAGGCGATCTCGACCCAACCGGTGTTCTATAACACCCTGCTGGATAACTGTACCACCAGCCTGCTGCGCCACGATCCACAGCACCGTCTGTGGCGCGACCTGCTCGACTATCGCGTCCTGCTACCCGGATATAGCGATGCCTATGCGCAGCAACGGGGCTGGCTGGAGCCGGAGCGGGATCTTCGTCAATGGCGCCGCGAGGTACGCGTGGATGCCAATGCAGCCCCGGACGATGCGAATTTTTCACAGCAGATCCGCAGCCCCCATTACCAGCGACTCAGCCTGTCACTGTTGTTGCTGCAACAGGATATGTACCAGGGGCAGTGGGTACACAGCAGCGGTGTGGTCAGGGGCTTTGCCGATCCCGAGCATTACTGGATCGAGGATAATCAACTGCGCCGGGTGGCCATCGAGCCCTCGGCACTCGCACTGCCCTGGCTGGGCCAGGTAGTAGAGGTCTTCGGGCGTTTTCAGTTTTACCCTGAGCAGGGACGGCTGATTGAACTGGATGCGATCCGTCCCTTAGCTCAGCAACAATCCCAGTAATAACAACAGGCCGTGTGTAAACAGCGCGGCAAGACTCAGACGGATTGCACCGCCCAGCTCGCCTGGCCGCTCGGCCAACAGCAGCAAGCGCGCCGCCGCCAGCAGCGATAAGGGGGCGGCCAGTAATCCCAGGCCCAGCCAGGGGGAAAAACCACCCCAGAGCAACATCCCGGCCAGCGTCAGGTGGGCCGCCAGTACCAACAGCAAATACCCCCAGGCGGCCTGTCGAGGCCCCAGCCGCACCACCCAGTGGCGCTTGCCGACCTGGGCATCGGCACGCCAGTCCGGAAACTGGTTGATGTACAGCAGCGCGCTGGCCAACAGGCCATAGGGCAGTGCCAGCCACAGCGCTTGCCACTCCAACACCTGACGCTGCACAAAATCACTACCCACGACGACCAGCAGGCCAAAGCTCAGTGCAATCGACAGCTCGCCCAGGCCATGCCGATTCAGGTCCAGTGGCGGGGCCGAATAGGCCCAGGCGATCAGCAAGCCAGCCAATCCAATCCACAACAGTGCCCAGCCGCTGAACCACAGCAACACCCACCCGCACAGCGCCCCACCCAGTAATAGTGACACACCAAATCGCCCGGTCTGACTGCGGCTCAGTACACCGTTCTGAATGAAACGACTGCCACCGGTATAGGGGTGAAGATATTCCTGATTGAGCGCATCCGTACCACTGCGTGCATCGTAGAAATCATTGAGCACATTCGCCCCGGCATGGATCAGTGCCACCCCAAACAAAGACAGCAGCAACAAGCCCAACTGGGGCGCATGGCCATCGCTCCAGGCAGAGGCTGCGCCGATCAGTACCGGCAGCAAACTGGCCAGCAGGAAGGTCGGGCGGGTCGCCAACCAGTAACGCCGCAGCGGATTACGCAGCGCCGCCGGTGTGGGTTCACCCGCAGGTCTGAGCTCAGCGCCCATCTATCAGCCCGGCCAATTTATCAATGCCGACACAGGCGGGATCCGCCCCCAGCACTGGCTGGGCACACAGTTCGGCCACGGCGATCTCCACATCGGCGATGTAATACAGCGAAGCCAGGCCCAGGCGGTTGCGCCCCAGGTTGTGAAAGATCATCCCGAAGGCGATATCCCCCGCACTGAAACGGCTGTGGTGTCGGGCAAAATAGGCCGCCGGGCGCGATAACTGCTCATCCTCCAGCAGCGCCATCACCCGTCCGGCGCCACCGTGATAGGCCTGGATCAGCAACAGCGTGAACAGACGCTGGCGCTTGGCCTCCGGCAAGTCGCCAAAGCGGGCCTCAAACCGTGGGGCGATATTGCGGGCATTTTGATTGAGCAGGCGCAGCGCACAATCGATCTGCGCCATGCGATGCCAGTGATTGCGCTCGGCGATCCCGCAATCGTTCAACACCGCTGGAGAGAGCTGCATGATGCCACGGGCATTGGCGCTGGAATGGGCGCGTGCCTGGGCACCGCTTTCGATCAGCAGCTTACCCGCCAGATACAGGGGCAGTTGCTCGGGCAGATTCAGGCGCTGCTGGGCGATGCGGGTGGCATAGATGCTGCGTAGTGCCTGATGCAACGAGACGGTGTCGCTCTCGCTGCCAATCGACAAATCATCCCAGGTGCCCCAAATCTGGCTGTCGGCCTCCTGTCCGAAATAACGGCGCAGCGCCGCCGCCATCTCCACATGGGGCTGATCGCAGGACAGGGCGAAGGGATAACCCAGCGTATCGGGGCCACCCGCCACCCAGCTATCCACCTCTCCCTGCTCCATATAGCGGGCGCGGGCATGATTCAGGCGAAACTGGGTTTCGACGGGATTGAGGGCGTTGCTGATATAGCCGAGAAACCGGCCGCGCCGGTCATAGAGGATGTGTCGTTGCGGGGTTTCGCAATAGCTGCTACCAGTGAGCACCCAGCGGCGGATGGTCACAATGTTTTGATAGACGCCACTGCTGATCCAGTACGGGGCCTCGCGCACCGGTGCCAGCCAGGCAGGACCATCCGCCTCGCTGGCCGATACCGGTAGCAGGCAACACAGCAGTAACAATACTAAGGCCAGATATCCTCGCAAAACCATGCCTCAAACTAAGCTGTTTTTCCCGCCTGGGCTAATCATCAAAATTCAGACCGGCAATAATCCGGTTCAACTGGCCCTGCGGCCCCTCATCCGCCGGGGTGCTGCCACGCTGCGCCTCGGCCTGACTGGCCGCCTGGATGCGAGCAATATATTCATTGTTGCAGCGCTGTACCGCCTCTTTGAGAATCTCCAGCAAGGGGGCGATCTCCTCGGGCTTGCGTACCCAGCTCTCCACGTACAGCCCCTCGTCGGGATCGACCTTGATCGGATACTGGCGGTGGGCCAGCAGGCGATTGAAATCATCACACCAGCCGGGCGGGGCCTTGTGTGACAGCGTGAAATACAGATTGATGTAGGGTTCCTTGCGGATCAGGGGCGGACGCGTTTCGTCGATGCCGCTAATCCGCAGGTCGCTAATGCCTTCCATAATACATACCTTGCCAGCAGCGGTTGAGGGGGGGCTGGGGATCAGCATACACCCCCCTTTTGTCGCATGCGAAGGAAATCCCCGTGCGCCTCTCCACAAACCCTGCATCGAAAGAAAGACTTACCCGAACAGTCGCTTGCCGGTAGAATTCACGCCATTATTCACTTCATGGAGCAATATACCTATGGGTAGAGCCTATCAAAACCGCAAAGAGTCCATGGCCAAGACCTCCGATGCCAAGGCCAAGGTCTACAGCAAATACGGTCGCGAGATCTATGTCTGCGCCAAGGCCGGTGGTATCGATCCCAACGGCAATCTGGCCCTGCGCGGTCTGATCGAGCGGGCCAAGAAAGACCAGGTACCCAGCCATGTGATCGAAAAGGCCATCGACAAGGCCAAGGGCGGCGGTGGCGAAGACTTTGCCATCGCCCGCTACGAGGGGTTTGGTCCCGGCAACTGCATGGTGATCGTCGAATGCCTGACCGACAACCCCAATCGCACCTTTGGTGATGTACGCCTGTGCTTCACCAAGACCAAGGCCAAGATCGGCAGCTCCGGTACGGTCAGCCACATGTTTGACCACGCCGCGATCCTGGCCTTCAAGGGCGAAGATGACGAAACGGTGCTTGATGCCCTGCTGATGGCCGACGTGGATGTCAGTGACATCGAAAACGAGAACGGCATGATCACCGTGTTCGTTCCCCATACCGACAGCTTCAAGGCTAAGCAGGCCCTGCAGGATGCCTTCGGCGAGATCGATTTCGAGGTGGATGAGATCCAGTTCCTGCCCAAGGGCAGCACCCCCATCGCCGGTGACGACATCCCGCTGTTTGAGAAATTCCTGGATATGCTCAACGACCTGGATGACGTACAGAACGTCTACCACGACGCGCAGTACTAAGGGCACTGCTGAATATTCGTGTGGCAGTACCCAGCCTGCCTTGCGGCGGGCTGTCGCAAATAACCTCCATAACAACAAGGTCTTGCATGCAGCGTGATCGCCTAGCATCGCGAAGCGTTCAGAGAACCCACCAACACAGGGGGCAGTAGGCCATGAGAATCACCTTCATCCACCCCGCCGGGTTCAACTTCGTCCGGGCCAGCCGGATTTTTCGGTGCTGGCCAACAGGATGGCGCCGATCGGCATCCTCTCCCTGTCGGCCTGGCTGGAACAGCATGGGCATGAATGCGCGGTACACGACTACCTGGGCCTCTATGCACCGCGCAGCCTGGCCGAGAACGTGGATCAGATCCTCGCCACCAAGCCGGAGATGGTTGGCTTTTCCACCACCACCTCCGCCTTCATGGATGCGGTGGAGATGATCAATCTGATCAGGGACAGACAGCCTGCGATGAAGGTGATCTGCGGTGGTGCCCATGTTTCAGCGGTCGGGCCGACGCTGTTACAGCACTTCCCGGAGATCGATTATCTGTGCATCGGCGAAGGCGAAGGGACAATGCGCGATCTGGCCGACGGCAAACCCCTGCACGAGGTGGGCAACCTGGTCTATCGGGACGGCGAGCGCATCGTCGCCAACCCGCGCCGTTCGCGGCTCAAGGAGCTGGACGAACTGCCCTTCCCGGCCTATGAGAAACTGGCCGACTTCCCCCATGACTATCACCTGCCGATCTTCTCCCACATCAAGCGCTGGGGGGCGACCATGCTCACTTCGCGCGGCTGCCCCTATACCTGCGCGACCTGCGACCGCACCGTGTTCGAGCGCCTGTATAAATACAATTCGACCGAATACATCTATGCACACATGAAACACCTGCGCGACAAATTCGGCGTCCACCACATCAACATGTGGTGCGCGCGGCGCGTTACTTCAGCGCCAACCAAAAGGAACCGGGAGCCGCCGCCGGTGATTTTCCGCTACACCCACGCCAGCCGCTGGGGCTCAATCCCCACTTCAGTCCCGACATGCTCAACAGCCTGAAAAAACTCAAGGTAATCGCCGAAGACAAGGTCTATTCATAGGCGGGCGAAACCCCGCACGTATCCTCGACGCAGATCCCGCAGCCGATCTCGCGCCGGTACGCGATGGGGTATCCTGCCCGTCGCCCATCCCACCAAGTCAAACAACATGCAGCCCACCCTCTCATTCAGTCAGGCACAGTTCCAGCGGGTACGCTGGGCCACCTATACCATCCTGGTGCTGGCCTATATGTCGGTGTTCTTTCACCGCATGGCCCCGGCGGTAGTTTCAGCCGAACTGATGCAGGCCTTTGAGGCCAGCGGCGCGGCACTGGGCTCGCTGGCGGCGATGTATTACTACATCTATACCGCGATGCAGATCCCGGCCGGGGTGCTGGCCGACACGGTCGGTTCACGCACCGTGGCCACCCTGGGCACCCTGGTGGCCGGGATCGGTTCGATCCTGTTCGGCCTGGCCGAAACCCTGGAAATGGCCTTTGTCGGGCGCTTTCTGGTGGGGCTGGGGGTATCGGTGATCTTTGTCGGACTGATGAAGAGCAATACGGTCTGGTTTCAGGATCGCATCTATGGACTGATCAGCGGACTGACCCTGTTGCTGGGCAACATGGGCTCGGTGTTCGCCGCCGGACCACTGTCCTGGCTGCTGGGCTATTTTTCCTGGCGCAGCATCTTTGTTGGGATCGGGCTGTTTTCCCTGCTGCTGGCACTACTGTCGATGCTGCTGGTGCGCAACCGTCCCGAAGATGCCGGCTTTCCCTCGCTGCGGGCGATGGAAGGCAAGCCCGCCCATGCCAGGCGGGAGCGTCACTGGCTGCTCGATCTGCGCCATGTGCTGGGCAATCGACGCATCTGGCCCGGCTTCTGGTTCAACCTGGGCATGGCTGGCAGCCTGTTTGCCTTTGTCGGTCTGTGGGGGGTGCCACTGCTGCGCGACCTGCACGGGCTCAGCCGCGACCAGGCCTCGCTCTATACCACCGCCAGCCTGCTCGCCCTGGCCCTCGGCACCCTCAGCCTCGGCTGGATCGCCGACCGTCTGGGTCTGCGCAAACCGGTGATGCTGGGTAGCGCCCTGCTCTATCTGCTGGTGATCGCCGCACTGCTATGGCTACCCTGGTCACCGGGCCCTGGCGGGATACTGCTGTTCGCCCTGCTGGGCTTGTCCGGTAGCGGCTTCGTGCTCAGCTATGCCTGCGCCAAGGAGGTCTGCTCGCCCGCCCTCTCCGGGATGGCGATCAGCCTGGTCAACACCGGACTGTTTCTTGGCGCGGCGATCATGCAGCCCCTGTTTGGTTGGGTATTGGATCAACGCTGGGACGGGCAGAGCCTGGAAGGGCTGCGCATCTACGCGGCAGGGGATTACCACCAGGCCCTGTGGCTGATGCTGGGCTTTGCGAGCATCGCGGTGCTGGCGGCACTGCGCCTGCACGAAACCCGTGGGCGCAACATCACCATAGCTGATCACTAAGCGGAATGTTTCATGCGTCCACGCGACAACGGGATGCCGGGCAATCAGGCAACAGGCCGGACGTATGTACCAATAAAATATTCGAGCTGAATTATTGGGCTTCGCCTGCCCGGTCGGTGGTAGCGATGACCAGTACCGGCTTGCTGATCGCCTGCATCCGCTCACTCAGGCGCTGCACTGGCCGCTCCAGGCGCTGATCATAAAACACCGCATAGGCCATCACCCGACGCACATACTCGCGGGTCTCGTGAAAGGGCATGGTATCCACCCAGATATCCGCATCCATACTGGCCTGCGGCGGATACCAGCGCTCGACCCGGTGCGGCCCGGCATTATAGGCGGCGGTGGCCAGCACCGGATGCTCAAAACGCGCCAGCATCTGACTCAGGTAATGACTGCCAAATCGGATATTCAGCTCGGGATCGAGCAGGCTATTGCGATCGGAGATATCGGTCTCCAGCTGGCGGGCAATCGCCTCACCGGTGGCCGGCATCAACTGCATCAGGCCCATTGCCCCGACCCGTGAGCGGGCATGGGGATCCATCGCGCTTTCCTGACGGGCCACCGCGTAGATCCAGGCCGGGTCCAGGTCATGCTGCCTGGCCTGACTAAAAAAGCTCTCCGCATAGGCCAGTGGAAAACGGATCGCCAGGTCATCAAAATGCCCGGCGTGAGCCAGACTGAGCAGGGCGCGGTCATGCCAGGCCCAGCGTGCCGCCAGACTGCCGGCGGCCAGACGCTCTTCCCGACTCATCCGTCCCAGCGCATGGGACCACTCACGGCGCGCCTCTTCCCGCATCCCCACTGCCAGCAATTCGGCGGCACGCAATACCGCCGGGTGGCTCTCCAGGCGGGTGATCACGGCTGGCTCCAGGTCCAGATCCCGGTGGTTCAGATTGTACTCGGCACCGATACGATCCGCGGCCAAAAAACCGTAATAACTACGTGCCGTACTAAGCTGGCGATACAGCAGCTCGGCCTCAGCCTGCCGACCCAGGCCCTCCAGGGCGCGCGCCCGCCAGTAGGACCACATCTCCGAATCCCGTTCGGCCGCCGGCATCTCCTCGATCCAGGTCAGTGCCGCCAGCCAGCGCTTGTGGCGCAGGGCGGCGCGCACCACCCAGCCACGACTGCTCTGATTGAAGCTGTGCGGTTCCAGCACCGCATACCATTCCAGCGCGCGCAGATTGCCACGCAGCGCCAGATACAGGGCGATCGCGTGGGCCGCCTCGTCGCGCTGCTGGCTATCGAAGGCATAACGCGAGGCCAGCAATGGCCACAGTTCGGCGGCCTGTTCCGGCTCACTGCTGGCCAGACGCTTAATCCCGTGCAGCGCGATGGCCGCACGACGTGGTCCCTTTGCAGGCAGGAAATCCGCCTCGGCCAGGCCTTGCGGATCCTGGTGTACCGTGTGCCACAGCGCCACCTCGGCCTGTTCGGCCTCACGCAGGCCAGTGGCCAGACTCAGCGCCAGATCCGCATTACCGGCCGCCATCGCCAGCTCGATACGCTGCCAGCGCAATACCGTACTGATCTGTCCATCGGCCTCCCAGGCAGCAAACAGCGCATCACAGGCGCGGTGCTGAGCATTGCCCACCAGCCACAACTCAGCAGCACCACGCCAGGCCGCCGCCTGCTGCTTGCTGTGCAGCTGAGCCGTATGAGCGTGGCAACGCAAATCGGCACTATTGCTGCCCTGGTAAAAGCCCAGGTAATCCTCCCAGCGCTCGGCTCCGGCCAGGTAACGCAGCCAGGCGACCCGCAACTGAGTGGCCAGCGGCATCTCGGCATGCGCGTCAAGAAAGGTTTGAATGGTCCCGGAATCCTGGCCATCCAGGCTGGACTGCAACTGCCAGAACAGGAGATAGGGGTAGAGTGGATAGTCCTTGAGCGAGGCAATGGCCTGCACCGGGGTTGCCTCGCCCTGCTCCAGGGATTGTTTTACTGTCAAAAAATGCGCACGCGGCGATGTCTCGGAAGTGGCGGCAAACAGATTGCCGGAACACACCATCAGGCCAGCACACAACAAACCGGTCAGCCTCAGCCAAGCCTTACCCATCACACCTTCCCGCACACCACGATTAAACAGAACGCCCGCAATCTAGGCTACGATACTGCACCACAAAGCGCCAGCCCCGAGACCCCGCAGGTTCAGACCAGGGCCTTGCCCCGGTAACGCAACTGCGGCTCGATCAATATCGATTGCTCGCCATCTGCCAACCACACCTGCCCATCCTGCACCGTGCATTGCAGACGCATACCACGCGCCAGCAATCCTGCCAGCTCACGGCTCGCTGCCAGCGGCAGCTCGATCACCGCAAGATTGTCATAACGCTGCAGATCACGCGCATTCTTCTCCCACCACAGACTGGCCGCGTGCCCGCCATAGGCATAGACATACACCTGCCTGGCGCGGCCGCAGGCACGCCGCAGCCGCCGCTCATCGGGCAGGCCCACCTCGACCCAGAGATCGATCTCACCGCTCAGGGATTTTTCCCATAATTCCGGTTCGTCGTCGGCACACAGGCCACGGGTAAATGCCAACTGTGGCGAGGCATGCAGGGCAAAGGCCAGTAGCCGCACCATCATCCGCTCGCCGGTTTCAGAGGGGTGTTGGGCCAGGGTCAGGCCATGATCGGCATAATAGCCCCGCTCCATATCGGCGATCTGCAGGTCGGCTTTAATAATCGTCGCGCTTTGGGCCATGGTTTTGCCTTTGGGATAAGATATGCCATGATACCGGATAAGCTGTGTACCGACGCTGGATGCTTGCCATTTTCACATGGACCAGGCGAACGGCAGCACTGGAACAGCGCAAAAAAAACCAATAGGTAGCATGTCTACCCCATCACCATCGACGAAGAGAAAAAATGCTAGCTTGATGCTACCCTTTCGGGCGTCAGGGAGAAAGAATAACCTCATTTACTACGTGTAAACTGCGCTTTTTCGCCCGCAATGCCTTCTCTCGCACTCGCCTGAGCGACAACAACAGCCTGCTAACAAATCCTCGCTTGAGGCCTGGCTCAAACGATGGGTGTAGTCGCCTAAATTCGCTAACGCAGCACCTGATAACGATCGCCTGATGCGCGGTTCAAATCGACGTGCAGGCGATCACTGCTCCATCCATGCACATTATCGTGTGCCTCGACGATCACCACCTGCACATCTGGCGGGATCTGCAGTCCGCTCAGGCTGCGGGTGAAGGGCTGCTCATCCACATGGGGGTGATACAGTGTCCGCGTACCGAGCACCGACCCCTGCTCATCGACAATCCGCCAAGCATCCGCGTAATGCTCCCAACCACTGTCCTCATGCTGAACACGCAGATGCACGGTCCAGACGCCCTGGGCATAATGAAATTGGGCGTACTGGATATGAACCTCGTTGGCCCAGGATCCGCCGCTAAGGAAACTCAGGCAGAAAAACCAAAAATACCTCATCACTTACTCCCGTATACCCATCAAACGTTCAGCCTAAAGAAGAGCGTCTGGGATGACAATCAGGGAAAACCTTGAGATAAGACAGGCTTGTGTTCAGGCAGTGTGGTCCGCAAGCACCAAGCAGGTGCCACACGCAGGAAAGAACACACATCCATAGGATGTCGCTTAAAATCAGGCGATATCAGAAAAAGGAACATCTTGAAGGATCAGACTGGTCCGACAGACGCATCAAACTCACACGCCAATTGGGGTTTGGTACATCCTTGCGCAAAAATCGATAACGACCAACCTCGTTTTCGTACCAGCTGATCCCCCCTGGGGGGAATCGTGCTCAAACGCCCACCAGCTGCCGTTCTCATCCTGGGCAAGCCAGCGATCCCAGGCCGGGTGCTGATTGGCATCAAACGAAAGCATAGATTTGGGGGCCGGATGACCCCGGGTGATTGCTCACCCGGGGTCACCCGGCCGATTTGGGGTATATGATGCATCACTTGCAATGCACATTATTCAGAAAATAATTCGCCGGCGCTGGTGGTGAGTGTTGAAAATCCAGTTTATCGAATGGATTTCTGTATAACAATGCGCCAACCCCACCACAGAAATCATTGGTGGTGATCGCCATCAGCCGAAAGCAAAATCGCTCAGGTGCAACCGTATCCTTGGAGCCAACCACATCAACCCGGGCTTGAATACCCTCATCATCCTGTGTGCCGTAAAACACAATTGGAAAGCGATCACTGTCGACGCTGACGATGGCCTTTATCGTGACCCCGGCACCTTTCTTGATGTAGCTGCCGCGAATCGAGACATGGGCCGAGCCAGTACCCTTGTTATCATAACGGTGTCCGGATGCTCTGGACTTCTCGAGACGAATAATCGGTTCAGCCTCGATCCTGCGTATATACGGTGGCGCATAGCGCAGGACCTGATGGTAGGGATTACCGTTCAGGGTGAAGTGGAAATCCATTCCCACCACGGTTGCACATGAGGACTCAGCGGCATTGTAATGGTTACAACTAATGTATCGCCCCGGCTGAATACTCGTGCCGTCACATCTCCCGCAATTGATCCAGCGACGCCGCCGCCAGCAAAGCCACAAAGAACAGGTTCACCATGAAAAAAAGCACCATCAACGCCCATTTGGTGTTCATACTTGCCTCGCATGCAACGTTATATCGAATAGATAATAGGTATGGAACGCAGCGTTTGCCTATCCCTGGGACAGAATTACGCCACCTCGCCCACTTGCTATCCGCTATCCACCCCAGTCATCGGCTTCGTTTGCGCAGAGATTCAAACTACCTGCAGTCCGCTTGATGTGAGCCATTTGCTCGATTGTCGCCCCTATCCAACCACTTCGGCCAGCGATTTGACTGAAGTAAACATAATCGGTATAAGAATTGCAGTGTATCTTGGCGTGGATGGGTGTTTATGAAGCCACCCGAACGACTGGATGAGCGCTATCAGGCCGTGGAAAATCGCTCGCACTAGTCGGTGTTTCTTGGCCAGTTGGCAGCACTGATCAACGCTAACAGTACGTCTTGTCGCCTGGTGAACCTCTACCGCAGATGATGTGGCGCGTGTCGCACTCAGGAGGCAGGTCAAAATACTATTGCCAACACCGAGGGCGTGGCTGGACCATCAATGCAAGGCAGGTTTCGCAGGTCATGGCTGCTGCGCCCTTGCCAAGAAACCTAACACAGCAGTGATGCCCCAGCTGCGGCCGAATGTAAATAGTATTTTGACCTGCCTCCTTAGCAGTGCTTGTCGAAAAGCGGAGCATACATAAAGTATGTGTATCTACTCGCCCCTTGAAAAAGATCTCACCGCAAAGGCGCAAAGACGCAAAGGGTTAATGGACACACCACGCACCAAACACCGGTTTAATACCTGTATAAGTGGGGTTATCACGTACGTTCGAGAATGCAGCTTCGATCCGCGTGGTAATCATGCACTATTTAACACCTTTGCGTCTTTGCGCCTTTGCGGTAAAGGTGTTTTTCATCGGAGACGGTTAACGCCCTCTACAGTGTGAATACATCATGGATAGGGCGAGTCGTTACAAGTATGTGAGCATTTTCGACGAGTGCTGTCCAAATTCGCCGGGAGCGAATTTGGACAGCCAACGGCTGGCCCGTAGGGTGGACTCCAGGGATGGAGTCCACAACGCCGTATACGGATTCCTCGCGCCGCTATGTTACCTGCACAGCCAGGGACGTGAGGGCAAGGCGCGAATCATTCGAGCAGCGCAGTGCACATATAGTGCATGAGCACGCGCAGAATGATTCAGCAACACAGCCATCGCGTTTCTGGCGAAGCAGCTTAGCCGCATTTGGAATCGCCACAGTTCAGACAGGTCATACACCCATCCATCAAAATCGCGGCCTTGGTATTGCACTTGCCACATAGCTGCGCCCCTTCGGGAAAATCGCCGTTGTCCTTGCTCTCGACGGTCTTGGTGGCATCTTCATATTGCGCGCGCTTTTCCTGGATGAGCTTTTTCTGGTGTTCGTCCAGTTCGTCGTCCTTGAGCAGGCCGATCATGCGCAGGTGGCATTCGATGGCATCGCCGATCTCGGCGACCAGGGAGGGCATGTACTTGCCGCCCTTCTTGAAGTAGCCGCCACGCGGGTCGAATACCGAGCGCAGCTCCTCGACAAGGAAAGTGACGTCGCCACCCTTGCGGAATACCGCGGAGATGATGCGGGTGAGGGCGACGATCCACTGAAAGTGATCCATGTTCTTGGAGTTGATGAAGACCTCGAAGGGACGGCGCAGCTCGTGCTTAGTGCCGGGGTTGAGCACCACGTCGTTGATGGTGACGTAGAGCGCATGCTCGGTGAGCGGGGTCTTGATCTTGTAGGTGGAGCCGAGCAGCATCTCGGGGCGTTCGAGCGCCTCGGTGAGGTGCACCACATTGTATTCGGACTTTTCCGCGATGGCCTTGGTGGCGATTTCCTGCTGCGGTTTTTCGTCTTTGTTGACGACGGCGTAGTTGACGATCTTTTTGCTGATTTTGACTGCCATTTGTTTTCCCTCTTGAATCTGTTTCACCGCAGAGGCGCAGAGTTCGCAGAGGCTGATATGCCGTGCTGCCTCTCCACCTCGTTCCATTCATTTCCTGCCCGAACGATTGCATGCTGTCCGGGCTGGTTTACGCTCACCGCGATACCGCATTCACACTCGAGCATTCTCGGCCTTTCTCTGCGTGCTCGGCGCCTCTGCGGTGAACCGTTCTTTTAAAACCGGCCGTAATACCCTTCCTTCATCGCATCGTAGAGATTGGCGGCGGTGTGGATCTCGCCATCGTATTCGATCTCTTCGTTGCCCTTGAGATCGAGTACTTGACCGTCTTCCAGTTCGAAGCGGTAGAGGGTGTTTTCCAGGTCCTTTTCCTTGACCAGAACGCCCTGGAAGGCCTCGGGGTTGAAGCGGAAGGTGGTACAGCCCTTGAGGTCGTTTTCGTAGGCGTAGAGGTAGATGTCCTTGAAGTCCTCAAAGGCGTAGTCGGTGGGGACGTTGGCGGTCTTGGAGATCGAGGAATCGATCCACTTTTGTGCCGCGGCCTGGATATCGACGTGCTGCTTGGGGGTGACCTCTTCGGCGGTGATGAAGTATTCGGGCAGGCGCTCGTCGGCCTTGTCGGAATAGGGCATCGCCTTTTTATTGACCAGCTCGCGGAAGGCCAGCAGCTCGAAGGACCAGACATCGACCTTTTCCTTGGACTTTTTGCCTTCGCGGATCACGTTGCGGGCATAGTGATGGGCGAAGCTGGGTTCGATGCCGTTGCTGGCGTTGTTGGCCAACGACAGGGAGATGGTGCCGGTGGGGGCGATGGAGCTGTGGTGGGTAAAGCGCGCACCCACCTCGGCCAGTTCCTTGATCAGCGCTGGCTCGACCTCGGCCACGCGCTGCATGTAGCGGCTGTAGCGGGCATGCAAGACCTTGCCCTTGACCTTGTCACCAACCTTGTAGCCGTCACGCTTCATCTCGGGGCGCTGGCGCAGCATCTGTCCGGTGACCTCGAACTCCTGCTCCATGATCGGTGCTGGGCCCTTTTCCCTGGCCAGCTCCAGCGCACTCTTCCAGCCGACCACCGCCAGTTCGCGGGTAACCTGTTCGGTAAAGGCCAGCGAGGCGGCATCGCCGTATTTCATCCGCAACATGGTGATGGTGGAGCCCAGGCCCAGATAGCCCATGCCATGGCGGCGCTTGTTGACGATCTCCTTGCGCTGCTGCTCCAGCGGCAGACCGTTGATCTCGACCACGTTGTCCAGCATGCGGGTAAAGATCGCCACCGCCTCGCGGAATTTCTCCCAGTCGAAGCTGGCCTTGTCGGTAAAGGGATCGAGTACGAACTTGGTCAGGTTGATCGAGCCCAACAGGCAGGCGCCATAGGCGGGCAGCGGCTGCTCGCCACAGTTATGGGCATGCAAACCGTTGGCGTCAAAGGTATTGATACCCGGCACCTGCACGTCATAGACATCTTCCACGCCATCGGCAACGACGGCCTCGACCCGCGCCACAAAACGCTCACGGTTCAGCTGGCGTTTGTAGTTACTCAACAGGCTTTCCAGTTGAGCGGCCTTGTCGCTATCGGCAAAACCGATCTGCTGGCTGAACTGCAACAGGTTCTCGCCGCTGATCACCAGTTCGTGCTGGGCCTGGGTGGCGTAATCCACCATGCCGCCCTTGCCGTCGGGCAAACGGCTGTGACCCGCCGGGCGACGTTCCTTATACAGTTGCGCGACCACACCCAGGCGCAACAACATGCGCTGTACCGCCTCCAGCCGTGGCAAGTCGGACTGGGCCAGACGCACACTCACCCCCTTGGCCTGACTGCCCTGCACCGAGCCATCGGCATCGAACATGCCACGCAGGAAACCGCGATAAAAATCACTGGAGGCCTGCTCCATTGCAGGCGAGATACACTTATCACCGGGCTGCATGCCCAGCTCCTCAGCCAGTTGCTTGATGGCCACGGTGCTAAGACGGAATTCGTTGCGCCCGCCCACTTCACTCCAGCCACTGAAATCACTGCGATGCGGGAGGCTTTCGGCGGCACGCTGGGCCTCGGCCATCACGGCCTGCACGCCCGTTGATATTTGCGCCGCAACGCCATTGGCGACTGCCGCCGGTTGCCATACAGACAACACGGCCTTATCGGACTTGAGCGTACCGTCACCCACCAGCAGGCCCATCAGATAACCCTGTTCCTGGCTGTATTCACCCTGCCATTGCGCTGCGGCACGATGGTCATTGAGCAGCACGCGATCACCGGCCTGCAACTGACCGGCCTCACACCATTCTGTTTCGGTAGCATAACGACTGAAATGACTGACACGCCGTACGCGGTGATCGGCGGTGAGGCGCAGTTGAAAGCCCTCACTGGTCTGCAGACGCATCACCGGCTTGGTGGCCGTTTTGAAGAAACCCTCTGCACCAGAGGCATGCACCTTGCCATCGACCTGCGCAATAAACGGGGTACCAACCAGGTCTGCTACCTGGCGTGGGCCACTGGTGGTCTGTACCCAGGTGTCGGCGGTAACACAGGGGTTGGTGGCGCGCACGTTTTCGCAGAACCAGTTGTTGTTCATCTCATTGACCTTGTCGATGAGGATGAAACCAGGTTCGGCAAAGTCGTAGGTGGAGGTCATGATCATGTCCCACAGACGGCGGGCCTTGATGGTCTTGTAGATCTTGCAGGCGACCAGGCCTTCGTCATTGGTGATGTAGACGTCCTTGATCGCCCAGTCGCGCCAGATCACCTGGGTTTCGTCTTCGATATTGATGTCATCGGCCTCCAGCTCCTTGGGGCCGATCGGGAAGGCCAGTTGCCAGTCGTCGTTGGCGATCACCGCTTCCATGAATTCGCGGGTGATCAGCAGCGAGAGGTTGAACTGGCGCAGGCGACCGGATTCGCGCTTGGCGCGGATGAAGTCCATCACATCAGGATGGCCGACATCGAAGGTGGCCATCTGTGCGCCACGGCGGCCACCGGCGGAGGAGACGGTGAAACACATCTTGTCGAAGATATCCATAAAGGACAGCGGGCCGGAGGTATAGGCGCCGGCGCCGGCGACAAAGGCCCCCTTGGGGCGCAGGGTGGAGAATTCATAGCCGATACCACAGCCGGCCTTGAGGGTCAGACCGGCCTCATGCACCTTGCCGAGGATGTCGTCCATGGAGTCGCGCACGGTGCCGGAGACGGTACAGTTAATGGTAGAGGTGGCCGGTTTGTAGGCCCAGGCACCGGCATTGGAGGTGATGCGCCCGGCCGGGATAGCCCCATGACGCAGTGCCCACAGGAACTTGGCCTCCCACTCCTCGCGCTTGGCATCGGTCTCTTCCACCTCGGCCAGGGCCTTAGCCACCCGCGCATAGGTTGCGTCGATATCCTGGTCGATCAGCTCACCGGACTTGGTGGTCAGGCGATACTTCTTCTCCCAGATATCCATCGAGGCGGGCTGAAAGGGGATTTCACTGACGGCAGTCGGGACGGCTTTCAGGTGGGCGCTGACTTTGCTCATGTGGGGCTCCGTGGTTACAGGTGTTGTTATTCCCTGCCGGTGGATTCCTGTTGTGGCGGCACCGGCACTTAAACACTACATCTTGTGTATCGACCGGCATAGAGTAGGCAGCGTCCGGGGTACTGTCAACACTGTTTATGTAGGAAAAATACGATTTATCTATTTGATTTAAAAAGACGAAAAATCGTAGCCCCTGAAAATTCAGCAACATAGCAACACGATAATATTTCTCACCGAAACACTATATATTGTGTTGCTAATACACTAGCCATGCCGGGGCAGTTAGCCAGCGCAAGCACTCACTATCGCCACAGACGGCATTATTTGACAGCAATACACAGGTGATTGACAGGGGCTTGAAGCCCGCTCGGGGCGTTCCTATATTTAGCGCAACCGCCTTAGCAGCGGCTGCATCAACCTTAACAGAGGAGTGTGTATCATGAGTCTAGTACGTTATGAACCATGGGGCATGTTGCAGCAAATTCGTCGCGACATGGACCGAATGATGGGTGAAAGCGAGGCCAATACCGCCAGTGACTGGGTACCGGCGGTGGACATCCGTGAGGACAGCAAGTGCTTTGTGATCACCGCCGACGTCCCCGGCGTGGAGGCCAAGGACATCGAGGTACATGCGGAAAACGGCATGCTGACCATTCGCGGTGAACGCGAAACCGAGAAGAAGGATGAGCGCGACGGCTACAAGCGCATCGAGCGACAGTATGGCAGCTTTTTCCGCCGTTTCAGCCTGCCCGATACCGCGGATACCGACAAGATCTCGGCCAAGACCGTCAGCGGTGTGCTGACCATCACCATCCCCAAGTCGGAAAAGGTGATGCCGCGCAAGATCACCGTCGAGTCCTGATCCCCCCACTCCCCCGGCCCCGCCGGGGGGAACTCCCCTCCCCCTGCGATGGTCTGTTAGCCATCCTCATACCACTAAATCCATGGTGAATCATGCGACTGTTGATCGTTTTACTGCTCGCCATCAGCCTGCCCCTGCAGGCCGCCCTCCCCGTCCACGACAGCCAGGGCGATACCCTGCCCAGCCTGGCACCGATGCTGGAAAAGACCGTGCCGGGGGTGGTCAACATCTTTACCCAAACCCGCGTACAGGTGCGCCAGAGTCCGCTGTTTTCCGATCCCTTTTTCCGCCACTTCTTTGACCTGCCCAACCAGCAACCGCGCGAACGCCTGGAACAAAGCCTCGGCTCCGGGGTGGTGGTCGATGCGGCCGAGGGCATCATCCTGACCAATCATCATGTGGTGCACCGCGCCGAGGCGATTGCGGTCCACCTGGCCGATGGGCGCAATCTCAAGGCCAGTCTGATCGGCTCCGATCCGGAAACCGATGTGGCGGTGTTGCAGGTGGAACCGGACGGCCTGAGTGCGGTACCGATGGCCGACTCGGAACAGCTGCGGGTGGGGGATTTTGTGGTCGCCATCGGCAATCCCTTTGGCCTGGGCCAGACCGTCACCTCCGGGATCGTCTCGGCACTGGGCCGCTCGGGGCTGGGGATCGAGGGCTATGAGGATTTCATCCAGACCGACGCCTCGATCAATCCCGGCAACTCCGGTGGGGCGCTGGTCAACCTGCGCGGTGAGCTGGTGGGGATTAATACCGCGATCTTCTCCAAGAGTGGCGGCAGTATGGGGATCGGCTTTGCCATCCCAGTCAACATGGCGCGCGAGGTGATGGCGCAGATCATCGAACACGGCCAGGTGCAACGGGGCCAACTTGGCGCCCAGGCCCAGGACCTCAGCCCGGAACTGGCCGAGGCCTTTGCCATCCGCCTGCCCCGTGGCGCCGTGGTCACCCAAGTCAGTGAGGGCTCACCTGCGGCCAAGGCCGGACTACAGGTGGGCGATGTGATCACCCATATCAATGGGCGTGAAATCCAGAATGCCAGTGATGTACGCAACCGGGTCGGCCTGCTGCGCATCGGCCAACAGGTAGCGATACAGATCTTGCGCGGCGAACACCGCCACAGCCTGCGCGCCACCATCGCCGCCCCGGAACTGAACACCATTCAGGGCGAGGCCCTGCACCCGCGCCTGGGTGGCGCGCTACTGGCCAACCTGCGCGAACAAACCGTGCGCGGCACCGTACAGGGGGTGGCGGTGGTCGGCGTCCAGCCCGGCAGCCCCGCCCTGCGTGCCGGGCTGCGCGAGGGTGATATCATCGCCCAGGCCAATCGCCAGCCTATCAGCGACCTGGACAGCCTGCGCGCCGCAGTCAAACCTCGCGAAGGCCTGCTGCTGAACATCCGCAGGGGAAATGGCGCGATGTTCCTGATGCTGCAGTAATGCAGGGGTTAGGGGCTGGGGGCTAGGGTCGAAGAAGCAGCCTTGTCCCAGCCCCCAGCCCTTGGCCCCTATAGACCCGTCAAAAACAATCTCACCGCAGACGACTACCTGGATGTAGTCGGTTGGAAATGTCGGGAACATATTTCCTAGACGCAGAGGACGCAGAGAACACCCAAAAATGAG
>JACUTZ010000002.1 GCA_014859545.1 Gammaproteobacteria bacterium
TCGGCGACGGCCTGGGCCCAGGGGGCGAATTCGGGCACCGCGAAGATCTCCTGACCGATGGCGCGGTGCAGGTCGGAGACCAGCATCACGCCCATTTCGCGCTGGCGAAAACGTCCGGCAAAATCGAGGATCGCACCATAGACCTCGCGGGCCTCGGCCTTGCTCTCCTGACGGGCGCGCAGGGCACGGCCCACCAGTGCGGAGGCGACCGCATACTGCAGGTCGATCTCCTTGGGCATGCTCACCGCCTCGCGGCGCAGGATCGCATCCAGGTCCGGCAATTTATCCAGGTTCGCAACAAAGGCGCCCAGCTCGATACCCGCCGCCGGGCCCACGCAGGCCTGCAGCGTATTCACCAGCAGCGTGCCGTGGCCAGAAAATTTCTGCAACGCGCGATGGGCAAATTCCCAGGAACGCGGCGAGGGGAAGGCGACCGGGTTGTGGGCCGGATCGAAATCAAACAGCAGTTCGGGACGAAAACGCAGGAAGGCGATGATGCGTTCGTCGATGCCATTGGCATAGGCCCAGCTCACCCAATCATCCAGGTGGGTCTCGACCTCGAAGTGGGCAAAGCGATTGGCCAGCGGGGCCGGCATGGTATAGGTCACGCCGCGATCGCCCTGGCGGTTGCCGGCGGCAAAGATCGCCCAACCGTCCGGGACCTGGTATTCACCCAGCTTGCGATCCAGGATCAACTGATAGGCCGCCGCCGAGACACTGGGCGGGGCCGAGGTGACCTCATCCAGGAACAGGATCCCACTCGAACCATGGCGCTGCGCATCCGGCAACATCGCCGGCACCGCCCATTCCACCCGCTCGCCTTCGCGAAACGGGATCCCACGCAGGTCGGATGGCTCCATCTGCGACAGGCGGATGTCGATGACCGTCACCCCATGGCGTTGGCCAACCTGCTGCACCAGCTGCGATTTGCCCACCCCCGGTGGGCCCCAAAGCATCACCGGGGTATGGTACCCATCATGGGTGCTGAGAAATTCTTGTTCCAGTACGGTGGCAATCTGTGCGGGCCGCATGGCTGCTCCCTATCAATCAAAAGGAAAATATCTTAGCGTTTTTGTCAGAATTAACCAAGTCATTATCGGGTGGAAAAAATGATTGGCCACAGAGTTCACAGAGGGCGCAGAGATCCTATGTGTTGAACAGCACGCTAGTCCCTCTGTCTCCTCTGTGCTCTCTGTGGCAACAGCTTTTCTATCAGGCGTTCTGGCTTTGCTGGGCCTGCTGCTCGGCGATCTGCTTGCGCACATCGTCCATGTCCAGCTCACGGGCTTTTTCGATCAACTGCTCGAACTGACCACCCATCAGCGCACCGGGCTGGGCATAGACAACAATCTGATCGCGCATGATCATCAGGGTGGGGATGGAACGGATCTGGAAATGTCCGGCCAGCTCCTGCTCTTCCTCGGTGTTGACCTTGCCAAAGACGATATCCGGATACTTTTCCGAAACCTCTTCATAAATCGGACCAAAGTTCTGGCAGGGACCGCACCAGGGGGCCCAGAAATCCAGGATCACGAAGTCATTGCCGCCCACTTGCTGGTCAAAATTGTCTTTGTTCAATTCTACAGTCGCCATGGCGCACTCCATTGGTTTGGGGGCCGTTTCCGGAAGAAATCGGCAAAAAAACGGCAGGATACCCTGCCTCTTGTTGGGTTTATCGGGGTTGACGCGGCGGATATCAAGTCAATTGTTTGAAACGGTGGATCTGGCGGCGGCCTTTTTTGTCCGGGCGTCCGCCCGGCTGTACCCCGGCGGCCTCCAGCTTGCGCAGTTCGGCCTGTTGTTCGCGCTGGCGACGGCTGGCCTCGTCTTCTTCATAGAGTTGCTGGGCCTGCACCGCCGGGCCGCGACGTTCGCTCAGGCCAAGCACCCTGATCCGCAAGCGTTCCTGACCGCGCACGATCTCCAGTTCATCACCCACCTGCAGGGCGCGGGCCGGCTTGGGACGGTGGCCATTCAACTGCACATGGCCGCCATTGATGGCCTCGGTGGCCAGAGCGCGTGTCTTGAAAAAGCGCGCCGCCCACAGCCATTTGTCCAGACGCAGTTTCTGTGCCGCCTCAGTCATCCGACATGGACTCCAGGCGCGCCTGCAGCTCTTCCATCATCTCGCGGTAGTAGTCGATAGGGATCAGGGCGTGCTCGGTGGACTCGCAAGCCGGGCAGTGCTGCACCAGCATCACCCCGGCGGCCTGTTCATCGCTGTAGTTTTCCCCAGCGATATGCCGATATTCCAGCATGCCCTCGAAGTGGCAATCGAAGCAGTGGCCCCAGGCATTGAAGATCATGGCGTCGTGATTCCGTTAGTACTTGATAAGCGGCAAGGTTGCACCAAAATAGCCTGCCTGCCAAGGATCAACGATGGCAAAGTAGGACAAACATGGCCAGCCAGGGCTGATTTTCTTTGCTCCCTTGCTTTCTATGCCGCCAGCGGCTGCGGGCGCAGCGGATTGCGCGGCTGGTCATCCTGCGCCAGCAGGTATTGCAGCAGATGATCGCCCACGTTTACCCCGAGCGATTCAAGCCACCCAGGCCAAACAGCAAATTGCATTCCAGCAACATCGGATACCCATCGCCACATCAAAACCGGCATGATTGATCTCCAGGGCCTGGGCCAGCTCGCTGACCAGGCTCAGGGCCTGGGTGGGATGTGCTCATAGTTGATCTGACCACCGCGCCACGTTGAAATGCCCCCCCCTGCTCGCGCCAGTAGGCGCCGATCACCTGATCGCCCACCCATATCACCCGCAGATCCCGCTGCAGCGGCAATAGCCCTTGTAGATAGCGGAAGTGATGGCCGGTGGCATGGGCACGCTATCTGTCCACACAAACATGCCTGACTCTTGGCGTGCTTGGCGTGCTTGGCGGCTTGGCGAGATCACGCCATTCAAAATCTGACCGCCCGGAAACAACAAGGGCGGCCCGTGGGCCGCCCTTGTTGTGATGCGCTGAGGGGATCAGCTTAGGCACTCAATTCCAGCAACACCTTGTTGAGCTTGGCAACAAAGCTGGCCGGGTCGTCCAGCTGGCCACCCTCGGCCAACAAGGCCTGGTCGAACAGAATACTGGCCAGATCGTCGAACCGCTCGCCCTGCTCACTCTTGAGGCGGCCCAGCAGCGGGTGCTCGGGATTGAGTTCCAGGATCGGCTTGATACTGGGTGCATCCTGGCCGACGGACTTGAGGATGCGCTCCAGGTTGGCGCTCATCTCATGCTCGCCAGTCACCAGGCAGGCCGGAGAATTGGTCAGGCGGTGGGTCAGACGTACCTCCTTGACCTTCTCGCCCAGGGTCTCCTTGACCTGCTTGAGCAGTACATCAAAGTCCTTGGCGGTCTCTTCCTGTTGCTTTTTCTCTTCCTCGTCTTCCAGCTTGCCCAGATCCAGCTCACCCTTGGCGACGGATTTGAGCGGCTTGCCGTCAAACTCATGCAGCGAGGAACTAAGCCACTCGTCCACCCGATCGTACATCAGGATGACCTCGATGCCCTTCTTGCGGAAAATCTCCAGGTGTGGGGAGTTCTTCGCCGCGGCGAAGGAATCGGCGGTAATGTAGTAGATCGCCTCCTGGCCCTCCTTCATCCGCGAAACATAGTCGGCCAGGGAAACACCCTGCTCTTCGCTGTCGTTATGGGTGGAGGCAAAGCGCAACAGCTTGGCGATCTGCTCACGGTTGGCAAAATCCTCACCGGGACCTTCTTTCATCACCTTGCCGAACTGCTCCCAGAATTCCTGGTATTTCTCGGGCTCATCCCTGGCGATCTGCTCCAGCAGGCCCAGCACCTTTTTCACCGAGGCACCACGCATGGTATCGGTGATCTTGTTGTGCTGGAGGATCTCGCGCGAGACATTCAGCGGCAAGTCGTTGGAGTCGATCACCCCGCGCACAAAGCGCAGATAATTGGGCATCAGGTGTTCGGCATCGTCCATGATGAAGACCCGCTTCACATACAGCTTGATGCCATTGCGCCGCTCCCGATCCCACAGATCGAAGGGGGCCTTCTTGGGGATGAACAGCAGCGAGGTGTATTCCAGCTTGCCCTCGACCCGGTTATGGCTCCAGGCCAGCGGGGCCTCCCAGTCGTGGGAGACATGCTTGTAGAACTCGGCATATTCCTCGTCGCTGATCTCGGACTTGGCGCGGGTCCACAGGGCATTGGCCTTGTTGACCTGCTCCTGATCCTGCTCAGGGATCACGGTCTCGTCCTTGGCCTCATCGTCCTGGCCAGGCATTTCCTCCTTGGCCATCATGATCGGCAAGGTAATATGGTCGGAGTACTTGCGGATGATCGAGCGCAGCCGCCAGCCATCGACGAATTCGGCGGCATCCTCGCGCAACTGCAGTACGATCTCGGTGCCACGCGTGGGCTTTTCGATATTCTCCAGGGTGTAGTCGCCCTCGCCATGGGATTCCCAACGCACCCCGTGTTCGGCAGTCAGCCCGGCACGGCGGGTGCTCACGCTGACGCTCTCGGCGACGATGAAGGCAGAATAAAAACCCACCCCGAACTGGCCGATCAGCTGTGCATCTTTTTTCTGATCGCCGCTGAGCTGCTCCAGAAAGGCGCGGGTGCCAGACTTGGCGATGGTGCCCAAGTTGTCGATGACCTCCTGGCGGGACATGCCGATACCGTTATCACGCAGGGTGATGGTGCGGGCGTCCTTGTCAAAGGACAGTTCGATCTTCAGTTCCTGATCGCCCTCGTAGAGGGCATCGTCGGAAAGGGCCTCAAAGCGCAGCTTGTCGCAGGCATCAGAGGCATTGGAGATCAACTCACGCAGAAAGATCTCCTTATTGGAGTACAGGGAATGGATCATCAGCTGCAGCAGCTGCGTGACCTCGGTTTCAAACCCCAGTGTTTCCTTGTGCGCATCGACGCTCATGTATTACTTCCTCTGGTTAGATGGATAAGACTGGGCAAAAGTAGGGTTATGCCTGACCAATTTCAAGCCTGAAAAGAATATTTCACCGCAGAGGCGCAGAGGCGCGGAGTTGTCTGCGGCACACACAACCACCCGGAGTAGCCCGTCTATTCCGCTTCAGCACACCACCTCCTCACCCCCGATTTCTCTGCGTCTCTGCGCCTCTGCGGTGGATCATTTTTAATGACTTGGCCCCGGCCAGTGGCTGTGGTTGAATGGGGGAATCAATCACTTTGGAGTCCATCCATGGAAATGCGTACCATTGCCACCACCCCGTTTGATGACCAGCGCCCCGGCACCTCGGGGCTGCGCAAGACCGTCAGCCGGTTTCGCCAGCCCAATTATCTGGAAAACTTCGTGCAGGCGGTGTTCGACACGGTGCCCACGCTCAAGGGCGGCACCCTGGTAGTGGGTGGGGATGGGCGTTTCTACAACCGCGAGGCCTGCCAGACCATCCTGCGTATGGCCGCTGCCAATGGCATCGGCAAGGTGTTGGTGGGGCGCGACGGGCTGCTCTCCACCCCGGCCGCCTCGGTGCTGATCCGCAAATACCAGACCCAGGGGGGGCTAATCCTCTCGGCCAGCCACAACCCCGGCGGCCCGGATGGGGACTTTGGCATCAAGTTCAACACCGCCAACGGCGGCCCGGCCCCCGAGTCCCTGACCGAGGCGATCTACGCCCGCAGCAAATCCCTGACGGAATACCGGCTCTTCGACCATCCGGACATCCCGCTCTACGAAGCTGGCCTGTTTACCATCGGTACTACTCAAATCGAGGTCATCGACCCGGTTAACGATTATGCCGAGCTAATGGAAGAACTGTTCGACTTCGATGCGATCCGCGAGCTGTTCATCGGCGGCTTTCGGATGCGCTTTGATGCCATGCATGCGATCACCGGCCCCTATGCCCACGAGATCCTGGAGCGGCGCCTCGGCGCCCCCATCGGCACCGTGATCCGTGGCGAACCACTGCCCGATTTCGGCGGTCACCACCCGGACCCGAACCTGGCCCATGCCACCGAGCTGGTGGCCGAACTCTACAGCGAGCACGGCCCGGATTTTGGCGCCGCCTCCGATGGCGACGGGGATCGAAACATGATCCTCGGCCACCAGTTCTTCGTCACCCCCTCGGACTCACTGGCCTTGATCCTGGCCAATGCCGAGCTGGTGCCCGGCTACCGGGGCAAGGTCCGTGGGGTGGCCCGCTCCATGCCCACCAGCGGTGCCGCCGACAAGGTGGCCGAAACCTTAGGCCTCGAGTGTTTCGAAACCCCCACCGGCTGGAAATTCTTCGGCAACCTGCTGGATGCGGGGCGGATCAGCTTTTGCGGCGAGGAGAGTTTTGGCAGCAGCTCCGATCATATCCGGGAGAAGGACGGGCTGTGGGCGGTATTGTTCTGGCTCAATATCCTGGCAGAACGCCAGCAGTCGGTCGCCGAGATCGTCAAGCAACACTGGGCCGAATACGGGCGCAGCTACTATACCCGCCACGACTACGAGGCCATTGATCTGGCCGCCGCCCAGGGTCTGATGACCCATCTGGAGGCCCAACTGCCCGACCTGGTCGGCAAGACCCTGGCGGGTGCCCGCGTGGCCTATGCAGATAATTTCAGCTACACCGATCCGGTGGATGGCAGTGTGAGCAAGAATCAGGGCCTGCGGATCGGTTTCGAAGATGGTTCACGCATTATCTACCGCCTCTCCGGTACCGGCACCGTCGGCGCCACCCTGCGCCTGTATATTGAAAAATACGAAGCGGATCCGGCGCAACAGAATCAGGACACCCAACAGGCCCTGGCCCCGCTGATCCAGCTGGCCCTGGAACTGGCCGAACTGCCCCAACGCACCGGGCGCGATATGCCGACGGTGATAACTTAAAAGATCTTCACCGCAGAGGACGCAGAGTACGCAGAGAAAACACCAGGCACGGCATGGATACTGAACATTCACCCACTCCACATCCTCTGCGTCCTCTGCGTTGAGATCTTTTTCAGCAACGCTCGAAGTCGAAGGCCTGCACCTCGCCAATCGACTCGATGCCCAATGCCAGCATGATCAGGCGATCCAGCCCCAGCGCCACCCCGGCGCAGTCGGGCAGGCCATCTGCCAAAGCAGCGAGTAAGGCCTCATCGATGGGCGACTCAGCCAGACCGCGCTCACGGCGGGTGACCAGGTCCTGCTCAAAACGCCGACGCTGCTCGGCCGCATCACTCAACTCATGAAAACCGTTGGCCAGCTCGATCCCCTGGCAATAAAGCTCGAAGCGTTCGGCCACACGCGGGTCTTGCGGACTCAGCCGCGCCAGCGCCGCCTGGGAGGCGGGATAGTGTTGCAGGAAGCACAGCCCACCCCGGCCCAGCTGTGGCTCGATGTGATGGCTGAGGATCAGGTCCAGCCAGCCATCGCGACTCTCGCCCATCTCCATCCCACCGCAGCCCAATCGTTGTGCACAGGCTCGCAATCCCGGAATAGTTTCTTCCAGCGGGTCGATATCGGCATATTCAACAAAGGCATCCCGATAATCCAGCCGCCGGGCCGTCCCCTGCAAGCCAAGCATTGGTGCCACCAGCGCCTCGACCTCATCCATCAGGCGATGGTGATCCCAGCCAGGCCGATACCACTCCAACATGCTGAACTCGGGGTTGTGGCGTCGCCCCGCCTCGCCCTGTCGGAAGACCTTGCAGATTTGGTAGATTGGCCCGCTGCCAGCGGCCAACAGGCGTTTCATCGCAAATTCGGGGGAGGTATGCAAATACAGGGGCAGCCCAGCAGCGTGGCCTGGACCAAAATACTGAGTGGTAAAACTTTCAAGCTGGGGATCACTTGTCCCGGCGCGACCAAGCAGCGGCGTCTCCACCTCCAGCACCCCACGCTCAGCAAAAAAAGCCCGTACCTCAGCGAGGATACGGGCCCGCTCATGCAGGGTGGCCAGCTCGGACGATGGTTGCCAGTTCATGTTCAAAAGCTTGCAACGCAGAGAACGCAGAGAACGCAGAGGTAATATGGCCTCATGTCAGACAGCAAGACAGCACACTGCTGCTTGCACTTGCCCTGATCAATAGGCCCGAATCCATTAAAGGGAATTTCTCTGCGTACTCTGCGTCTCTGCGGTGAGCGCCTTAATCCCTGGCACGGGAGATGTATTCGCCGGAGCGGGTATCGACCTTGAGCAGGTCGCCGATCTCGACGAACAGGGGCACCTGTACCACCGCGCCGGTTTCGCAACGGGCCGGCTTGGTGCCGCCGGTGGCGGTATCACCACGCAGGCCGGGGTCGGTCTCGACCACGGTGAGGATCACGTGGTTGGGCGGGGTGACGCTGATCGGCACGCCGTTCCACAGGGTCACGGTACACATGTCCTGTTCCTTGAGCCATTTGGCCTCGTCGCCCACCGCAGAGGGGTCGGCCGCCAGCTGTTCGAAAGACTCCGGATGCATAAAGTGATAGGCTTCGCCATCGTTGTAGAGGTATTGCATTTCGGTGTCCATCACATCCGCTGCCTCTACCGTATCGCCGGACTTGAAGGTCCGC
This sequence comes from Gammaproteobacteria bacterium, assembly GCA_014859545.1. Classification (GTDB taxonomy): domain Bacteria; phylum Pseudomonadota; class Gammaproteobacteria; order Thiohalomonadales; family Thiohalomonadaceae; genus SLDE01. The sequence goes on from JACUTZ010000002.1 coordinate 8,471, forward strand.
TCGATGGTACGACCAGTCTTCAGATTGCGCACCTTGACGCGGTTGAAGGCCTGGCCCTTGCCCGGCTTGACGAACTCGTTTTCGACGATGGTATTGGGATCGCCGTCGAGCATGATCTTGAGTCCGCGCTTGAATTCATTGGTGCTGTATGTGGCCATAAAGGTTTCCCGGAAACGGTTGAGTCGACAAATGTTGGTGAATCACGAACCCCATATGATAGCGCGATCTGCGGATTGGAAAAATGCCCTGGCCAATGCCGTGCGTGATCCGGCCGAATTGTTGGCGCTATTGGACTTGCCCGATAACCTGTTGGCCGGGGCCACAGAGGCCGCCAAGGCCTTTCCACTGCGGGTGCCACGGGGTTTTGTGGCACGCATGGCGCGCGGCAATCCAGCCGACCCACTGCTACGCCAGGTACTACCGCTGGGTGAGGAAATGCTGCCGGTGGCGGGTTTTGGCCCCGATCCGGTCGGTGATCTGGCCGCCCAGGCCGGTGCCGGGCTATTGCATAAATACCATGGACGCGTGTTGATGACCGCCACCGGTGCCTGTGCGGTGCATTGTCGCTATTGTTTTCGCCGCCACTTCCCCTATGGTGAGCAACGTCCGGGGCGGGATGACTGGCAGGGGGTGGTCGACTACCTGCAGGCCCACCCCGAGGTAGACGAACTGATCCTCAGTGGCGGCGACCCGCTGATGCTGGATGACCAGCAGCTGCACGCACTAAGCCAGCGTCTGCGCGAACTGCCCCAACTCAAACGCCTGCGCCTGCACAGCCGTCTGCCCATCGTGCTGCCGGAACGCATCGACAGCGGCCTGCTGGCATGGCTGGCCGGACTACCCTGGCCGGTGGTGATGGTGGTGCATTGCAACCATCCCCAGGAACTGGATGAAACGGTCGCCGCCGCCCTGGCACAGCTCCACCGGCTTGGGCTCACCCTGCTCAACCAAAGTGTGCTGCTGGCCGGGGTGAATGACGATGCGGAGACTCTCATCCGCCTGAGTCATCGCCTGTTCGACTGCAAGGTCTTGCCGTACTATTTACATCAACTGGATCGGGTCAAGGGTGCTGCACATTTTGAGCTTGCCGAATCACAACTCGCGCTACTGACAGAAACTTTGCGTGCCCGGCTACCCGGCTACCTGCTGCCGCGGCTGGTACGCGAGCTTCCCGGCGACGTCGGCAAACGCCCATATAGCGGCTAGCCCCACTTGCTATCAACACCTTCGACTGTTATAAAACAAAAAGTTAGCGACTGTTCCTAAAAAGGACATTAAAGATGGGAAGCACAAAGGGACAAATCGGACTTCACCTGGCCGAGCGTAGTAAACCCGGCAAGTCCTCGTTTGACTATCGTAGTTCAGCCACCCAGCGTTGGGTCGCTGACCTTCCGGTAGGCAATATCGGCGAAACGGCCAAACAGCTGTTCGGTGTACTGCAAGAAGTCAACCGCCTGGATATCGCCTGGAAAGACCGTATGGCCTTTCTCGAACTGCTGCGTGAGCCGGTTTCGTATGTGCAGGCCTCACTGATTCGCCACTACACCGGCATGTCCTTCCCGTTACCACCCAAAACCCAGCGTGTCGCGACCCTGGCCCAAACCCTCCATTCGGAAATGGCGCTGGGTTACAAAACCGCCATCGAGGATATGCAGGCCGGCAACTTCCTGACCCGCGATAACAAGGCCTTGACCCTGCTGGTGCACCGGGCGATACGTTACCTCAGCCAGGCGGTCATCACCTGTTACCAGATCTATGCCCCCCATCCCCAACACAGCTGGCTGGAACTGCACCGTCTCTATCAGTTCGCCCTGCAGAAAAAGATCCAGCAGGATGTCGTGCATGACGAACTGAACACCCACATGTCCAAAACCAGTATCGCCCGCGCCTATAAGCAGATCCTGCTGTTGGCCCTGGCCAGCCCCTATCGACTCCGTCAGGGTGAAGCCGAGGTCATCTATACCGTCTTGGTACGCTGGGGCGGCCATGTGGAGATCCTTGCCTATGACCACCCCGAGGCCCATGAGGCCCTGTTTGTGGTCCATACCGACAGCGACGAGGCCCCGGACTATCAGGCCTTCAACCGGCGTGATTGCGACAGCAGCCACTGCAGCCTGGTCGACACCCGACAGCTCAGCAAGGTCCTGCAGGAGGAATATCAGCAACTCAAGGAGGCCCACAGCAAGGCCCCCCTATCGACCGAACTGCTGTTTCGTCTGATCTGTGCCTGGGGACAGGCACCCAAACGTCAATTCAGTCGCACCAATCGTCAGCGCACCATGGAAGTGGTGGTCGGCACCGCCATGCTCCACCATGCCCTGGCCAATGAGCTGGGCGATGCCGCCATGCAGGGCAAACGCTCAAGCTTCGAAAGCCGTGTGGTTACCCCAGCCGATCAACCCCGCGATGACATCTGGAATATCTTCGCCAGCAATAAACTGCAAAAGGCCTACGAGACCTACAGCCAGGCATTCGAATCGAACAAGGCTGATGAACCCAAACCGCCTGTGCCACTTCAAATCCAGCACTGGCAGCTGCGCAATGAAAGTGCCGGCGGCTATCGTCTCTCCCTGGGTGATGAACAGGAATGCAAGGTGCAGGTGGGGGAGCTGGTGGGGATGCGTCCCTTGACCAGCCAGCAGGCCTGGGAGATCGGCGTGGTACGCTGGTTGCGTCAAAGCAGCGAATTGGGGCTGGAGATCGGCCTGCAGATCCTTGCCCCACAGGCCAGACCCGCGATGGTCAAGAATGAAAAGGCCGGCGGACGCGCTGCCGAATTCCAGTATGCCCTGCTGCTGCCAGAACTGCCCTCAATCAAACAGCCGGCCAGCATTGTCACCCCCATCCTGCTGTTCCAGCCCGGCAATGAATTATTGCTACACATGCCCGGCCAGCACATCAGCCTGCGCCTGGAAGAAAGCCTGCAGGATAGTGGCAGCTTCATCCAGTTTCGATACAGCTACATCAAGGATGACGCACTGCAGCACAGCAGCCAGAGCAACGGTAACCTGGACGAGCTCTGGGATAGCCTCTGAGACCACAGTCACAGCCTCGGAGCGGGCCTTTGTTAGCCGACCCGTTTTCGGGCTAAAATGCCGGTCCGGAAATCCAGACCATCATCCAAGGACGCGCTAAATACCCATGCTGAATAACAGACCTCTCTCGCTGCTTGTCATCGACGACAGTTCCAATGATGCGGAAATCATTTCCAATATGCTGCGCAACGCCGGGCATGCCGTACATACCACCCGCATTGAAGACGATGAAGACCTGCGCGAGGCCCTTAACAATCAGGTCTGCGACATGATCCTGGCCAAACCGGAGCTACCCTATTTTACCGCTACCGAGGCGCTGGATGTGATCGCCCAAAGTGGCAAAGCTACCCCCCTGCTGCTGATCGCTGACGGACTGGAAGAAGAAAAAGCCACCGAACTGCTCAAGGCCGGTGCCCTGGATGTGGTCTTTCTTACCCAACCCGCCCGCCTGCTGCATGCCGTATTGCGCGAGGCACAGGCCGCCGAAGCGAAGCGCTCCCTGTTACGCTGTGAGGCGCTGCTCGAAGCAACCAACCTGCGTGCGCAAAATCTGGTCGACAGCTCACGCGATGCCATTACCTATATCCACGAGGGCATGTACATCTATGCCAACAGCTCCTATCTGGAAATGTTCGGCTACAGCGACATGAATGAATTGGAAGGCATGCCGATCCTCAATATGGTCAAAAGTGAGGACCATGTCGGTTTCAAGGCCTTTTTACGTGATTACATGAGCGGCAAGGCCAAGGCCAGCAGCTTTGAACTGACCGGGCTACGCAGTGATGGCAGCGATTTCGACATCACCATGGAACTGAGCAATGCCAGCTATGATGGCGAACCCTGCACCCAGATCATCATCCGCGCCCAGGCCAATAGCGAAGAACTGGAAAAACGCCTGGAGGATATGAGCAAGCTCGACCTGCTCACCGGGGTATTCAATCGCCAGTACTTCCTCGATGAATTGCATCAGGTGATAGGTAAGCCCGGCAAGCAGGGTGCGGTACTCTACATCCAGCCGGATCACTTCAAACAACTGCGTGATGATCTGGGACTGGCGCATAGTGATCAACTTCTTAGCGAGATGGCCAAGGCGCTGAAGCATGCCCTGGGAGAAGGGGAGCATTTTATCGCCCGCTTCGAGGGGGAGTATTTCTGCGCCCTGCTCAAGAATGTCGATCAAAACGCCGCCGAAACCATTACCGAGGCCCTGAGCAAGGCTGTCGATGCCTATCATTATCAAATCGATACAAAAACCATTGCGGTCACCGGCAGCATCGGGATAGCCCTGTACAACGAAGGCACCGAAGACAGCCAAAGCCTATTGCAACGGGCCGACAAGGCCATGCGTGAGGCTGCCCGTCAGGGGGGTAATCACTACCATACCTACATCCCCGGCGAAGATGAGATGGCGGAACAGGAACGTACCGCGCACATAACCCAACGCATCAAGGACGCCCTGCGCAATAACCAGATGCACCTGCTGTTTCAGCCCATCGTCAGTATCAAGGGCGATAAACAGGAAAATTATGAGGCCTTCGCGCGGATGCAGGATGAGCATGGCCAGGCCATCCCACCCAATGAATTCATCCCTGCAGCCGAAAAGGCCAATCTGATGCCGGTTCTGGATCGTTGGGTTCTCGCCTACGGCATCAAGGCGGTCACACAACATCGCAAGAAAGGCCATCCGGCCGTACTGTTCGTCAAACTTTCCGGGGCATCCCTGCGCGATGAAAAATTCCTGCCCTGGCTGCGCGATATTATCAAGGCGGCCCATGCCGAACCCGGCTCACTGGTGCTCTCTGTCAGTGAGGATGTGGCCAGCACCAATCTCAAATCGCTCAAGCAGCTGATCGAGGGCCTGCAACAACTGCATGTCAAACTGGCCCTGGATCACTTCGGCCAGGCGAGCAACTATGCCAACCTGCTCAAACACTGCAATGCCCATTACCTCAAATTACACGCATCGTTGATCGGTGACCTGGCCAAGAATCCCGAGGCCACAGAAAAAGTCAGGGAGATCACCGGTATGGCTGCCGAATCCCATAAGCTGGTGATCGCCAATGCGGTGGAAGATCCACATACCCTCGCGCTGATCTATTCCACCGGCATCGATTATATTCAGGGTTATTTCCTCCAGGAACCCAGCCCGCAGATGGATTATGACTTTAGCTCAATGGGCTAAACCATGCGACTAAGGAAATGAGACATTCCGATGATAGTCTCGGGCAGCATCCGACGTCGTCCACAGCGACGACCGATACCCCCTTGCATGCCCTCGATATAGAACAAAACATCCCGCTGCGTCCTCACGCCCGTATTCCTATTGCCCTGAAGCTGGCCCTGGCCTTTATCCTGCTGATCGCCAGCGGCATGCTGGTACTCGGGGCACTGGCCGGCAAGACACAAACCCAATTGCTCGAACAACAGATGGAACAGTTCGGCAGCACCCTGGTGCAACAAATGGCCGAATCGGCTCGCGAACCGCTACTGGCCAATGATCTGCTCAATCTGGAACGGATCATCCACAACCTGATCCAGGACGGCAACATCATGGGCGCGGCGATCTATTCCGACGAGCTGCAAACCGTGGTCAAGACAGGTGCCATTCCGGCCACACGCAACCAACTGTCACGCCAGCCCCGCGAACAGCTATCTCTCCGCTTTCGGCTACCACCGAATGAGCAGACGCAATCGGAACGCCTTCTGGTCGCCTACCTCACCCCGGTAGTGTTCAGGGAGGTCACCGTCGGCTACGTGCTACTGAGTTTTGATTACTCGCTAATCCGCGAGGCCAAACAGGAAACCATCGCCACCGTTGCTGCAACCATCGCCCTGATGCTGATCCTGGCCCTGGCCCTGTCGATTTATCTTGGTCGTCGCTTCACCCGCCCGATACAGGAGCTATTGCTCGCCAGCCAGGCCTTCAGCCAGGGGCGCTTCGACTATCGCATCCGCTCAACGCGCGATGATGAACTGGGCAGCTTGATGCAGGCCATCAATCAGATGGGAGAAGGCCTGCAACGCAAGGAACAGGTAGAGCGCGCCTTCTCCCGCTATGTTTCACCAAAGGTGGCGCAACGCGCCCTGGCCGGGATGGATTCGCTGGGCGACATTCCACTCGGGGGACACCATGTCGAGGCCAGCGTGCTGTTCGCCGACATCGTTGGCTTTACCAGTCTCTCGGAAAAAATGACACCGCAGGAAGTCAACAGCCTGCTGAATCACTACTTCAGCAATATCGCTCGCGCAGTGCATTTCTGTCATGGTCATATCGACAAATACATGGGTGACTGTGCCATGATCGTCTTCGGTGTGCCGGATGCGGATGAGGCCCACAGCTTCAACGCCCTCGCCTGTGCCTGGATGATCCTGGAACTGGTGCGACAGATGAACGCCCAACGGCGGGCCAGCCAATTACAACCCTTGGAATTCCGGATTGGGGTTAATAGTGGCATCATGCTGGCCGGCAACATGGGCTCCAGCGAGCGCATGGAGTACACCGTGATTGGCGATGCGGTCAATCTGGCCTCGCGCCTGTCCCATGCTGGTGAGCCAGGCCAGGTCATCCTCACCGAAGAGATGCTGGCACATGCCAGCCTGAACAAACGCATCGCCACGATTCACCACGGCAAGATCCTGGTGCGCGGCAAGCAGGAGCCCATCTCGATCTTCCACCTCGGTGATATCATCGATCCCTTCCGTGCCCGCATGCTGGAAGAGATCCGTCGCATCCTGGACAACAAGGCGAGTAAGGTCGCATGAAGTGGCTGCTACTCTTTGGTTTGACGCCCCTGTTGCTCGGCGGCTGCGTGCTTTTGCCCAGCCAAAAAACTCAGGATGTCGATGCACTACTGGCCCAACAGCAATACGGTCGCGCACTTGAAATCCTGGCCCAGGCCGATCCCAGATCGCCAGAATATACCGCAATGGCCGAACGCCGACGCGAGGTTGAGGCGCAAGCGGCCAATTATGAACAGACAGTAAGGGATCGGGCGCGACAATACATCGCCAGCGGTGACTGGGCTGCAGCACTGGATCACTATGATGAAGCCCTGGCGCGATTGCCACAAAGCATGGTACTGCGTGACGGATTGGCACAACTACACCAGCAACAGACACAGATCCTGGAAGACCTCGAGATCGAACGCCTGCTGGCCCAGGCTAACTGGCTAAAAACCACCCGCCCCACATACCTGCAAATCGCCCAGGTCGATCCCCGCAGCCGTCAGACCCGCCAGCAACTGGAACGCTTTGCGCAACAGGCCAATGAGATCGCCAGTCAGCTGGCCTTGCACGGCAACCGTGCCCTGGCCAATCAACAACTGGATACTGCCAACAAAACCCTGTTACTGGCCCAGGACTTGAGTGACAGCCCAGCCATCAGCGAAAGTGTGGCCAAATTACGCCAGGAACAACTCGCGCAACGTAACCGCCAGCAGCAGCAACAGCAGCGACAACAGCAACAGATCCTCCGCCTGGAAAAACAATATCAAGCGGCCCGTGATACGAATGATTACGCCACTGCACACAGCCGACTGGCTGAACTGCGCAAACAGGATCCGGCTAACCAACACTGGGAACAGCAGCAACAGGTAGTGGAGGCACTAATCCAGGCAAGGGTGGAGACCCTGCTCAGCCGGGGCATCAATGCCTACAGTCGTGGCCATTTTGAAGAGGCAGCGCAAGCCTGGCGTGAAACATTAAGCCTGGATCCCCGTAACAAACTTGCCCAGGACAACCTGGAACGGGCCGAGCGAGTACTGCAACGGTTCGAAGAGCTGCAGCAACGCCAGGGTGGTGCCACCGAATAGTGGATCACCACAGGGATTTAGCCGGAAGACAAATCCTTGCCAGTGATGCCTTAGGCGGTCGCCAGCAGTCCATCGACACGCTGGAAACCACGCGGCAGCTTGTTCCCGCGACGACCGCGTTCGCCCAGATAGTGTTCCAGGTCATCGCCCTTCAGACTGATATGCCGCTTGCCCGCCAACACCGTCAGTTCACTCCCCCTTGGCAATACCGCCATCGCCACTACGTATTCCTCGCGTGTGGCATGCTTTGCGCTGGGAATGCTGATCATTTTATTTCCCTTGCCCTTGCTCAACTGCGGCAGTTCCGTAGCGGGGAAGATCAACAGGCGTCCCTCATTACTGACCAGGGCAATGCGTGCCGTCTCGGCATCGCTGAGGCGCTGCGGAGGCAGCAGGCGTGCCCCACTGGAAAGATTGATCACCGCCTTGCCCGCCTTGTTGCGACTCTGCAGATCCCCCAGCTTGGTGATAAAGCCATAACCGGCATCACTGGCCAACACATATTGCTCATCATCACTGCCCAGTAACACCGCCTCGAATGTCGCCCCGGCAATCGGATTGACCCGGCTGCTGAGTGGCTCGCCCTGTCCGCGTGCCGAGGGCAGGGTGTGACTGGCAACGCAATAGCTGCGCCCGGTCGAGTCGATAAAGGTCGCCTGCTGATTACTCTTGCCAGTAGCGCTGTCCTTGAAACCGTCTCCGGCCTTGTAGCTGAGGCTGGCCGGATCGACCTCATGGCCCTTGGCGGCACGTACCCAACCCTTCTCTGAGAGCACCACGGTGATCGGCTCGGCACTGATCAGCGCGGTTTCGTCCATGGCCTGGGCCGCACTGCGTGCCACGATCGGGGAACGACGTGCATCCCCATAGTTTTCCGCATCGGCCAGCAGTTCTTTTTTGATCAGGGTCTTCATCCGTGCGGCCGATCCCAGGGTTTTCTCCAGATCGGCCTTTTCCCTGGCCAGTTCTTCCTGTTCGCCACGGATCCGCATTTCTTCCAGACGCGCCAGTTGGCGCAGTTTTGTATCCAGGATGTAGTCGGCCTGCACATCGCTCAGGGCAAAACGTGCGATCAAGACCGCCTTGGGCTCGTCCTCGGTACGAATGATGTGAATCACCTCATCCAGATTGAGGAAAGCAATCAGCAAACCTTCCAGCAGGTGCAACCGACGCTCCACCTTGTCGAGGCGATGTTCCAGGCGACGGCGCACCGTCTGGGTTCGGAATTCCAACCACTCGCTGAGGATCTCTCGCAGGTTTTTGACCCGTGGCCGACCATCCAGACCGATCATGTTCATGTTGACCCGGTAACTGCGCTCCAGATCGGTGGTGGCAAACAGATGGGCCATCAGTGCCTCCACATCGATACGATTGGAACGCGGCACGATCACCAGGCGGGTGGGGTTTTCATGATCCGATTCATCGCGCAGGTCCTCGACCATCGGCAATTTTTTGGCCTGCATCTGTGCGGCTATCTGTTCCAGCACCTTGGCACCCGAGGTCTGAAACGGCAGTGCGTTGATGATCACATCACCCTCTTCGCGCTCCCAGCGCGCACGCATGCGTACACTGCCATGTCCGGTTTGATAAAGCCTTTGCAAGTCGGCGCGGGGCGTAATGATCTCCGCATCGGTGGGATAATCCGGGCCCAACACATGTTCACACAATTCATCGACGCTGCTGGCCGGGGCCTCCAGCAGGCGGATACAGGCCGAGACCACTTCGCGCAGATTATGCGGCGGGATATCGGTCGCCATACCCACCGCAATGCCGGTGGTACCATTGAGCAATACGTGCGGGACACGGGCAGGCAGTACCCGTGGTTCTTCCATGGTGCCATCAAAATTGGCGACCCAATCCACCGTCCCCTGGCCCACTTCGTTAAGCAGCAGGTCGGAAAAACGACCCAGGCGTGCCTCGGTATAACGCATCGCGGCAAAGGATTTGGGATCATCTGGTGCCCCCCAGTTGCCCTGCCCGTCCACCAGTGGATAACGGTAGGAAAAGGGTTGCGCCATCAATACCATGGCCTCGTAACAGGCCGAGTCCCCATGGGGGTGGTACTTACCCAGTACATCACCGACGGTGCGCGCGGATTTTTTGTGCTTGGCATCGGACTTAAGTCCCAGCTCCGACATCGCATAGACGATACGCCGCTGTACCGGCTTGAGTCCGTCACCGATGTTCGGCAGGGCGCGATCCATGATCACGTACATGGAATAATCAAGATAGGCCCGCTCGGAAAAATCCTTCAGCGGCAGCTGCTCGATGCCTTCGTAATTGATGCCGTTTTCAGTCGTCATTGCTTGTCCTGATGCTTAAAAGCCTTTGCCACAGAGAACACAGAGGACTCCGAGGAAATGCGCTCATCATGCGATGGATACCTGGATTGCAGACCAGAGCGTTGCCCCATAACACGGCACGGTGCGAAAGCAAGATGTTGCCCGCACACCACTCTGTGCCCTCTGTGAACTCTGTGGCCAATCACTACTCGCTCAGCCCCACCAGCAGTTCGACGATGCCTTCGGCCGAACCCAGGTAGGGGGCGATGCGGATCGGGATCTGCGGATATTGCGCCTGCTTGGGCGCGACCTCAGCAGGGATATCCTGCGCCACGTGGCGACCGGCGGAGAGAAAATATGGCAATACCACCACCTCGCTGGCCCCCTGGCGGATCAGGCACTCGATCCCGTCCGGGATCAGGGGATCGGCCAGTTCAAGAAAACCCGCTTCCACCGCGCCATAGCGATCCCCAGCACGCTGGCGCAGAAGATCGGCGATCTTGCGTACCTCATCGTTCGACGCCTCGCGCCGGCTGCCATGTGCCACCAATAACAATCCACGCATTATTTCATCCTCAAAAAGATTTCACCGCAGAGAACGCAGAGTTTGCAAAGAAAGGCGATGCCGGAAAATACCGGGTACCCACTGTACTACCCGAGACTCAGGCTGCCTTTCTCTTTGCGCACTTCGCGTTCTTTGCGGTAAACCTTGTTTTAAACCTCGGCCAGATTGCCCTTGCTCTCCAACCAGCTCTTGCGTTCACCGGCGCGTTTTTTCGCCAGCAGCATGTCCATTAACTGGTTGGTTTGATCACCACTTTCAATGGTCAGCTGGACCAAACGGCGGGTATCGGGTGAAAGTGTGGTCTCACGAAGCTGGATCGGGTTCATCTCACCGAGACCTTTGAAACGGGTCACCGCGATCTTGCCCTTTTTCTTTTCGGCGCTAATCCGATCCAGCACCCCTTTGCGCTCACTGTCGTCCAGGGCGTAGTAGGTGTCCTTGCCCACGTCGATACGGTACAGCGGCGGCATCGCAATATAGACATTGCCTGCCGCGACCAGTGGACGGAAATGGCGCACAAACAAGGCACACAGCAGGGTGGCGATATGGGCGCCATCCGAGTCCGCATCCGCAAGAATGCAGATCTTGCCATAGCGCAGACCATCCAGTTTATCCGAGCCGGGATCGACCCCGATCGCCACCGCAATATCGTGTACTTCCTGGGAGGCCAGCACCTCGTTGGAATCAACCTCCCAGGTATTCAGGATCTTGCCACGCAATGGCATGATGGCCTGAAACTCCTTGTTGCGCGCCTGCTTGGCCGAACCGCCGGCCGAATCCCCTTCCACCAGGAATAACTCGCTGCGGGCGGAGTCGGTGCTGGCGCAGTCGGCCAGTTTGCCGGGCAGGGCTGGCCCCTGGGTCACCTTCTTGCGTACCACCTTCTTGCCGGCACGCAGGCGGGATTGAGCACTGTTGATCGCCAGTTCGGCGATCTGCTCACCCAGATCCACATGCTGATTCAGCCACAGCAGAAAGGCGTCTTTCACCACACCGGAAACAAAGGCCGCGCTTTCCCGTGAGGAAAGGCGCTCCTTGGTTTGTCCGGAAAACTGCGGGTCTTCCAGCTTCAGGGAAAGGATATAGCTGACCTTTTCCCAGACATCCTCCGGGGCCAGCTTGACGCCGCGCGGCAACAGATTGCGAAACTCGCAAAATTCGCGCATCGCTTCGGTCAGACCAGTGCGCAGACCGTTCACATGGGTGCCACCCTGGGCGGTGGGCACCAGATTGACATAGCTCTCGGCCACCGCCTCACCACCTTCCGGCAGCCAGCTCAAGGCCCAGTCCACCGCCTCGCTACTGCCGGCAAACTTGCCCAGAAACGGGTCCTCGGGCAGGCGCGGGCTGTCCTGCAACTCATCCAGCAGATAATCGCGTAGACCATCCTGGTACAGCCATTCGTCACGCTCGCCATTGGCCTCATCGTAAAACCGGATCGTCAGCCCTGGGCAGAGCACCGCCTTGGCGCGCAACACATGGCGCAGGCGCGGCACCGAAAATTTGGGGGAATCAAAAAATTGCTCTTCCGGCCAAAAACGCACCGAGGTACCGGTATTGCGCTTGCCGACCTCGCCAACCACCGCCAGCGAGGAGACCTTGGCGCCGCTCTTGAAGGCGATATTGTATTCCTTGCCATCGCGCCGGACCCACACCTCCAGGTGCTTGGAGAGGGCATTGACCACCGACACCCCGACCCCATGCAGACCACCGGAGAACTGGTAGTTCTTGTTGGAGAATTTGCCGCCCGCATGCAGCTTGGTAAGGATCACCTCTACCCCGGGGATCCCTTCACGCGGATGGATGTCCACCGGCATGCCGCGACCATCGTCGCTCACCTGCAGGGAGTGGTCCTTGAACAGGGTGACCTCGATCTGCTTGGCATGCCCGGCGATGGCTTCATCCACCGAATTATCGATGACTTCCTGGGCCAGGTGGTTGGGCCGTTCGGTTTGGGTATACATCCCGGGGCGCTTGCGCACCGGCTCCAAACCGGACAGTACTTCGATCGCGTCTGAATTATAATTTGATGACATAAGTATCTAATTTATAAAGGAAGTTTCTCTAAGGCATGTCGCCTCGGCCATTGTAGCGCAAAAGCCCGGCGGGGGGATAGCAAGCACATCGACCGGGACGGCAACAGCATGATGACCTTGTGCAAATCACCCACCCGGCCCCAAAAACCCATCTCGCCGCAAAGACACAGCGGTGATCCATCGTGGACTGCTGCCTTGGCGGTCAACCCTCTGCGCCGCTGCGTCTCTGCGGTGCAATGCCTTTCCTTATCAACTGTTAATCCCGACTAGTGGATTGCCCTGACCTTGAAACGACGACCCTTGATATTCCCCTCGCTCAAAACCTTGAGGGCCTTTTTGCGGATATTCCGGTCGATGGCCACATAGGCCTGATGCTCGAAGATGTCGATCTTGCCCACCATTGCCGCCGGTACCGCATCATTGGCGGTGAGCGCACCGAGTATATCCCCGGCGCGCACCTTCTCCTTGCGCCCGCCGTCGATACAGAGGGTTTGCATCGGTGCCGGCAGGGAAAAGCCTTCCGGCAGAGTCAGGCTGCGCACTTGCTCCAGCTGCACTGGTGAGCCCTGGTAAGTCTCTATCGCATTGACCCGATAGGCCTCAGAGGCAATAAACAGACTCAGGGCTATCCCCTTGCTGTCGGCGCGTCCGGTACGTCCTATACGGTGGACATAGATCTCCGGATCACGAGGCAGTTCGAAATTAATCACCGCTGCCAGATCCTTGATGTCCAGGCCGCGCGAGGCCACATCGGTCGCCACCAGCACCGGCACACTGCGATTGCTGAAGCGTACCAGCACCAGATCACGTTCCTTCTGATCCAGATCCCCATGCAGGGCCAGGGCCGCGATACCACGCTGCTGCAATTCCTCACAGACCTCCTGACACTGTTGCCGAGTATGGCAAAACACCACCGTTGAGGCCGGTTTGTACTGGGCCAGCAAGGCGGTCAGGCTGCGTACCCGACTGCCCTTCTCCACCTCGTAAAAGAGCTGTCGAATCTTGTTGGCATCATGCTGCGCCTCCACCGTGACCTCGACCGGTGAGCGTTGGAAGGCGCTGCTAAGTTGGCGTATCCCCTCGGGGTAGGTGGCCGAGAACAGCAGGGTTTGACGCTGCGATGGGGTGGTCGAGAGGATCGCCGCAATGTCATCGTAAAAACCCATATCGAGCATACGATCTGCCTCATCCAGCACCAGTGTTTGCACATTGGCCAGATTCAGCGTGCCCTTTTGCAAATGTTTGAGAATGCGTCCGGGGGTGCCGACCACGATGTGCGCCCCATGCTCCAACGAGCCGACCTGGGGCCCAAACGGCGCACCACCGCACAGTGTCACGATCTTGGTATTGGCACTGGCACGTGCCAGGCCACGCAGGGCCTTGGCTACCTGGTCGGCCAACTCACGAGTAGGACAGAGCACCAGTGCCTGGATGGCAAAGATCGCCTGTTTAAGCCCCTGCAACAGACCCAGACCAAAACACACGGTCTTGCCACTGCCGGTTTTTGCCCTGGCAATCAGATCCGCACCGGCCAGCACATGGGGCAGGGCCTCGGCCTGGATCGGGGTCATCTGCTGGTAGCCCAGCGCATCGAGGTTCGCCAACACATCGGGCGACAGCTTAAGGCGGGAAAATGCTTGATTCACAGGGAAGCTCTTCGGGGTTGCGACAAGGCCAGGATGTTGGCAACAGGCGCTATGATAACAGTAAATCTCCAGCTGGCTGCGCTGCCCTGCCACAAAATGCAAAAGGCCCGCAGCACAGCGTGCAGCGGGCCCTGTCTCGGATCAAGTCGGGGATCAGGTCTTGAAGTGACCAACCAGCGATTGCAATTGATGGGACATACCGGCCAATTGCTGACTGGCCTCTTCCAGTGAAGCGGTGCTCTCTACCGCCTGATCGGCAATCTGGGTGATGGTCACCAGGTTGCGATTGATCTCACCGGCCACATCGCCCTGCTGACGTGCCGCATCGGCCATGTGCTGATTCATGTCACGGATGCGCCCGACCGCGGTGGCGATCGCCTGCAGGGAACTGCCCGCGTGACTGGCCTGTTCGACGCTGCTATTGGCCTGTTCGCGACCGCTTTCCATCACCTTCACCGCCTCACGGGCGCCACTTTGCAATTGATTAATCATCGTCTGGATCTCGCTGGTGGAATCCTGGGTACGCGAGGCCAGGCTGCGCACCTCGTCGGCGACCACCGCAAAGCCGCGCCCCTGCTCACCGGCACGGGCCGCTTCGATCGCGGCATTGAGGGCCAGCAGATTGGTCTGATCGGCGATATCACCGATCACCACCAAGACCTTGCCGATCGCCGTCGAATCATGCTCCAGACGCTGGATGACCTCACCCGCCTGACCGACGGCCTTGGCCAGGGCATTGATTTGATTCACCGTCAGGCGCACCACCTCGGCACCGGCCTGGGCCTCCTCATCGGCCTGACGGGTGGCCTCGGCGGCCATCCCGGCGCTGTCGACCATGTCCTGGGCCGTGGCCAGCATTTCATTCATGGCGGTGGCCACCTGCTCGGTTTCCTGCTGCTGACGTTCGGCCCCCTGACGGGTCTGCAGGGTAATACTGGACATATTGTCAGCAGCCTGTGCCAACTGCCCGGTTGACTGGCTGACCGGACCGATGATCTCGCGAATCTTGCCCACAAAGCGGTTAAACGCAACACACATCTGTCCCAGCTCGTCCTTGGTGTCCATATGCAGTTTGCAGGTCAGATCACCGCCGCCACGGGAAATATCATCCATGGTCGCCGCCGCCAACTTGATCGGTTTGACAATCACCTCTACCAGCCACCATATCGCCAACAGACCGACCAGCAAGGCGATCACCGCCATCACCAGCACCACCTGACGGGTGGCATTGGTCTGATTCATCAGATCCGCACTGCGCAGCTCGGTGGTCTCGCGAAGATGCCCCAACAGGCCATCCAGCTCCTGACTGATGCGCCGATTATGACTCCCCAGCTCGGTGCGGAGCAGCCAGGCATCGGTGCGCCACTGCTCACCACCATGGATCACCAGTACGCGCGGGTAATTGCTGACGAACTGGGCATGCGCCTCCAACAACTGCTCGGCGGCATCTTCCTGTTCGAAGGTAAACAATCTGGAATATGCCTGAAGCTCATCCATCTGCCTGGCCATGTTGCCCATCAGCATTTCAATGGAGTCCACATCATTGGCACCACGAAACGCCAGATAACCACGCAGGCTGCTCATCACACTGGCCAGGGTGTAGCGCATCTCGCCAAGCAGCAATAACAATTCACGCCGCTCCGCCAACGCGTCCTGGTTGCGCTCAGCCAGGATCATCTGGCTCAGCAGGTGTAACATGTTCTGGGTGTGAGGATTGATATCTGCTCCCGCATAGGCAAAGGCGGGCTGATTGGCCTGCAGGTTTTCCACCAGCCCCAGCATCTGTTCGCGCATCGCCGCAAAATCCTTGACACCGGCCTCGACCCCGGACAGGTATTCACCCACCCTGGCATCCTGACGACTCAACGGCATTTGTTGCAGCGTTTGCAACAGGCTAGCGATACGTTCCAGGCTGCGCTGATAGGCATCCCGATGGATGTCTTCGCTGGTCAGTAAAAAAAAGCCCAGGGATTTATTGGCCGCATCCACTTCACGGGCCAACTCCATCGCACTGAGGACCGCCGGTTGCACGCTACCGGTAACCATTTCAGCCTGATAGCGCACCTGCGCCAGGTTGGCCCAGACCACTACCGCCACCAGCGTGATGATACCCATCAACATGCCAAAGGCCAGCATCAGCTTGGTGCGGACGCGTAAACTGCCCAGCTTCAACATGGACATAACTCCTCCTCAATGATTGGTACCGCCCCTCAAACACCAGCTTGAACTCTGGTGACAGTTATTACCTACTATAGCAGTAGTCTATATGAAACATAAGCGTAACATGCCCTTTTTTCTGTCGGTGTCTGTCCTATCCGTTTACGCCCTTCCGATGGACGACAAACCGCAATAAAAAAGGCGGTATCCTCTCGGATACCGCCTTGCCATCTCCACGATAAAACCACACTAATCCAGCTTGATACCAAGCCGACTGGCCACTTCTTCGTAGGCCTCGACCACCCCACCCAGGCCCTGACGAAAACGGTCCTTGTCCAACTTGTTGCGGGTTTGCTTGTCCCACAGGCGACAGCCATCGGGACTGAATTCGTCACCAAGGATCACCTGGCCATGGAAACGACCAAACTCCAGTTTGTAATCCACCAGCAGCATACCGGCATCATCGAACAGTTTTTTCAGCACCTCATTGACCCGAAAGGTCAGGGCTTTCATCTGTGCCACGTCCTCATCGCTCGCCCAACCAAAGGTGCGGATGTGATAATCATTGACCATGGGGTCATGCAGGGCATCGTTCTTGAGGAAAAATTCAAAAGTTGGTGGGTTGAGATCCATCCCATCCTGGACCCCAAGACGGCGCACGATGGAACCGGCGGCGATATTGCGCACCACACACTCCACCGGGATCATCGCCATGCGCTTGACCAGGGCCTCGTCATCGCCGAGCAAGCGCTCGAAGTGGGTCGGGATGCCAGCGGCCTGCAAGGTTTGCATGATAAAGGCATTGAACTTGTTATTGACCATGCCCTTGCGATCCAGCTGCTCGACCTTTTCCCCATCGAAGGCCGAGGTGTCGTTACGAAACTGCAAGACCAGGTAGTCCGGGTCATCGGTCAAAAAAACCGATTTCGCCTTGCCCGCATAGAGTTCTGCCCGCTTTTCCATCGTTTTACCCTTACAAGGAAGTCCAGAAGAAGATTTTGCCACAGACGACACAGGGCTCACAGTGAAACCTGCCAAGGCCTCCGCTCTCAGGCTATTTCGCGCCAGTCCAGCCCATGCTCCTGATCGGCCAGACCAACCCAGTCGGCCTCGCAGCCCAGCACCGCACTTAACACTGCTGCAGCCAGCTCGGGGCGATTATTCTGCTCACTCAAGTGCGCCGCCACCAGATGCTGCAGGCCGTTGTTATCCAACTGCGACAAGAGCTGCCCGGCCTGGGCATTACTCAAGTGCCCCATCCCACCGCCGACCCGCGCCCGCAGCCTGGGTGGATAGGGTCCGTCTGCCAGCATGGCCTCGTCGTGGTTACATTCCAGGATCAGCGCATCGCAGCCACTGAGTTGGCGGGCAATATGCGCGGTGGGATGGCCGGTATCGGTCAGCACACCCAGCCGATGCTGGCCATTGCCAAACACAAACTGACAGGGCTCGCGGGCATCGTGCGGTACCGGAAAGGGCTGCACCTGCAGGGCGTCGATGGTGAACTCGCTGTGGCAATTGAGCAGCCGGATCTCGGGAAGGCTGCCCAGCCGGTGGGCCGCCGCGCGTGCGGTGCCACCACTCAGCCAGACCGGGATACGATATTTTCGCGCCAGAGGCCCAACCCCACCAAGATGATCCTGATGCTCGTGGGTGAGCATAATCGCACTCAGCTGACTGGCGGATTTCCCCAGGCGTGCCAAGCGTTGCTCGGTCTCACGCAGGGTAAACCCGCAGTCCACCAGCACGCTGGTCTTCCCTTCTTCGACCAGGGTGCCATTGCCCTTGCTGCCGCTGCCAAGTAGCGCGAAACGCACCCGTATCGTGTCCGAAACTAGCGCAGCAATTCGGCCAGCTTATCAAGGATGAGCATCGCCTCATCCTGAGGCAGAACACCACCGTCTGCGTCGCGCACCACGATACGGGTGGCCTGATCATCACCACTCAACACAACCTGCCAGCTGCGTTTTTCCTCCGCATCGGCACTACGGCTGAAGAGGGAACGCAAGCGGCCACGGCTGGCAGGGGCATCGGACAGGGCATCCAAGTCACTGACGTAGTAGATCCCTGCGCTAAAGTTCCGGTCTTGCACGATCAAACCGGCCTCATCCAGGGCGATACCGGTGCGCCGCCAAGTCCGTGACAGGCCCTCGCTGACAAACAGGGTATCGGCCACCACACGGGTGCGTGAGACCGGACTGGGATCCGGTTCTGTACTCATGACCTGGCGTGCCTGTTGCTCACCATAACCCAGGTGCAGTACCAGACGGTTGAGGATTTCATGCGCCAGCTCCGGGTCGCTGGGGCGCACATTCCAGGTAGTCTCGACGATATCGGCACTGCGTGAGGCCACCAGCTCCTGCAAGCCATAGTGGCTGACAAAGATTTCTGTGCTGCCATCTTCACGGCGTTCCACACGCAGTCGGTATTTATCACGCGTACCAGCCGCATAGGCATTGGGGAAGATGCTGCGAACCAGGCCGGTCAGGAATCCGGCAGGCACATCGGCGCGGTTCTCGGCCCATTCGGTTTCCATGATGCCAATCGCCATCTCATTACGGCTGAGTTGCAAACCCAGGCTGGACCAGAATTCAACTAGCCGCGGCCATAACTGCTCGGGCGGACGCTCCACCACCAGCCAGCGATGACGGGCATCCCGCTCGATGCGGATCCCTGTGGCCAAAGGCAGAATAGGACTGTCTGCCCCCATGCTGCCCAGCGGCAGACGAGCAATATCCTGTTCCGCCGGTCGGGTCAGATCCGGTGGCGTTTCCAGGGTCGGCAGGGATTTGGCTTCCTTGTAATCGATACGACTGCTTGGGCCGCTGCTACAGGCACTCAGTGCCAGCACAGTGGTGCCAAGCACCATGGCGAAAAATAATCTGGGATACAAAACGTGTTCCTCTACTGAACTACAATACGCCGGCCTGTTGCATCGCCTCGCGTACAGTCGCATGGCAGGAGGCAGACAGCTCGGTCAGTGGCAGACGGATCCCCGCAGGGATCAGTCCCATTTCGTGCAAGGCCCACTTCACCGGAATGGGGTTGGCCTCAACAAAGAGTTTTTGGTGCAAGGGAATCAGGCGCTGATTGATTGCCTCGGCGCGGACGAAATCCCCGGCCAGGGCTGCCTCACACATCTCGTGCATGGCCTTGGGCGCCACATTGGCGGTCACCGAGATCCCACCCTTGCAACCCATACGCATGAATTCCAGGGTGGTGGCATCGTCACCACTATAGATATCCAGCCGGTCAGCGCAGCGTTCGATCAAGTCCTTGCCGCGCAGCATATCACCGGTGGCATCCTTGATCCCCACGATATTGGAGATGCTGGCCAAACGCTCGACGGTGTCATTATGCATGTCACAGGCGGTACGCCCCGGTACGTTATAGAGGATCTGCGGGATCGCCACCGCCTCTGCCACGGCACGAAAATGGCGATAGAGGCCTTCCTGGGTGGGCTTGTTGTAGTACGGGGTCACCAGCAGGCAGGCATCGGCCCCGGCCTTCATCGCACAGTGGGTCAGCGCGATCGCCTCACGGGTGGCATTGGCACCGGTACCAGCAATCACCGGTACCCGGCCACGAGCCCATTCAACCACCAGACGGATCACCCGGCAATGCTCGTCCTCATCCAGGGTTGAGGCCTCGCCGGTGGTACCCGCCACAACCAGGGCATCGGTGCCATTCTCCACATGGAACTCAACCAACCGGGCGAAGCTGGCCTCATCAATGCTGCCATCCTCCCGCATCGGGGTCACCAGGGCCACCATGCTGCCGTGAAACATGCCTTTCTCCAATGGAAAAAATCAAACGAGCATGGTACTTGGCCACCAAGATTCTGACAAGGGCGAACCGCTGGACGGAACGGACAGGATCAGCCCTGGGGATTCCCGCACCCACCCCCTTACTGAGGCATTCAGTACGCGATATCAACGACTTACCCTGGAGCTTCGTCGAAAAAACCGATTACTTGAGCTGTGGCCGGACCAACATAATGGAGATGTCGATCATATTCACCACCAGCCCGGCCACGGAGTCATCCATGAAACGCTTCAGGCCGCATGAGCCAGAGCTGCCAAGGACCAGCAAGTCCGCCTCCCACTCCCTGGCGGTGCAGGCAATCGCCTGGGCGATTCCGCTCACCCCATACACGGGATCGGATTCGAGAAGATGGGTTTCCACCACAATCCCCTCACCTACCGCTTTGCTTGCCGCTTGCAGGATTGCCTGCGCGTCGCGGGTATCCGGATCCGCGTCATGATGCACATAAATGATCCCCAAAATACCACCAGAACTGACGGCGAAATACCTTGCCTCTGCCAGTGCCTGTTGGTAGGAGTCATCCCTGTCGATCGCAAGCAAGATACGCTGATACATGTCAATTCACCCCGCCACCGTCGCGTTTAAGTCTGTCGATATAGCGGCGCAGGATCTGCCTCGTTCCCATCTTGCCGACATTGAGGTAGATAACAAAGTGCACAATCGCATGCAAGGCCATCGCGATCAGCAAGCCCTCAAATATCCCCACCTGATAAACCAGTCCGCCACAAAGAATGGCCAGCACCATCGGATAGGGGCCAAAGTGTGCGACATGCAACACCCCGGCGATCATCTTGTAGCCAGTAAACATCATCATCACCGCCAGGGTAAACATCGGCAGATATTCCAGATACTGGACCTGCCAAGTGAATAAACCCACCACGATGGCGACAATAAGAATGGAAAACTTGGTATAGGCGCCCGCCAGTTTATTGGTGGTGCTTTTTGCCAGGCCATCCAGGTTGGTCATCCCCCCGAAAAAACTGGCACCGAGGTTTGCCACCCAGATCGCCAATAAGCTATTGTTTGAGTCACATTTGCGCTCCAGCGGATCGATCTTTTCAATCGCCGCATTACTCATCACCTGCTCGATAACATCGATCACCGCCAGCATCGCACAGAACAAGACCATATATACCAATAGCAGTATGTTATCGACCTGGGGAATGGGGGCCGCCAATCTCAGCGCCACCTCTTCCACATGCAGCATCGGTACCTCCACAAATAGCGCGAAGATGACTCCGGAGATAATCAAGACGAAATAGGGAATGGCGGGCTGCGTATCCCTGAACCGGTATACCAGGGCCACAAAGATCACGTAGGTCAGGACCGAGATCAGCAACATCTGGATACGGGCCGCATCCCAGAAGCCAGCAGTAGAGACCGCCGTATCAGAAATGGCATAGGTAAAGCTGAAAAACTTCAGGAAGATAGTCAAACCCACCCCGGCCAGAAGCCCTTCCACCAGGTAGATCGGCACGGCGACCAGCAGGTAGCGTTGCCAGTTGAACCGCCAGATGATGGCCTGCATAATCGCGGTAAGAAAAATGCAGAAGGCCATATTCTCGATGCCGAAGGATGCAACCCCAAGCGCCAGCACCGGTGCCAGGCCTGCGGCAATACCAGGGCTGCCGATATAATTACCGGGGCGAAACCAGGAAAACAGCCAGCCGATCAAGCTGGCGAATACCACCGTCGCCAGACCAACCTGGATCGGGTAATCCGACATTATCGCGATGCCAACGGTCAGTGGAATGGCAACCGTACCGGTTACCAGCCCTGCAGCGACATCACGGGAGGCATAACGCGCCTGAAATGCTGCGCCACCCTTTCCGCCGCTCTCCTCCCCCCCAGCAACGGCACTACGTTCGAAGGATAATTTTTTATCGTGTGAATCCATTGTTATTGCATTCCTCACCCTTTGCTGGAGAATGTTAGCATGATGGTTTACAAACAGGTATTTTAGCAATCAATTATACTACCCGTGTGCGACTGATAACGAGGCCTAGCATCCATGAGTACATCCAACAAGCAGTATCTGGTTATCTCCGCCCTGGGTCAGGACCGCCCCGGCATCGTCCGTAATCTGACCCAGCCGATCACTGAACTGAGCGCCAACATCCTCGACAGTCGCATGACCATTCTCGGTGGCGAGTTTGCGATATTAATGATGATCGAGGGCAGCTGGGACACCATCGCCAAATTGGAGGCCCAGCTGCCGGCGCTGGAGAAAAAACTCGAACTGACCCTGATCAGCAAACGCACCAGCAGCCAGCGCCAGGAAAACAACAGCCTGCCCTATGCCATCAATGTGATCGCCCTGGACAATCCCGGCATCGTCAGTCAGTTGGCTGAATTCTTTTCCAATCGCCATATCAACATCCAGGATTTGCACACCGACAGCTATCATGCCGCCCATACCGGCACGCCAATGTTTAGCGCCACGATGACCGTCAACATTCCAGCCAACACCTCGATTGCCCGCCTGCGCGAGGAATTTCTGGATTTCTGCGACGGCATGAACCTGGACGGTCTGATGGAGCCCAGCAAAGGCTAATCGCTGAATTACACGTACTGCTCAGCTTTTTTGAAAAGGGGCTCACCGCAGAGGCGCAAAGTCGCAGAGGAGTTTTGCCCTTGGCGACATGTTCTTGACATTGCCAACCGCACGTAGTGTTGCCATCTGCGCTAAAGTAGCCTCTGATTGCGTGTGAGCGGTTAGCGCTACTGTATGAATGCCCCCAATAGGGGAGCAAATATTTACCATTAGACATTATTTGAGGAGTCAGCATGAGTCACGTCAGCCTGAATGAAAAAGTACCCGACTTCCGCCTTCCCGCCACTGGCGACCAGCAGCTCAGTTTGAAGGATTTCAAGGGCAAGAATCTGGTAATCTACTTTTACCCCAAGGACAGCACCCCCGGCTGCACCACCGAGGGTCAGGATTTTCGCGATCACCACGATGCGTTTACCGCCCTGAATACCGTGATCCTTGGGGTCTCCCGCGACAGCATCAAATCCCATGAAAACTTCAAGGCCAAGCAGGATTTCCCCTTTGAACTACTGTCCGATGCCGATGAAACCCTCTGTCAGCTATTCGATGTGATCAAGGAAAAGAACATGTATGGCAAGACCGTACTGGGGATCGAACGCAGCACCTTTCTGATCGACAGCCAGGGCACGCTGCGCCAGGCCTGGCGCAAGGTCAAGGTCGATGGCCATGTGGCCGAGGTACTGGCCGCAGTCAAGGCGCTGGCCTAGCCCTTCTTAATCCGGTAATGTCGAGAAATCGCTTATTAACCACACGGAAACCGCCCTGATGACCCAAACCCGCCTGTTCGTCCTCGACACCAATGTCCTGATGCACGATCCGACCGCCCTGTTTCGCTTTCAGGAGCACGACATCTACCTGCCGATGATCGTGCTTGAAGAGCTGGACAACAACAAGAAAGGCCATTCCGAGGTCGCCCGTAACGCACGCCAGGCCAGTCGTTTCATGGACGACCTGATGATGGGTACCGATACCGACTCGGTGGCAAATGGCATACCGCTAAGCCGGGGCAGTCTGATGACCAGTAGCAAGGCCCCCAACGGTAATCTGTTTTTCCAGACCGAGGTAATGGACGCTACGCTTCCTTCCAGTCTGCCCGGCAGCAAATCGGATAACACCATCCTGGGTACCGTACTGGCGCTGAAGAAGGAATACCCGGATCGCAATGTCACCCTGGTGTCCAAGGACACCAACATGCGTATCAAGGCGGCGATCCTCGGGATCCACTCCGAGGACTACCGCAACGACCAGGTACTGGAAGATGTCGAGCTGCTGTATCGCGGCATGACCGAGCTCTCCCCCAATTTCTGGGAAGAGCACAGCAAGGAAATGGCCTCCTGGCAGGAACAGGGGCGCACCTTCTACAAACTCAGCGGCCCCGGCATCGAGGACTGGTATCCCAATCAGTTCGTCCACCTGCCCGAGGAAGACGGCTTTCAGGCCGTGGTGCGCAAGGTCGAAGGCGAGGATGCCACCATCGAAACCGTGCGGGACTTCAGCAGCCAGAGCCACAATGTGTGGGGCATTATGGCCCGTAACCGCGAACAGAATTTCGCCCTCAACCTGCTAATGGATCCGGAGATCGATTTCGTCAGCCTGGTCGGCCAGGCCGGTACCGGCAAGACCCTGCTGACCCTGGCAGCGGGTCTGGCCCAGACCATGGAAGATCAGCGTTATGCGGAAATTATCATGACCCGTGTGACCATCCCGGTCGGTGAAGACATCGGTTTTCTGCCGGGTACCGAAGAGGAAAAAATGACCCCCTGGATGGGTGCACTGATGGACAACCTCGAGGTGCTGACCCAGTCCGAGCACAATAGCGACTGGGAACGCGCCGCCACCCAGGACCTGCTCAACAAGCGCATCAAGATCCGTTCGCTCAACTTCATGCGCGGGCGCACCTTCCTGAACAAATTCATCATCCTGGATGAGGCGCAGAACCTGACCTCCAAACAGATGAAGACCCTGATCACCCGCGCCGGCCCCGGCACCAAGGTGGTCTGCCTGGGCAATATCGCGCAGATCGACACCCCCTACCTGACCGAGACCAACTCGGGACTGACCTATGTGGTTGACCGCTTCAAGGACTGGGCCCACAGCGGCCATGTGACCCTGACCCGTGGCGAGCGCTCACGTCTGGCCGATTACGCCTCGGAGGTACTCTAGGCAAGGATGGTGAAAACAGGCGGGAACGAGATCGGCTACCTGCTGCAGCTGGAAGACGGCAGCGAGTGGCGCTATCTAGTGGACATTCAGCGGCCACAGCAGGCCAGTGCCCACAATCATGAAAACCACCCCGCCTGGACCCGCCTCGGATTTCAGCAGTGCGACAACTGCCCCCTATCAGGAATCCGAGGTCGTCTATTGCCCGGCGGCACTGGATTTTGCGGATATCGCCCAGCATTTTGCCAATACCGCCTCGATCGCCCGTGCCGATGTCTGGATACACAGCCGCGAACGCAGTTATTTCAAAAACACCGACATGCAGAATATCCTGCGTTCCCTGTTTGGTCTGCTAATGGCCACTGGTGCCTGCCCGGTGCTATCCCGGCTCAAGCCCCTGGCAGAATCCCATCTGCCCTTTGCCAGCCTGCAGGAAACCGTGCAACGTATGGTCGGAACCTATCTGATCCGTCAGTACCTGAAACAGCAGGATGGCGAGCAAGAACCGGACTGGCAGTTACACGGCCTGCAGGCGCTCTACCGGGAGATCAAGACCGTCAACCTGGCACTGATGCGCCGTATCCGCCAGGCCTCGCAGGATGACGCCAATATCAATGCTATCCAAGGCTTTGTCTCGATCAGCAGCATCGTCGAAATGGGCGTGGACGACATCATCCACAAAATGTCCAACAGCCTGCGCCAGGGCATGTAGGCTCATGCTGCTTGTACCCCAATCAGGTCTTGCTAAAACGCGCACCCTTTACGCGCAGCGAGATCCAACATGCCATGTGGATAACTGCGCTCCCCCAGACAGTCAACATGGCTTTTCCTTTTCCAGGCTACAACTGTCATAAAACCACACAGGAATGCTCTCGCAAAGCCGCCAAGAGCGCCAAGAGAACCATATAGGCATGGGGATGATTTTTCAGCACTCCATGATGGCGGGAGACTAATAGATGCTCTGATATCAGAATGAAACCTCGCGTTCTTGGCAATCTTTGCGTCTTGGCGAAAAAATTATCAGATAGGCAAACAGGTAAGCAGTACGTATGAACAAACAGAAACGCACCGAGATCTTTCAGCGCCTGCGCGCCGAAAATCCCCAGCCACGCACCGAGTTGCACTACAGCACAGCCTTCGAATTGCTGGTGGCAGTCACCCTGTCCGCCCAGGCCACCGACAAGGGGGTGAACAAGGCCACCGCCAAACTCTTTCCGGTGGCCAACACCCCGCAGGCGATCCTCGACCTGGGCGAGGAAGGACTCAAGCAATACATCAAGACCATCGGGCTGTTTAACAGCAAGGCGGCGAATATCATCAAGGCCTGTCGCATCCTGGTGGAACAACACCAGGGCGAAGTACCCGAGGATCGCGCGGCCCTGGAGGCCCTGCCCGGGGTTGGGCGCAAGACCGCCAATGTGGTACTCAACACTGCCTTTGGCCATCCGACCATGGCGGTCGATACCCATATCTTTCGGATTGCCAACCGTACCCGCATAGCGCCGGGAAAGACCGTATTGGACGTGGAAAAGAACCTGCTCAAGTTTGTGCCCAAGGAGTTTCTGCTGGATGCCCATCACTGGCTGATCCTGCATGGGCGCTATGTCTGCGTGGCACGCAAGCCCCGCTGTGGTGCCTGCATCATCGAAGACCTGTGCGAATACAAACAGAAGACGGAGTAAACCATGTTATTTGGCCAAAGCCGTGATGAGCTGCGCCGTTTTTATCTGCGCAGCTGGGCGAAACACCAGCAGGGCCAACCACTGGAGCCCTTGGAAAATATCGTTGCCCAGGTGATCGCCATGCACCCGGAATACCAGGATCTGTTGGCCGATCAGGAACAGGCCATCGGTCGCGATTTCGGCCCCGAGCAGGGCCAGAGCAATCCCTTTCTGCACATGGGCATGCACCTGGCCTTGCATGAGCAACTCAGCACCGATCGCCCCACGGGAATACGCGCTGTTCACAGTGCCCTGCGTCTGCGCCTGGGTGATGTGCACGCGGCCGAGCACCTGATGATGGAATGCCTGGGACAGGCCCTGTGGGAGGCGCAACGCAGCGGGCAGATGCCCGATGAACAGGCCTATCTGGCGTGTTTGCGGGGATTGTAATAAAAGCACTTCACCGCAGAGACGCAGAGGCGCCGAGAAAATTTCGCAAGCTTATGTCTGCTACCAGTCATCATCATGGGTGTTGCAACATGCCGCCCATTGAGCGGTAAGCGGTTGCGATTCATCTGCCATGATAAGCTATTCATCGCACAGCCAATGGCATGCCGAGTCAGCTTTCTCCTGAATAATGGATGATGACTGCGCAATAGCCCTGGCTATGTAGCCATGCTCCCTCCGCGTCTCTGCGTCTCTGCGTCTCTGCGGTGATCTTTATATTCAGTTCCCTAACGCTTGCCGATCAGCTCGATCGGATAGCCATCCGGGTCTTCGACAAAGGCAATGATGGTGGTGCCGGCATTCATTGGCCCGGCCTCGCGCAGGATTCGGCCGCCTTGTTGACGGATCGCCTCGGTGGCCTGGTAGACATCCTCCACCTCGATGGCAATATGCCCATAACCGGTCCCGAGATCGTAGCTGTCTACCCCCCAGTTATAGGTCAGCTCGATGGCCGTATTGCTGCTCTCATCCCCATAGCCGAGAAAGGCCAGGGTGAACTTGCCGTCAGGATATTCCTTGCTGCGCAACAGTGTCATCCCGAGGATCTCGGTGTAAAAGGCAATCGATCGCTCCAGATTACCGACCCGTAACATGGTGTGTAGTAGTCGCATGAAAATACTCCTCGGTTTGATTACTTGCGTGTACCCGGCTGGGATCGGGCGAGCATCTCATCCATGGGGAATGGTCTGGCAATACCGTAACCCTGGGCATAGTCCACGCCCAAATCTTTTAGCACCAGCATGATTTCATCATTCTCGACGAATTCTGCAATGGTCTTCAGGCCCATCACATGGCCGATTTGATTGATCGACGAAACCATCGCGCGATCAACCGAGTCCTCCACGATATCTTTAACAAAGGCGCCATCAATCTTCAGGTAATCCACATCCAGCCCCTTGAGATAGCCAAAGGAGCTCAGGCCACTGCCAAAATCATCCAGCGAAAACAGACAACCCATGGATTTCAAGGTGTTGATAAATTGTTTTGCCCTACCAAGATTGGTGATTGCCGCTGTCTCGGTGATCTCAAAGCAGATATATTCACCGGCCACGTCCGATTCATGAATATTGGCGATAACAAACTCAAGAAAGTGTTCGTCATTCAGGGATTGACCAGACAGATTGATGCTGCAGTGAAAAGGCGGCGCCTCCGCCGGTCCCTGTGCCTCGCGCATCTTGCCCAGGGTAGTGCGTACCACCCAGCGATCAATGATCGGCATCAGATTATAACGCTCCGCCGCTGGGATAAATTGCATCGGCGGCACCACCCTGCCCTCACGATCCAGCATGCGCATCAGCACTTCACCATGCTCACGCTCGCCCCTGCCGACACCCAGAGCAATGATCGGCTGGTAGTAAAGCACAAAGCGATTTTCCTCAAAGGCGTCGTGAATACGATGAATCCACTCCATCTCACGATGGTGACGTGCCACCGCCTTATCATCACTGCTATAGAGATGTACCCGGTTACGCCCGGCATCCTTGGCTACATAACAGGCCGCATCCGCGTAACTCAGCGCATCAATCATGCCAGTACTGCTCCCATCGATGGGTACCACACCGATACTGACACCGATATCGAATACCCGGTCTTGCCAGGTAAAGCGAAAATCACGCACCTGCTGCCGTAGGGTTTCGGCGATCTCGGCGGCCTTGTTCAGGGGGCAGTCATGCAGCAGGATGCCGAATTCATCCCCCCCCAGCCGGGCAATCATGTCATGCTCACGTATCGCGGCGCTAAAGCGCTGTGATAACTGACGCAGCAGCTCATCGCCGACGCGATGTCCGCAGGTATCATTGACCACCTTGAACTGGTCCAAATCCATGTAGAACAGAGCATGATGAATATCCGAGCCACGTGCCTGCTTGATCGCCGCATCCAGGCGACGCTCGAATTCACGACGGTTATACAGGCCGGTCAGCATGTCATGGCTGGCCTGATAACCCAGCTGACGCGCCATGGTCATCACCTCGGTGATGTCATGCAGTACCAACACCACCCCGACGATACGATGCTGCGTATCGCGCATCGGCGCTGCCGAGATATTGATGCTGAATTCACTGCCATCGCTGTGGCGCAGGATACCATCGTCCGCATTCACCGTGGCGCTATCATGATGAAGGATCATCTCCACCAGATCGCGCAGT
This sequence comes from Gammaproteobacteria bacterium, assembly GCA_014859545.1. Classification (GTDB taxonomy): domain Bacteria; phylum Pseudomonadota; class Gammaproteobacteria; order Thiohalomonadales; family Thiohalomonadaceae; genus SLDE01. The sequence goes on from JACUTZ010000002.1 coordinate 37,854, forward strand.
GCCCCACCATCGGTCTCCCCACTGAGTTTCAGCACATCCAAATAGTGACGACCAAGCGCCGCGCCATTACGCAGCTCCAGCAGATTCTCGGCAACCGGATTCAGGTACTCGATGATGCCATTGGTATCGGTGGTGATCACCCCATCACCAATCGACTTAAGGGTGACCAGGGCACGCTGGGTTTCCCGTTCGAGGGCCGCCTGGGTTTGCTTTAGGGCAGTCACATCACGACAATTTCCCTCAATACCCGCGACATTGGCCGCCGGATCACTGAAGAAATGCGCGTTGGTCGTCACCCATACGGTCGCGCCGTTGCGGTGACGCAAGGCCATGGACAGATTACGCACCAAGCCATTTTCTGACTTAATGAGTTCATAGAGACTCACATGCCCCATGCTCGGACAAAGAAACGCATCAATCCGTTGTCCAATCATCTCGCTGGGAGCGTAGCCCAGGGTCTGTTCGATCATTGGCGTGATATAGCGGATCACACCCTGTTTGTCGGTGCGAAAATAGGTGTCCTGCATATTGAGCAGGATGTTGTTGTGTGCTGCCTCCGAACTGCGCAGGCGGGCTTCAACCCGATAATGGTGTTCTAGCAGCCGCCGGTATTCATTGGTCAGTACACCGAGCTCATCGGTGGATTGTGAGACCAGGCTGGCCAGATCCAGGTGACAGGGTTCGACCCGTTGGCTGAGCAGACTTTGCAAGGGGGCCAGGGACTGACGAAAACTGCCCCTGAACAGCCAGGCACCCACTGCCACTATCAGCAGCAGCAGGCCCCATACAAGCAAGGTTTCATAGGTGAAGTAGGCGGTTCGCGACCAGTAATACAGCACCAGGATGGTGCTGCTAAGCAGCGGCACCAGTCCTGAAATCAACAACAGTTTGCTGAGCAAAGTGAAATGCGGTGTGCCGTCGATCTGTCCCGGCATACTGCGCCCGAACAGATCCAGCAGCAGGAAAAACAGGGGCAGACCGATCAAAATGGAGACCGTCAGGGCAACCAGGTGGATACGCAGCCCGGCCTCGGTATCCATGATGATGCCAAACTGCTGCGCAGCCAGCCACAGCACCAAATTTGATGCCAATAACAGCGTCAACAGGAACAGCACCCAGTAATGCAGGGGAAAGAAGCGGATCCGTCGCAGCGCCAGGCCAACATCCGCATCGCCTGGCTTGGCCAGAAAATACAAAATGGGTTTTGCGTAGTAGTAGAAATAGCCCCCGGCGAGAAGGATCGACGCCAGGATGAAGATTGACATTACCGGGAAAAAAAAGATCGCTCGGATTTCCTCGAAACCGAGGATATTCATAAAGATAATGAAGCCCATGCCTGCCGCAGGCGGGATCACCCAAGCCGACAGAATCAGCGTCAGATATCTGTATAGAAACGATTTAACGGTCAAGTGCGCTTCCTACCACCCTAACCGCCATCCATGGCCGGAACAGGTCTTATTGTCTACGTTTCGCACCGATGCGCAGGCGCAGCGCATTAAGTTTGATGAAGCCTTCGGCGTCTTTCTGATTATAGGCACCGGCATCTTCTTCGAAAGTGGCGATGGATTCATCGAACAGGGAATCGCTTTCGGATTTGCGCCCGGCGATGATCACATTGCCCTTATAGAGCTTGACCCGTACCGTGCCGTTGACGTGCTGCTGGGACTGGTCGATCAGGGTCTGCAACATTTCGCGTTCAGGACTCCACCAGTAACCATTGTAGATGACACTGGCATAACGGGGCATCAGCTCGTCTTTCAAGTGGGCCGCTTCACGATCCAGGGTTAGGGATTCGATGGCGCGATGGGCCTTGAGCATCACCGTGCCGGCCGGGGTTTCATAGCAGCCACGGGACTTCATCCCCACGTAGCGGTTTTCCACGATGTCGTCACGACCGATGCCATGGGCACCGGCAACCGTGTTCAGATACGCCATCACCTCGGCCGGGCTCATCGGCTTGCCGTCGATGGCGACGATGTCACCCTTTTGGTAATGCAACTCCAGATAGGCTGGTTCATCCGGGGCCTTTTCCGGTGAAACACTCCAGCGCCACATGTCTTCTTCCGGCTCGGACCAGGGGTCTTCCAGGATGCCGCCCTCGTAGGAGATGTGCAGCAGGTTGGCGTCCATCGAATAGGGGGATTTCTTGCCCTTCTTGGCAAAATCCACCGGGATTTGGTGTTCTTCGGCATAGGCCATCAGTTTTTCGCGGGAAGTCAGGTCCCATTCGCGCCAGGGGGCGATCACCTTGACACCGGGCATCAGGGCATAGGCGCCCAGTTCAAAACGCACCTGGTCATTACCCTTGCCGGTGGCTCCGTGGGAGATCGCGTCGGCACCGGTCTGTTGGGCGATCTCCACCAGGCGCTTGGCGATCAGCGGACGGGCGATTGAGGTGCCGAGCAGGTACTCGCCCTCATAGATGGCATTGGCGCGGAACATCGGAAACACGTAGTCACGGGCAAACTCTTCACGCAGGTCTTCGATGTAGATCTCCTTGACCCCCATCTGCTGCGCCTTGGCGCGGGCCGGCTCGACCTCTTCACCCTGGCCGATATCGGCGGTAAAGGTCACCACCTCGCAGTGATACTCATCCTGTAACCACTTGAGGATGATGGAGGTATCCAGGCCGCCAGAATAGGCCAGAACGACTTTTTTGATCTCAGACATGCAAACTCCCGATGACAGGTTCGCCCCTGGGGGGCTGGGTAATAGGGCTGGGCGGGGATTATACCTGAGAGCAGGGGCAGGAAGACAGGGGCTTAACCCCCCTGCAAGCTTACGATAACGGTGCGATTCTGTGCCCGCCCGGCCTCGGTGCGGTTACTGGCCAGCGGGCGGCGTTCACCATAGGCGCGCAGGTCAAACTGAAATTTTTCCGCATCCACCCCCTGGGCAATCAGGTATTCGCGCACCGCCTCGGCACGGCGCAATGACAGGGCATCATTGTAACGTGGCCAGCCACGGCTGTCCGCATGCCCCTCCAGCACCACCCCATCGATCCGCTCATCCAGACGCATGAACTCGGCCACCACATCCAGGCGGCGGCGTGCCTCAGGGCTCAACTCGCTCTTGTCAAAGGCAAAGTGCACACGGGTATCACGTACCTGTTCAAACCCATAGGGCAGCTGGCTGTCCAGGCATTGCTGGAACTCGCCCAGGGCCTGGCGCACCCGCACTGCAGACAGCGCCACGGTTACGCTATCACGCCCATCGGCCCAGTCTGAAAAAGAGAAGCTGGGAAACATCCCGTGTTCCAGCTCCAGCAACAGCCGCCGGGCCTGGGCTTCGGGCAGATGCATGCTGGCACGCTCGGTGCGGATATCCACCTGGCCAAGATCCCGAATCAAGGTATCGTGCTTCCACTGGGGTGGTGCCGAGACCAGTCTGGCCATCGCAACCTGCCGGGGGGACAGGCGTGTTTCCAGGCGAAAACCCAGCTCACCGCCGGCACGACGTTCGAAGATGGCCAGACCATAGCGGGGAACTTCGTGACTGAGACGGCAGAACAAACGGTTGCCATCGGCCTGCCAGTCGGATTGGTGTTCATTGGCGCCATAGCGGATCTGCCCCGCCAGGGCGGGCAGGCTCAGGCCAAGCGAGAACAACAGGATCAGGACAGCGCGCAGGCTCATGGTAAAACACCGTATGGATAGCGATGCAGACTCAGCGGCCCGGCAGGAAAAAACTTTAGGTATACAGGGGCTTGCTGGGTGATAATTCTTCCCCCGACCCTGTACAGACAAGGCTCCCTGCTTGCCATCCCTCGCCCCACCCTATCAGGCAGCATCAACCCGGCTCGAGGAAATTTGTCAGACTCTGGCCGAACAGGGCTATGTGATTCAGCCAGATTTCCTCGATCCCGGTGCAGCCCTGGCCCTGGCCACCGAATGCCGCCAGTTGCAACAGGCCGGGGAATTTCGCCCCGCCGGGGTTGGCCGTGGTGAAAACTGGCGTCTGCGCGATGACATTCGCGCCGACCAGATCCACTGGCTAGATGACACGGCCTGTGGTCCCGAGCAGGGCCAGTACCTGGCACTGATGGCGGCCTACCGGCAGACCCTGAATCGCCAGCTTTTTCTGGGCCTGGTGGAGTTCGAGGGGCATTGCGCCCTGTATCCACCCGGTAGTTTCTACCGACGCCATCTGGATCAGTTTCGTGGGGTCGAGCAACGCCAGGTCACCACCATCCTCTACCTGAATGAGGACTGGCAGGCCGAGGATGGCGGGCAATTGCGCATTGAACTGGATGACGAGCAATCCATCGCGGTACCGCCACGCCTGGGTAGCTTCGTCAGCTTCCTCAGCGCCCGCTACTGGCATGAGGTCTTGCCCGCCCGGCGTGATCGCCTCAGTATTACCGGGTGGCTGAAGACCCGCCCCATCGGCGAGGTCTTTCCCTTATCGTGAACCTCTACCGCAGAGACGCTGAGGCGCGGAGCAAGACAACCGTCCAGCATTGTTGCATCCAACTATGGCCGACTGGGCTGACAGGACAATGTGCGCAGTAGACATTACCGACTCAAAACGATTCGCGCATACCATGCCGAGGTTCAAAAAACACAACGGGCCGTAGCAGCAAAACCAGATCTTCTCTGCGCCTCTGCGCCTCTGCGGTAAAAGACTTTTAAGGAGAATGGGCATGGCAAAACCACGCATCGGCCTGGCACTGGGCAGCGGCTCGGCCCGTGGCTGGGCACACATCGGCGTTATTCAGGCGCTCAAGGAACAGGGTATCGAACCAGATCTGGTCTGCGGTTGTTCGATTGGCGCCCTGGTCGGTGCTTCCTACTGTGGTGACCAACTTGGGACCCTGGAAGAATGGGTGCGCAAGCTCGGTTTCTGGGATGTGGTCAAACTCCTGGATGTGCGCATGAGCGGCGGACTAATCGAGGGCGACAGCCTGATGGCCGCCTTTGCCGACAAAATCCGCGACATTCGCATCGAAAAACTCGACAAGCCCTTTGCCTGTGTCGCCACCGATCTGCAAAACGGGCGCGAGATCTGGTTGCAGCAAGGCAGCCTGCGTGCGGCGGTGCGCGCCTCGATCGCCCTGCCAGGACTGTTTTCGCCGGTACAGCATGAAGGCCGCTGGCTGTTGGATGGTGGACTGACCAACCCAGTGCCGGTATCCCTGTGCCGCGCCATGGGCGCGGATGTGATCATCGCGGTCAACCTCAACAGCGATATCATCGGCCGCCACATCAAGCATCAAGCGCCGCGGGAAAATGCCGACAAGGGCGATCAGGCCCTGCTGGATCAGCTGCTGGAAAAACTCAATGGCAGCATCAAGGACACCCGCCTCGGTGCCTGGGCCAACAGCAAACTACGCAACCACGACGAAGGGCCCGGTGTCTTCGACGTGGTCGCCAGCGCCATCAACATCATGCAGGATCGCATCACCAAAAGCCGTATGGCCGGTGACCCGCCGGACGTCGTCCTCACCCCGCGCCTGGGCAAACTGGGCCTGCTGGAATTTGATCGCGCCGAAGAGGCCATCGCCGAGGGTCATGACAGCGTGCGCCGCGCCCTGCCGACCCTGCAACACCTGATTGGCCGTTAGCGCAGGGGAAAGTACAACTACAGCTTCATCGCAGTCAGCAGGCACTGCACCACCGCTTCACGCTCTGCCAGGGCATAGGGCTGTGTCCGGCCCTTGCCCCAAACCGGGCCGGGCCAGCTCTCATCATCCCGATAGCGCACGACGTGATGTAGATGCAACTGCGGCACCAGATTGCCCAGCGCACCGATATTCAGCTTGTCGCCACCAAAGGCCTGCATTGCCGCCCTGCCCAACCAGGCAGACTCCTGCCAAAGTTGCTGCTGGTCGGCCTCGTCCAGTTGATAGATCTCCTGGATATCCTCACGGCGAGGCACCAGGATGAACCAGGGATAACGGGCGTCATTGACCAGCAACAGTAGGCTGAGCGGTAATTCGCGCACCGGCTGGGTATCTTCGGCAAGGCGTGGATGCAGTTCAAACATTATCGCAACTCCCCAATGCGCTGCAGATCAACAAACTTGTGCTGCGCATCAAAGCGCAGCAAAAATTCCCCATGAATGCCACTGTGCAACACAAACGGACGCAGACGCTCGGCGGGAAACTGCACCCGCCGCCCGTCATGACTGATGGTCCGCACAAAACTGGCACGTCCCTGGTAATAACGCAGGTAGTCCTCGGCACTAATCTTCAGATAGAAACGCAACTCGTGCATACTGGTACGATCCACCGGGCAGGGGTATGGCAATGTTGAAGAGCATCTTTTGGTTGGGAGTGATTATCGTGCTTTTGCTAGCGGCAAGCTATATCTGGCGTGATGATTTTCCCTGGCTGGCGCGCCTGCATCAGGAACTCGCTATGCCGCCACTGCCCACCGCCGTGGATCCATTACCTGCCCCCAGCGGCAAGGTCGTGGTCTACCGCTGGCAAGATGAGCAGGGCAACTGGCACTTTGACAGCCAGCCACCCCGTGACCAAGCCTATGAGCGCCTCGTCCTCGACCCGGATGTCAATCTGATGCCTGGGGGTGGGCAGTAAGTGCTAAAAAAGATCATTAGACGACTAGGACGGAGTCGGTTGGCGATGCCGGGAACAGATCGCCCAGACACAGAGGCATTCAGTGGTGTATTTGCACCACATCGGCGTTCATATACGGTCGACCATCCGTGAGAGTTTCCTCCATCTGAATATCGAACAGACCTTCGACATACGGTTTGACCATTAATCCTCTGCGCCTCTGCGTCTCTGCGGTAATATCTTTTTCAAGAGGGCGAGTAGTTACCAAAAACTACTTCTTAGGCTTACCAATACGATCGATCGGGATCACCACATCACTCTGTGGCTTGGGTTCATCCACATAGCGCGGACGCTGGTCCATGCTGCGCCCGGCCTGCTGGGCCAGCTCCTGCTCACGCTGGCTGATCAGCATCAGGCAGTCGCGCATGCCATTGATGGTATTGCCGGAAAGGGGATGGAGCTGGCCAGGCTCGGTGGCGGTGTCCTTGATCACCTCGGTCAACACACGCTTGACCGCATACAGGATCTGTTCTTCTTTACTCATGTCATTCAAATTCATTGGGATAGGCTCCGCTTCGGGTGTCTGGCCAGTATAACCGACAATCCCCCATATAATTAGGGCGCCGTCGCGCCATACAAGCCCCCCAGGCCTTCGCGAGCAGACTGATTGGCTTGAATCATCCGGGCATGCCCCCATAATGCAGCAAGTATCCGCTGATGAAGGAAGGCCCATGCACCCACCTGTCAATGCCCTGCTGTTTACCGCTCCCGGCTGCCCCCATTGTCCCGGGGTCAAGGCCGCGCTGGAGGGTTTGCAGCGCGAGGGCAAACTGGGCGAACTGACGGTCATGGATATCAGCCAGGACCCTGCAAAGGCCGCAGAATATGGGATACGCAGCGTACCCTGGCTCCAACTGGGGGATTTCATCCTCACTGGTGCCCAGACGCCCTCGGCACTCCGCCAGTGGAGCGAACGGGCCGCCAGCCCCGATGGCATGGCCGGCTACCTGGAACACCTGCTGGCCGGTGGTGAGCTGAGCGAGGCCGAGCAGCTGCTGGCCCGCCAGCCCCAGCACTACCCCACCCTGCTGGCACTGTTAAAGAAAGCGGATCGACCAATGCAGGTGGGGCTGGGGATTAGCGCCATCATCGAATCCCTGGGGCAGCCCGAACTCACCACCCTGCTGCCGGATCTGCTGAGCCTGGCCGACGAGCCGGATCACCGCCTGCGCACCGATGCGGCCCACTATCTCGGCCTGTTGAACAACCAGGCGGCACGGGCCAAACTGTCGCTCTTGCGCGATGACCCCCACCCCGAGGTGCGCGAGATCGCCGCCGAGGCGCTGGACTGAACAAACCCCCTACAACACAGAGGGTACCGAGCACACAGAGAAAATCCATCGAGTCATGCTGCAGACACAGCCTGGCGTGCTGGCGCTGATTTTCGCCTTGGCATGACAGCCTCCGTGCCCTCTGTGTTGAAAAGCCTATAAATACCAGGATCAATAGCCATGCCGACCACTGCCGAACAGCTTCACGCCCTACTCCACCGTTTTGACAAGACCCGTCTGCCCGAGATACAAAAAGCCGCCGAGGCCGGCGACCCCAGGGCCCAGTTCCAGCTGGGCGCACTGTACGCCAATGGCAAGGGCGTCAGTCAGGATAGCGATCAGGCCCTGCACTGGCTGCGTGCCGCCGCCGAACAGGGCTGGGTTGCGGCCCAGACGCTGCTGGGCTGGTGTTATGTGCAGCGCGAGGGCTTTGTGCATGACCCGAGCGAGGCCCACCGCTGGTATAGCAGCGCCGCCGAACATGGCGATGCGGATGCCATGTGTGCGCTGGGCGACCTCTACGCCCAAGGCGCAGGGGCGATCGAAAAGAACACCCAGGCGATGTTGCACTGGTACCAGCAGGCGGCCAATAACAACCACCCCAAGGCCCAGTACATGCTCGGCAAGCTACTGGCCGAGGGCAGCCTTGTGGCGCAAAATGACGAGGCCGCCTTCCAGTGGCTCAGTCTGGCGATCATCAGCGGCAGCGAGCTAGCACAAAAGGAGCTGGCGATGCTGAGCGCACGGGTCGACAGCCAGACCCTGCAGGACTGGAAAGACCGGATGCTGGCACAGATGCAGCCGACTCACTAGACAACAACACACCGCAACACAGAGGCCACAGAGTCCACAGAGAACAACAGGTCGCAGACATCAGGAACGCACACCAACATCTGCCAGGCTGAGTAAACTCTGTGTTCCCTGTGCCCTCTGTGGTGATCGTTTGGTGAATTCCACCAGGGTGATTCGAAGATGGATGAAAAAGAATTCAAAAAGACCATACGCGACGTCAACAACGCCCCCTGCATCTTTGCCAAGGCCTTGTTGCGCCGCTGCTGTGGCTGCTCCCGCGGCGAAAAACTGTTTATCGGCGAGCGTGAGGCAGTCGCCTGCAAATCCCCCGGCGCGCGCCAACTTTGTGAAGATGTGCTGGGGCAGCTGCACCACAAGGCGATCTTTGCTCTGCACCTGCCCCATGCCGAGGTGGTGCTTCCCCACGGCAAGGAACTCAAGGTACAGTGTGGCGGCATGCTGGGGCTGCAGGCCTCCCTGGATGAAACTCAGATCGACGCCGAACGGGTGGTCGATATCTACGGCCTGCTGACCGCTGCGGTGGCGGAACACGGCAGCGTCGAGGCACTGCCCTACAGCCAGGTGGTGCGCGGTATCACCCGCTTCCAACCCCGGGAAAAAAAATGACGTGTTCTCACCGCAAAGGGCACAAAATATCCACGGGGTGGGCGAAATCACCAGCTATCCAATCCCATGCCAGGCAAATGGCGCTCACACTCGTGTGTCGCGATACGCAGTGACCATTTCAGCACTTTTTTCTTTGCGAACTTGGCGTCCTTGCGGTTAACACAGAAGGCATAAAAATGGATCTACGAGAAGATTTGGTACGCCATTACCAGTGGCTGCGCCAGTACGGCAATAACGACTCCCACAGCGGCAATGCCTCGGTGCGGGTCGAGGATGATTTCTGGATCACCCCGACCGGCTGCTGTGCCGATCTACTGAGTGCCGACCAGCTGATCCGTTGCGAGCTAGAAGGCACAGATGGTGCCAATGCTTCACTGGATGCACCCCTGCACCGAATGGTCTATCAACACAACCCCACTGCCCGTGCGCTGCTGCACAGCCACGGCCCCCATAGCGTGGCAATGACCATGCAAGGCGAGGATTTCATCCCGCCGGATTTTGAAGGCCAACTGTATTTTCCCCGCGTGCCGGTGATCGACATCCCCTTTGATCGCTACACCAGCGAGGCCCCGCAGCAGGTGGCCGAGTTGCTGGCCGAACACCGCATCATCGTGGTACGCGGCCATGGGGTGTTTGCCCAAGCCGAAACCATCAACCTGGCCTACAAATGGCTATGCTCACTGGAGCTGTCCGCCAAGACCGCCTGGCTGGCCCAACAGGCGGGCACCCTGTGAGCGGCATTCCAGTGGTGCTATGCCTGTCCGGCAACGATCCCTGCGGCGGGGCCGGCATCCAGGCCGATATCGAGGCCATCGCCAGCATGGGGGCGCTGGCTGCCCCGGTGATTACCGCGCTGACGGTACAGGACAGCCAGAATGTGATGCGCCTGGAGCCGGTGGACCCGCTGCTGATCATCGAACAGGCCCGCGCGGTGCTGGAAGACATGCCAGTGGCGGCGATCAAGATCGGTCTGATCGGCAGCGTGGAAAACATCCAGGTGATCCACAGCCTGTTGCACGACTACCCGGACGTCCCGGTGGTGCTCGACCCAATCCTGCGCGCCGGTGGTGGCAATCGCCTCAGCACCGACGCGATGGAGCAGGCGTTGCGCCAGCTGCTATTTCCCTATGTCACGGTACTCACCCCCAATAGTCAGGAGGCCCGCGCCCTGGCCCAGGAGGCCGACACCCTGGATGCCTGCGCCCAGCAGCTGCTTGACGATGGCTGCGAGCTGGTGTTGATCACTGGCACCCATGAAGATACCCAGGCGGTGGAAAACCGTCTCTATGGTAATCATCGCCTGCTGGAGACCTTCAGCTGGGAACGCCTGCCACACAGCTACCACGGCTCCGGCTGCACCCTCGCCGCCAGCATCGCCGGTCTGCTGGCCCACGGCCTGGAACCCTTTAGTGCCATCCACGAGGCCCAGGAATACACCTGGCAAACCCTCGCCCATGGCTTTCGCCTCGGCATGGGCCAGCACCACCCCAATCGCTTGTTCTGGGCCCGTGGCGAGGATGATGAACAAGATTAACCGCAAAGGGCGCGAAGGTCGCAAAGAAAAGAAACCGTGCCACAGAGGACACAGCGATCACGGAGGGCATTCCGGCAACCGTCGTGTTCAGACGCGTTTGTGACAGGCACATCGCCCGTCAAAACCTTCGGCAGGCCAAATGAGCATTGAATTCTCTGTGTTCTCCGTGTCCTCTGTGGCTAATTTTTCTTTGCGTACTTTGCGGTTTGCTTTTATTTCTTAGGTTATCCGATGACAAAACGACAACTGCCCCGTGGGCTTTATGCGATTACCGACAGCAAGCTGCTGTCGCCGGAACAGATGGTCCAGGCAGTAGCCCAGGCCATCCACGGCGGCGCGGTGATGATCCAATACCGCGACAAGGGCGAGGATGCCTCGCGCCGTCTGTGGGAGGCCCAGGACCTGTACAATATCTGCCGCCCACTGGGGGTGCCGCTGATCATTAACGACGATGTGGCACTGGCCGCGCAGGTGATGGCCGACGGGGTACACCTGGGCCGGGACGACGGGGATATCGCCATCGCCCGTGCCAAACTGGGTGAGCAGGCGATCATCGGGGTGTCCTGTTACGACCAGCTCGATCTGGCCCTCGCCGCCGAGGCCGCCGGGGCCGATTACGTGGCCTTCGGCAGCTTTTATTCCTCCCAGGTCAAACCCACGGCGGTGCGTGCCAGCCTTGAGCTACTGCAACAGGCCAAACAGCGCCTGAACATCCCGGTGGTTGCCATCGGCGGCATCAATGCGGACAATGGCGCCCCATTGGTGGCCGCCGGTGCCGACATGCTGGCGGTGATCAACGCCGTGTTCGGCCAGGCCGACGTGAGCGCCGCAGCGGCACACATCACCAAACTGTACGAATAACATATTCACCGCAGAGACGCAGAGACGCAGAGACGACAAAATATAGCCACAGAGGACACAGGGGTCACAGAGATTTGCTTTCCGGTAGAAGCCAAAGTCTTGTGGCAAGCGCATCACCTTTCCACTGCCACAATAATATCCCGGTAATGGTTAAACCTCTGTGTCCTCTGTGGCAAATCTTTTCTTTGCGTTCTCTGCGCCTCTGCGCCTCTGCGCCTCTGCGGTGAGATTTTTTTGATTTTTAAGGAGCACAAAAAATGCCCAACGCCCACGAACTGTTTGTCGCCGCCCAGCAACACATCCCCGGTGGAGTCAATTCGCCGGTACGCGCCTTCAAGGGGGTCGGTGGTGAGCCGGTGTTCTTCAAGAAGGGCCTCGGTGCCTATGTGTGGGCCGAGACGGGCGAGAAGTACATCGACTACGTGGCCTCCTGGGGACCGATGGTGGCCGGCCATGCCCACCCGGAGGTGATCAAGGCGGTACAGGAAACCGCGGTCAACGGTCTATCCTTCGGTGCACCCACGGTGTTGGAAACAGTAATGGCCGATGAGCTGGTCAGACTGGTGCCCTCGATGGACATGGTGCGCATGGTCTCCAGTGGCACCGAGGCGACCATGAGTGCGATCCGCCTGGCCCGTGGCTATACCGGGCGCGACAAAATCGTCAAATTCGAGGGCTGTTACCACGGCCATTCCGACTCGCTGCTGGTCAAGGCCGGTTCCGGCGCGCTGACCCTGGGCGTGCCCAGCAGCCCCGGCGTGCCGGCAGCACTGGCCGACTTCACTATCACCCTGCCCTATAACGATATCGATGCGGTGAAAACCGCCTTTGCCGAGATCGGCCCGCAGGTCGCCTGCATCATCGTCGAGCCGGTGGCGGGCAACATGAACTGCATCCCGCCGGTACCCGGCTTCCTCGAAGGGCTGCGCGCAGTTTGTGATGAACACGGCAGCGTCTTGATCTTCGACGAGGTGATGACCGGTTTTCGCGTTGCCCTGGGCGGCGCCCAGGCCCACTACAAGATCCAGCCGGACCTGACTACCCTGGGCAAGGTGGTCGGCGGCGGCATGCCGGTGGGGGCCTTTGGTGGCAAGCGTGCGATCATGGAACACATCGCCCCGCTGGGCCCGGTCTACCAGGCCGGCACCCTCTCCGGCAATCCGGTGGCGATGGCCGCCGGCCTGGCCACCCTCAAGCTGGCCGCCGCCCCCGGCTTCTATGAGGGCATCGCTGCCAAGGTCGAGCGCCTGGTCACTGGCATCATGGCCAAGGCGAAAGCGCACGGCATCCCGATGAGCGAAAACCACGTCGGCGGCATGTTCGGCCTGTTCTTCACCGAGGAGAAGACCATTACCTCCTTTGGCCAGGCGGTGGAAAAATGCGATGTGGAGCGCTTCAAGCGTTTCTTCCACGGCATGCTCGAAGAAGGGGTGTATCTAGCCCCCTCCGCCTTTGAAGCTGGCTTCGTCTCCGCCGCCCATACGGAGGCGGATATTGACGCCACCATCGAGGCGGCCGGTCGGGTACTGGCACGCATCGGCTAAGGCAAGCGCGCCGGGGGGGCTGAGGCCGTCCAGCCTCACCTCCCGGGCACTACCCAACAGCCGCTAACACACGCCTCCATTGCCACTGCCCCGAAACCCAACGACAGGGGTTCACGCGCGCCCCGGCAAGCCAAGACGCTCAGGAAGCTCTGGACCACTGTGCACGCCTGAGGCAAAAAGCGGGAACACCCGCTTAAGCACGTGGTCATATCCGCCAGCGAGTACCAGACGATACCTCTACCCGAACAATAGAGACCTGACGATGCGTCCATCATACCGTTCCACTGGCACCCTGCTATCGGCCCTGCTCCTGAGTCTGCTGCTGGCCCTACCCGGTCTGCTCAGCGCCGCCCCGCAAACCCTCCTGATCGAGGATGACGAGGGGGTAGAGCTACCGGTGAGCGCCTACCCAGCCGAGGGTGAACACTTGATCCTCTGGCTGCTACCCCAGCAGGGCGAACGCCCCGCCCATGCCGCGCTGGCCAAGGCCCTGAATCGGCTCGACATCGAGGTCTGGCAGGTGGACCTGCTGGATGCCCATTTCCTCGCCCGCACCAATGACAACATGCGCGACCTGAGTGGGGTCAGCGTTGCCAGCCTGCTGCGTGCCGCCCATCAAGAAACCGGCAAGCAGGTGATGATCGTCGCCTCCGGCCGTCCAGCGATCACCGCCCTGCGCGGCATGCGTCAGTGGCAGCGCGACGGCCCCGACAGCGACTATGTCCTCGGCACGGCACTGTATTTCCCCAACCTGATGCAGGCCACCCCGGTGGCCGGTGAGCAAGCCATCTACGTGGACGAGGCCTATGCCAGCAATCTACCGGTGCTGCTGATGCAGCCGGAATTTGGGGTCTATCGCTGGCACTTGGAAGAGATCATCGCCATCCTGCAACAGGGCGGCGCGCCGGTATTCAGTCAACTGATCGGCGGGGTACGTGATTTCTACTACCTGCGTCGCAATGACCCAGAGCCGGAAGAACGCCTCGCCCAGGATGCCATCCCCGCCCAGTTGCAGCGTGCTGCCAGACTATTTGCCCGCATGGAACGCCCGCTGCAGGCCGCCGCCCTGCCCCAGGCCAAGGCCACCGAGGTCAGCACCCGTCGCGGCCTGGTCCGCCTGGATGGCAGCCGTCAGGCCACCCCCATCGCCCTGCCCGACCAGCTCGGCAAACAGCACCAACTCAAGGACTATGACGGCAATGTGATCCTGCTCAACTTCTGGGCCAGCTGGTGCCCGCCCTGCGTGGAAGAGATCCCCTCGATGAACCGCATGGCCGAGACCCTCGGCGAGGGCTTCGCCATCGTCTCGGTCAACTTCCAGGAAGACGCCGCCCACATCCAGGACTTCATGCGCCAGGTACAGGTGGATTTCCCGGTGCTAATGGACAGCGATGGGCGGGTATCCGCCGAATGGAAGGTCTTCGCCTTCCCCTCCTCCTTCATCCTCGACCGCCAGGGTAGGCTGCGCTACTCGGTCAATAGCGCGATAGACTGGGAAGAACCGGAGGTACTGGATGCGGTGCGGGGCTTGATGGCGGAGTAATTGGCCGGAGGGGCTTCAAAGTCCCCTGTCGAGCCTCAGATCTTATTCGCCTGTGCTGCGGAAGCGCCGAACTTATCCTTAATAGGGTTCTTCGCAGATTAGTGTGATAATCACACTTGGGATAGTACTTGTGTCGCTAGCGCGACGGCATATTGGATGCGGGGGG